>DASYAP010000074.1:0-51979 GCA_036501265.1 Solirubrobacteraceae bacterium | reverse complement strand
CAACATGCTCGGCCGGGCGCTGATCGGATACCCCGACCCGGTGCACTGCGGGATCGTCATCCTCGACGAGACGATCGAGCACCGCCAGCACTACTCCGGCGACGGCGCGGGACCGTGCTGGATCGTCGCCGGGGAGCTGCTGGTCCACTGGCTGTATGCCTTCACCGGGCGAGGGCTCTCAGCCGGCGATACCGCGTTCGTCCGTGCATGGGCCTCCGCCTCCCGAGCGCGGGAGCCCCGCCGACTGTTCGAGGCGGTGGGCGGCGATGACGCGACGCGACTGGACCCCGAATAGCAACAGGTGTCTTGTCGCGAGCGCCGTCCGCTTAAGACGCGGCCGGTAGATGCCGATGTGGACTGGTGGTTGCAAGCGCAAAACCCGCTGCTACTATCATGCAGAAGCAGTCGTCTTATTGGACTTCGGTCCTCGCTCCCGAACGCGACGCAGCCTAGACCAGCAATGGACTTGGAGAGATTCGCGTTGACACCAAACGAGAACGAGAGCATCCGACTGATCTCAGACGCGGACGCCGCTTACCTCCGTACGCACCTCCCTGAAGGCATCTACGTGGAGCTGCTGGCGGCTCTTGACGCGATGCCCGAGGACCTGCGGCCGATCCTCGTCCGCCTCGTTTGCCAAGAGGCAGAGCCGATGGGCGAGAACGCGCTTGTGGTCGCGCTAGACCGTCTCACCGACGCCACAAGCCCGCCAGGGGATTGCAAATGAACCCCCGCTTTCTGCGATTCCTCGCCCCGGCCGAGCAGGCCCAGGCACTGGCGGACGAGCACCTCGTCGCGATGATGCCCGCAGTCGTCGGCGTCGCCGAACGTCGACTCGGCCCCTTATTCGCTGATCTCGACAAAAAGGATGTCGAAGCGGCATACAACCTGGCATGGCACGGCGTGTGGGAAATGGTCGCGCGAGGCGAGCCAATCGAAAACCTGAAGGCGCTTTTGGTTCACATCACCGTCCTGCGTTCCAAGGACATCCACCGCACCCGCCACGCAGAAATGCACACGGACGCGGACCTCGAGACCCAGGCTGTGGAGGT
This sequence comes from Solirubrobacteraceae bacterium, assembly GCA_036501265.1. Taxonomy (GTDB): domain Bacteria; phylum Actinomycetota; class Thermoleophilia; order Solirubrobacterales; family Solirubrobacteraceae; genus Palsa-465. The sequence goes on along the minus strand of DASYAP010000074.1, from coordinate 50,927 downwards.
GGATCTCGCCGAACAGGCCGACGATCGCGGCAAATTGATGGGCCTTTTTGAGCGTCTGAAGGACCGCCTGAATACCAACGAGCGCAAGGCGGTCACTCTCTGCATTCTGCACGGCTACAGCCGTGCAGAAGCCGCGAAAGAGTTGGGTATGCCCGAGCGCAAGTTCCAGCGCATCATGGACGAAGCGTGGAAGAAGGTCACGTCGGTCGCGGCTGGCCTTGATGGACGCGGCTGCGCCGATGGCGAGTGGGCTAGAGCGCTGCGCTCATACGCACTGCACCTGATCGACGAGGACCACCCCGACTACTCCAAGGTCGCCGAGCACATCGAGGGCTGCGCGCCGTGCCGCCACTACGTGCGGGGACTCGAAGGCCTCGCCGCCGTGATGCCTCCGCTCGGATTCCGGTTCGTTCCCTACGGACACCATCACCCAGGGATCATTCACACAGCGATCGAAGCGGTTCATCGCCTATTCGGCGGCCACGGCGCCAGCGCGGCCACCGGTGGCGGCTCGACGGCGGGAGCGGCTGCGGCCGGGGCCGGCACTGTCAAGGTCGCCGCGATCGTCGTCGTGTCCCTGGCAGTCGTCGGCGGTGTGTCAATCCATGCTGCCACCAGCTCGCACCACACTCACCACACCCATCGCCACAGCGCTTCGGCACCGGGACGGGCGGCTGTAGTGACCCCGCCGCCGGCCGGCGCAGCCCGGATCGCCTCGAACCCGAGCGTGGGCACAGCAGTCCCAGTCATAGCCCACCGCAAGAGACACCGTCAGTCGTCCTCGACCCGTGCCACGGTCGTGCCGGCTCACCTCCACACAGTTGAGGAGCTCGGCATGGAACACACTCGCACGGCGACGCCTGCAAAGGCCATCGCACGCGCAGCAGGGCCAAGCGCTCCTGTCGCGACACCGACAGCGAAACCATCGCACAGCGAACCGTCGGAATCCCAGAGCGCCAACCGTGGCGAGTTCACCTTTGAACAAAAATAGCCAGCCGCGCACCACAAAAAAATGCGTCGTGACAAAAAAATAAGGCAACTCCCGGGGTAACCGCCGGCACCACTCGGCTCCTCTTCAGACACCGATCTGGAGGCGCCGATGCTGGACCGCAGTCCCCAAGCAAATCTCTTCTCTCCCGGCGAAGCCGGCCAGCCTGCCGATGACGGCGTAGAAGCTCCGCAGGCTGCACCCCGCGCCTTCCCGCGCGATTTCGATACGCCGCCGCCGGCGGCACGTCGCACACGGCGTAGCGCACCGTCCTTGGTCGGGTACCTGACCGCTGCGCGCGCAGCGATCGGCCCCGCCCTTGCGGGCCGTCGCTTGCACGCGCCTCGGCGCGTTCGCTTGCTCGCGCCCGCAGCGATCCTGCTGGTCCTGCTGCTGCTGAACCCGGCCGGCTGTGGGCGGGGTAGCACGACCGGCGTCGTAACGGGAACCGGTACGGGGCACCAGTCGCCGCCGCGCACGGTCACACGGGTCGTGACTCGCACTGTGACTGTGGTTCAGCCCGCGCCGGCAGCGCCGCCGCGTTCGGCGCGGACCTCGCATCGCGCTCAGCGTCACAACTCACCGGCCGGGCCAGCAGTGGGGGCACACCCCACCAACGCGGCGCCGACAGTCGCGGTCGCGACCGTGCCAGAGACCGCGGCGTCGGTCGCGCCTGCAACGCCTTCCAGCTCTTTCACCTATTCGCCGCCCGACGAGAGCCGGGAGGCAACCGGCGTCGAGTTCGGGTTCGAGCGCTGAAACCCGACGACACGGAGGTTCACCGAATGACCAATAAGCAACTTGCGGCTCGCCGCGTCCAGCTCGCCGTGAAGGTGAGCGTGATCGAGGCGATCGTGATCGCTTCGCTCAAGCTCGCCGCCCACCCATTCCTGCCCATGTTGTTTCGCAAGGACCTGGGAATTCCCGACTCGACGAAACTTGAAGGCGTCGAGCAGTTCGCCGGCTTCATGGCGAATCTCGAGACCCCGCTTCTAGTGGCGTTGGCGGCGATCGCGCCGCTCGCATTGATCTTCGGCGCGGGGCTTCTCATGTTCGGCCACCGCCGAGCCGGAGCGATCCTGGCAGGCACGGTCGCAGCGCTTGCCCTCGCGGCTTGCGCTTCCGGGCTGGTGGCCTGAGAGGCGACGGTGCCGGCAACCCCACCACAGACGCACCCCTACGGCCCGTGCGCGGCGGCGACTTGGCGCCGCCGCGCACGAAGGGCCGCGCTCCTCGCCGGCGCCATGCTGGCCCTCGCGGTCCTTGTTTCACTCATTAGGGCCGCAACCGCGAGCGCGTTCTCGATCGCGCCGACCCCGATCAATCCGGTTACGGTCGCGGTCCCGATCGCGAAGACGATCGCGAGCGTCCCGCTCAAAGCTGCCACTAGCGCGCTGCTCAGCGTCCTGAAGGCCATCTTCGGGGGTGTCGAGGCGAAGCTCCTCACCGACGTAATCAAGGGTCTGCTGGCGATCCCGAACTTCAACAGCGGCAACGTCGCCGCCCTAGAGCAAACAACGAGCGCCCTATCGATCGGGATGCTCGGCTCCGTCCTCACTCTTTCTATTTTCCGTTACTACCTTTCCGGGCTCAGCGACAGCGGCTCGGGCGGCTTCGAGGCAATCCAAGGCGTCACCCGTGTCATCGGCGTGGCCGGTTTCATCTGCGCCTGGCCAAGCGTCTTCGGGGAGCTCGTGCTGATCCCGAAGATGTTCGACAGTGCGCTGCTCGGCAGCCCAGCTGTCCAGAACAGCGTTGCAACGTTGTTTGACGGGGCGCTCGCGATCGGTGCGGAGGCTTTCGTCTTGAGCAGCGGGCTCGGGCTGATCTTCGTGGTCCTGATAGGGCTCCTCGGGGCGCTCGTATTCATCGGACTGCTGTGGATGAAGGTCCTCTTGAGCGTAATGCTGATGTTCCTGTTCGTGTCGATGCCGCTGTGCGTCGTCATGTGGCCGGTTCCCGAGCTGTCCTGGCTTGCGAGCGCCGCGATGCGTTCAATGTTCGTGGCGTTGCTCGTGCCGTGCGTTTGGGCGATCGTGTTCGCGTTGGCGGCGGCAGTAAACGCGGACGTTCTCTCATGGGCGCCGTCGCACAGCATTATTGACACAGTGGTAATCCGGCCGCTTGCCGGGATCACACTGATGCTTTTGTGCATCAGCCTTCCACGGTTTCTGATGCGGACCGTGATGATCGGTCCCGCCGGTGAAGGGCGCGGCGGCGCTCGGGTCTGGAGGGCTGTCACCTTGGGTCTGTTCGCTGCGCGGGCTGTTTCGGGCACGGCGCGCACCGTCGCCGCCGCCGCGAACGAGGGGCAGAAGACCGCGCAGCGCGTGATCGACCATCTGCCGCAGCAGGCAAAGCCGCCGCACGCGGCGGGTGAAGGGAGCCTCGCCGGACGGATGATCTACGGCCGCAGCGGGTTCGGCCAGGGACGCGACGAGCCTGGCGTCGACCCGCCGCTGATTGATCCCGAGGGCGACTCGCCAAGTCAGCCCGGCGGTGGCGGCGAGCAATCAGCGGGCTCCGGCGAGGACACCCAGGCCGAGCAGCCGCCAGCAACGCCGACAGAGCAGCAGAGCGGTGGCACCGAGGAACAGGGCGAACAGCCTGCCGGCGGGCCGGTCGAACAGCCCGCGGCGGGAGCCGAAGGCGCCACGGAGGCGACGGGCGCACGCGCCGGTGCCGACCGCGCGAAACAGGCAGCCGGCGGCGATCCAGTCCAGGCCGAACTAATCGATCGGGCGGGCGTGGGCATGTTTCACGACGCGCACGCCGGCGGCTCTTCCAAGGAGGAAGTCGCAGACGCGATTGGACAGCTGCGCCCCTCGGCTCAGGCACGGATCACGTCGATCGCCGGCGGCAACCCCGAGAAGCTGCGCGACTCGATCGCGCAGACGTTGCACAACCCGGCGTGGAGCGAAGAGGAGCGCGACGCGCTGTGGACGATCGGCAGTGCCCGCATGAAGGAGGTCGAGGAGGGAATCGCGCTCGCCGCGACCCGCCGCCACGAAGCGGCTGCAGCGGAGACGCCAGCAGGAGGCCCGGAACCCGCAGCTGGAGGCGACCCTGGCGGGTCCCCCGCTGCACAGCCCGCACCAGATCCGGGTATTGGCGCTGCCACGGGCGCGCAGGCGCCGGCTGGTGGGCAGGCACCACCGTCGCCCCCGAGACAAGAGCCAGCGGCCGGCAACGGCGGCGATGCGCCTGAGAAAGGAGGCCCGGCCGCGCAGGCCGCACCTGGCGGTCGCAGCCTGGGCTCCGGTCTCGTCGAGCAGCCATCGCCGACCGGCGAGCCGGCAGAGGCCGAGCCGCCGGACATCCCTGATTCCGAGCCCTTCCTGCCCTGATGCACCCCGCCTACAAGCATCTCACCGACCGGCTGCGCATCGCCGAGCTCACCATCCCGCAGATCGTCGGGGTGTTCACCGGCCTTCTGTGCGGGCTGCTGTTCGCCCTGTATGTCTCACCGTTTTCACCGTACCTCACGCTGGTTCTGTCCATTTACATCGCCGGGGTCCCAGCAGGCACGGTTGTTCTTGCGACCAGCACCGAGTTTGACCTGTGGCTGTACGCGAAGGCGTGCGCTGGCGAGCTGCTCAATGACGGCCGCTTCACCCCCGGCCCCGGCGAGGAAACCGCCGGCTATTGCATACACGCGACGGACAGCGCGGCGGGACGGTCCCGGCCGCAGAGCGAACCACTGGATTTGGGGGAACTGTGGGGGCTCTAGGCAAGCACCGAGACGCCCCTACCCGTCAGGCCGGGGATCTCCTCGCGGTCGAGGCGATCGACCCGGGCGGGCTCGCGGTCACCCGTGAGGGCGCGTTTGTGCGCGTGCTGCGTGTCACGCCGCCGAATCCGCTGATCCTCACGGATGAGGAGCGTGCCCGGATCGCGCACGGTTACTGCCAGCTCGTCGCGCGTCTGCGCGCCGGTCAGAGGTTGCAGTTTTACGTTCACAGCCGGCCGGTGAATCTCTCAGAAATTCTGGCTGCGGCCCGCAAGGATGTCAGCTACACCTCGGGTCCGCCGCCGGCGTCGCTCGAGGACGGCGCAGCTGACCCCTTGTCGCTTTCGCGGTGGCGGCTGTATGGGGCGATGGAGCAGACGCTCAGGACCCACGCCGACGAACAGGCCGCCGTTCAGACCTCCTATTACGTCGTCTGCCCGCATACACCGCCGCGCCGCTCCCGCCGCGACCTGTTGCGTGAGCTGCGGCCCCGTCACGGCCGGCTGCTGAGCGGACCGCTGACCCGCAACGTGCGCGCGCACCGCCGCGCCGCGCGGGAAAGCCTCGCCTACACCGAAATGGTGCGCTCGGAGCTCGACGCGCTGTCGATCCCCAGCCATCTCATCAACGGTGAGGAGTTCGTGTCGCTGTTGTGGAGCAGGTTCAACCCGACACAGGCCGACCGCGCGGTCCGCCCGCCGCGCACCACCGAAATCCTCACCGGCCTGAACAGCACGGTCGATGAGCGTGAGGCACGCGAGGTCGCCAATCGTCTGCGTGGACTGATCGCACAGTCACCCTTGGACTTCGACCGCTCGCACCATCACGTCGAAATCGACCATGACGTCGAGCAAACGGTGTGGGTCGCCACGACGGCCGAGCACACACAAATGGGTTGGCTGCTCGCGGGAATGTTGAGTCGCCAGCCCTACACCTTGTCGGTTCATATTCGTGCCCTTGACCGCAAGCGCGAGAGAACGAAACTGAAGATGCGCTACCGCCGCGTGTTCGCGATCAACAGGGGCGCTGAGTCGAAGGGGCGCGTCCCGGACTTTGATCGCTACCAGCAGGAGCACGAGCAGGCCGACCTCCTACGGGACATGGCCGGCAGCGACCGCGCGAATCTCTACCACGCAAGCATTTATTTGACACCCCGCGCGTGCGGCCCGAACCCGGACCTGCAGGCGCTCGGGGAGTCTGTCGACTTCTGCGCGGACGCGCTGTCGTCAACCTCAGACGCGGCGGTGAATCGCGGTGCTCACCACCAGCGGAAGCTATGGCCTTCGACTCTGCCGCTGGGCCGTGACACCGCCGGCTACACGAGGGTGTACGCGACAGCGAACGTGGCGGATTGCGTCCCGCTGGTAGGGACTGGCTGCGGCAGCCCGTCCGGTGTGCCATTCGCTTTCAGCTCACCAGGCCGAACGCTGGAGCGCATCGACCCGACCGACCGGGTCCACGACAACCACACACTCCTTGTGAGCGGCAAGTCGGGGTCCGGGAAGACGATGCTGGTGAACGCGCTGATCGCCCGGTCGATCGCGCTCGGCATCGGCCCGGTCTTCGCGATCGACCGAGCAGGCCACTACAAGACTCTCACTCGCCTCGTTCACGGCGCCCGGCATCTCGATATCGGCAGCGACGACACGCAGCGGGCGATTAACCCTTGGGACACACCGGATCAAGCAGCGGTCCCCAGGGAAAAGGTTGCGTTCCTCGTTTCACTTCATGCGACGATGATGGGCGCGGAGGGCCTGACGGTCCTCGAGCGCGCCCAGCTGGCAACAGCGATCCGCAACGTCTACACGACCGCTCACGAGCAGGGTGTGACCGCGCGCGAGTCGATGCTCCGCGACGAGCTACTGGCGAGGGCGACGGTGGAGAGCGACGCCGGCGCGGTTGACGTCGCCGCTGCGGTTCGCAACCTCGCCGAACGTCTCGGCGAGTTCTGCGACGCCGGCGCCTACTCATACCTGCTGGACAGGGAGACCAACGTCCCCACAGGCTGCCCGCTACTGGTTTTTGACACCGAACGTCTACCCGAGGCCATCTTGGGGCCGGTGATGCTGGCACTCATCGAGTACGTCGTGCGGGAGGTGAAACGCCACCGTGAGGAGCACGCGCCTCTGTCGGGGCAGCCGGGCGTGCCGAGCCTCGCACCGATGTGTTGCCTGCTGATCGATGAGGCGTGGCACAAGATCAAATCCCCCGAGGCCGGCGTTTACCTTGCCGATCTCGCACGCCGCGCTCGCCATCTCGGACTGCTGCTCATCATCATCTCGCAGGGACTGTCGGACTTGCACACCGAGCACGGTCTCCCGCTGCTGGTGAACTACGCGATTGCGATTTTTCTCAAGCAGCGAAGCCGCAATGAGCTGAAGTTCGCCCGCGCGGAGGTCGGCCTGACCGACGAGCAGGCCGCGATCGTGGGGCACCTCGAGACGATCGACGGCCGGTTCGCGGAAGTGCTCTGGTTGAACGGTTCGCGTGGCGCCGGTCGCATGTGCTTCCCGGTCGGGCCGACCGAGTATTGGGCGTTCACCAGCGAGGAACTGCACGATGTCCCGGCGAGGGACGCGATGATCGCCAAGCACAACGGGGACGTGTGGGCGGCGATCTGTGAGCTTGCCGCGCAGGGCGTCCCGGTGGCCGGAAGAGAGCAGGACTGATGCCCGCCAACGAAAGCCAAGGCCATGCTGGTATCGCGGTCGGGATCCTCGCGACGGTCGCGGTGCCGATCGTCGCGGTACTCGGCCTGATCGTGCTCGTGGTGAACGTCATCTCCCCGTCGGCGCACGCGGAATGCAAGACCGGCGGCGTACCGGTGAGCGCCGTGAGCGTGCCGGCGGGCCTCTCGCGCACGGCACGCGAAGTGTGGGACCGGCCTCTGTCGATGCAGCCCGGCGTCTGGTACCCGGTCGGCGCCACCGACTATTACAACGGCGACAGCTCGGGCACCGGGCACACAGGGTCGATCTCTGAACCCGCGCAATCAAACCTCGAAGAACACCCCAACACTTTCGCCGAGCTGTCGCTGCTGCCGACAAACCCAGCCAACGACGGTGGCGCCCTGACGTTTCAAGACGCCAACGCGCTCGGCAATTTGCCGTACATGGCCGGCCTGCGGGTCGCGATGAACGGCAAGAGCATCGTCGTCTACAAGCGCGACACCGGCTACGGCCAGGGTCCACAAGAACACACACCTGAAGGGTTTGAGTACCGCATCGATCTGTGGGGGCCGGCAGCGCAAGCACTCGGCGTAACCAAGTCACAGGTAGACATCGAGCTCGCCCCGACGACGGGCGCGGGTAATGTGCTCGGCGCAACCCCTCCCAGCGAAGGAGCCTCCGAACCCGTCGAGGACAGTTGTGGGGAAGGCGGCTCTGAAGGCCCGCTGGCGCTGACGGCAGGCCAGCAAGCGCAGGTGGAACCGGACGGCTTGGCGGCGGCGCCGAAGGAAGCACCGCGGGCGGTGAAGGCGATGATCGCCGCCGGCAACCGCCTAGATCACGCCGAATACGTTTACGGGGGCGGGCACGCGCCGAGTTTGAACACGCTGCAACCGGGCTACGACTGTAGCTCGGCCGTTTCCTACGTTTTGCACGCCGGCGGAGTTTTTGGTGAATACGCCGAGACGTCCGGTGAACTGGAGAGCTACGGAGAATCTGGCCCCGGCAAGTGGGTGAGCGTGTACGCAAACAGTGAACACGCATTCATGTTCGTTGCCGGGTTGAGGTTCGACACGGTCTTTGAATTTGGTTATGACACCGGCCCGAACCGTGAGCAGAGCGGGCCACGCTGGCGGGTTTATCCCGGAGTACCCGGCTGGGCGAAATGGGTGGTCCGCCATCCGCCCGGCCTTTAGAGAAAGGCACACCTATGCGAGCATCGTTGCGTCGTATTTTGATAGTCGTCGCCCTTGGCGGCCTGGGTCCGTTCCTATGTGGCTGCGGGCTGGCCGCCAACAGCGGCCCGACAGGCCACGTCGAAGGCTCCTCGCCGGCGAATCCCGGGGAACGGCCGGGCACTGTCCCCGCCTCCGCGATCCGTAGCGCACGAGTGGCGCGGCCTGCCGCTTCACCGCAGCAGGCAATCGAACGGTTCGCCACGGCCTACATCAGTTGGACGTGGCGGTCCCTTGCATCTGACCAGGCTGCGCTTGCCGCCGATGCTGTCGGAGAAGCCCGCGAAAGCGAGGAACAGGCGCGGCAGCAGACCGCCAGGGATACGCCGCTGCGCCGCGCAGAAATCTTCAACAGTGGCGTGATCGTCGCGATCGCGCCACTGCGCGACAGTCGCCGCGGGGAATGGGTGATCGACACCCGTGAGCAGACTGGCGGAAACGGTGAATACGCAGGGCTTCAGGCGGCGTTTCACATAACCCTCGCGTCCGTTCAGCGGGTGAGGGGCGGCTGGGCGGTGAGCGCATGGCGCCCCGTCGCGTAGCGGGATCGACCGTGCGGAAAGTGACAGGTGACGAGCGTGAGATTCACCACACAATCAGGCTGGCGGCGTGCGTCGCGCAGGCCCGCGCCCGCGAACAGCGGCGCGCTCTACATTCCCGGACTTGCGTTCCACGCGACGCCGGGGCCGGTGCTTGCGGTAGTGGGCTTGTCGGGCGGCGCGGGCGCGTCCGTCCTCGCACTTCTCATAGCCGCTACCGCAGCAAGGCAATCCAGCGGGCCGGTACTCGTGGCTGACACCGGAGGCTCAACCGCGGGGCTGGCCGCTCACGCCGGCGTCACAGCCCCCCGAACGCTGGTGGAGATCGCGCAGCGCCTCGACGAGGGCGCGTCGGTGGCGGGCACCTTCTGGGCGCAGGGAGATTCCGGGGTGCGTGTGTTGGCGGGCGGCCCGCAGTTCACTGTGGATGCTTCGCGCGACGCGCTGCTGCGGGTTCTGCGCGATGCCCATAACGCGCACGCGCTGACTGTTCTAGACACGGGCACCCTCGCTCGCCCGGCGGAGCACGCGGCGCTCGCGGCAGCCACGCATGTCGCGTGGACGCTTGAGGCGACGGCTGACGCGACGATGCGTGCCCGCCGTGTGCTTGAGCGGATCGTGCCGCTGAGCCGGCCGGAGATCCTTGTCGCCCGTGTAGCAGGGACGGGCCGCCCGCCGTTGCGGGAGCTGGCGAATCTCGCTGACGAGCGCTGCGCACCTCTGGTGCTGATCCCGAGTGTTGGCGGGGTCGCGGGCCGCCGGCTTGGCGAGGTGGCAGAGCCCGCGCAGGTAGCGCTTCAGGCGATCGGCGGGGTGATCGGCAGATGACTGAATTTCGACGGCTGCTGTTGGGCGTCTTCGTGGGCTGGCTGTTGGCGGTCACGGCGAGCGCGGCGATCGCGAGCGCGTGTTTCGCGTCCAGCGCGAGGCGGTTGCTGAAAGTGCATTTCCTCTTTGCCTTTCACCATCCGCTCAGCGAAGCGGCATCGATCTGGCTCACGAATTCACGGGCAAGCCTCGGCGTTTCCGGCTGCGTCCTCGCGATCGCCTTCATGGAACGGATCGCCCCCGCGAGGCGCCGTAGAGACCGCCTGCCGTTTTGGCTGTGCGACCTGATTCTCGTGGTTATGGCGGTGCGTACCGCCGCTCTCGCAGGGCTACTCATTGGCGCCTATGGCACCATGCAATTGCACGCGTTCCTGCCTGATGGGCCGGTGGAGCTCTTGGCGTGGGCGCTGCTGGGCTGCATCTACATTCAGGTGCGTCGCCGTCGTATCGGGCTGCGTGACTGCGCGATCGGGCTGGTCGTCGTCGAGTTGCTGCTTGTGATCGCCGCGCTGTTGGAGGCGTTGTTGTGATCCCGCGTGCCGGCCATCTGGTGCTGCTGTTCCTCGGGTTTTTGGTGAGCGTCGCGATCCTCGCGATCGTTCTGCCGAAACTTGCGCATGTCGCGCCGCCACCGCAAGCAATGAATCATGCGGCTCGCGCCGCCGTGCGTTACCGCAAGTCGCGGCGTTCACACCACGGGTCACTGACGCTCACCGTGTTTATGTGGATTCTCGGGGTCAGTGCCGTCGCAGGCTTGGCGCTGCTCGGGCGCTGGACGGTCAGGGTCGTGCGCGTGCGCCTTGAGAATCGCCACACGCGGGAGTACGGGCTGTACGAGTTGCATTTGACGTTGCACGACGGCGCGCGTGAGCAGGAGCAGGTGGAGATGGTCGAGTCTCTTCTGCACGCGGTGCGTGAGTTTCCGGAGGAGCGCGCACGGACCGGTCAGCCGTTCATCGCGTTTGAGGCTCACTACGCGCCCGGTGCCACGGGCCACCCGGAGTGGGTGCTGTGTGTGCGCTGCGAGCGGCAGCTCGCCGAGAGCATCGACGCGATCATCTCGGCGGCGTATCCGGATGTGAGGATGGGCTACGAGTTTTCCGGGCCGCCACGGGACATCGGCGGGGTCCTGCGCGAACCGGCGCACGTTCTCAGATTCAGGAAGTCCCGCAGTTTTATGTACCCGATTGTGGGTGAGGCCCAGCCGGGCACGGCGCACCCGTGGGAAGCGATCGCGCAGGCACAGGCCGCTGTCGGCAGGCCGAGCACGGTCCGTGTGCAGATGACGCCGTGCGCTCTGATCGTGGAGCGGTATGCCCGTGAACGCCTGCGCTCCCATGAGGCGCGTCTACTTACTGGTGACGGCGGCACCCTCGGATCGCTCAACCGCGCCGAGATGACGTCGGCCGCGTCGAGCCAGTCCCATGCTTGGTGCTGGCTTGAGCTTGTCGTCGCGTGCGATTCGCGGGAGACAGCGAACCGGATCGCCGCCGCTGTGCTGGCTCGCCGTGGCGAGAACCGTCTACAGCGCCGCTGGATGGTGCTCCGTGAGGATCTGTATCGGAGAAGGTTCCCGACGGCGTATCCGCCGTTGTGGCCGAGCCTGTCCCTGCGGACACTGGTCTCATCGAGCGAGGTAGCGCAGCTCCTCGCGCTCCCGGGGGCACGCATGAAGAGCGTGCCGGTGCGCCGTCTGGCGCTGCCGCGGGTGCCTGCCCCGCCGGAGCTCGGGATCGCCGCTGGTGATCCCGAACCCGAGCTGCCTCCCGGGATCGACGAGTGACCCGCGCACCGGTCTCGGCGGCGGGGCGCTCACGGTCGGCCCGCACCCCGATTGGTGAGCGGGACGGGTCGTGGGCGGCGCGTGCTGCGCCACACGAGGGCCGCCGCCGCCGGCCGGTGCAGGTGCCTCCGCCGTATGAGATGTTGGGGGCTCTCCAGGCGCCGAACGGCCCTGTGTATATTCACCCGGACGACAGGAAGTATGGGCTGCTCGCGGCCGGCGGTCAGGGGACCGGCAAGACCTCGCTGTTGTTGCGGCTTTATCTGTCGGATCTGCGCGACCCGAACTGCGCGCCGATCATCGTCGACCCTAAGAGCGAGCTTGCGCGCATAGCGCTCGAGCACACGCCGCCGACCTGTGGAAAGAAGGTTTGGTATCTGGATTTGGGGCGGCCGATGTTCGGCATGTCGCCGTTGCGGCTTGACCCCTCGCGTAGTTTGCCTGAGCAGGCGTCCGCGATCGCGGACAATGTGGTACAGGCAATTTCTGACACAGCCGAAGGGCAGGTGTTCCAGAGCAGCCGCCGGTATTTGTATCACGCGGTCATTGGGGCGCTGGCGATTGCGCATCGGCAGGGCCGGATGGCGATGTTCGAGGACGTCTTCGCCTTGCTGTTGCCGGCCCGCGAGGACTTGCGGGAGCAGGCGGTGGCCGCGTGCCAGGAGTTCGCGGACCTCGATCACACAACCGAGTTTTTCAGGCTGACCCTTCCTGACGAACTCGAAGCGAACCGCAGTAACACTTATCAGAGGCTTGATCCACCGCGAAATAAGATCGAAACGATTTTGGCGAGTCCGTCGCTGCGCCGGTTTTACAACCATCCGACGGACATCAGCCTCGGGGACATTATCCGGGCGCGCGACGTTCTGATCCTCGACGCGAACATGGGCGCGCTGGGCGAGGTCAACGCCCAAGTCGTGATGCTTCTGTTTTTTCAGCAGATGCACTCGTTTATGCAGCAGCAGGTGCATCTTCCGCCGGAGCAGCGGGCGCGAGTGCCCGTGATTTTGGACGAGGCGATGTATGTCGCGAATATGACGACGATCAAGCAGGCCGCGACACACCGCGAGGCCGGGCTGGAGTTGGCGATGGGTGTGCAGTACATCGCGCAGCTCGGCGCCCGTGCCGAGTCGCCGGCCGTGACAGAAATGATCCGCAAGGGCGTCACGAACTTGCTGCAGTCGCGCTGCTTGTTCCGTATGAGCGACCCGGACGATGCGGAGCAGCAGACGCGGGTCGCGATGAGCGTGTACCAAACGATGATCCGCGCGGATCTCGAATCGCGGGAGTTGATGGGCACCACCCCGGAGGAGTCGATCTACCTACCGGTGCATTACTGCCTGTCATCTCTGATCGCTATGGGCGCACGTGTACCCCGCTTTTTTGGTGAAACGTACCTGTTTCGCAAGCTGCGAAACGGGCCGTGGGCACAGCACCACATGCGGGTGCTTGAAGAAGCGGTCGGCCCGTACCCGGAGACGATGCCAAAGACCTACAAGCGGCTCGGGAGTTCGACCGGGGCGGCAGATGACCCACCCGATCCGAAAGCACCGGTGAGCGATACGCGACGCGAGGCGCCGCCGCCTGCTGCGGGCGGGCAGGATGACGCCGCGAGGGAGGACCCCGCGGACCAGGATGGCGGACGCCAGGTGGAGCAGGTCCGGCCGCTGATACGGGAGGCCGGCGAGGTGCCCGAGGTGCGGCGCTCACCGCTTCGCGAGATCGTCGGCAGCGAACCGGCCCCGGACGGTGAGCCTGGTGTGCGTGAGGTGTCCGAGGGGCTGCGAGAAATCGCCGCTTTGATCGACCCGCTGCTCGGCATCCGCCGCGCCGAGCACGCCGACCCGCCGGACAAGCTGCCGCGCCTCTACAAACAGGACTTCGAGATCCTCGCGCTGCTTGACCGTGGAGGCATGGTGCCGGCGGGACTGATCCGCCGCGCGGTGATGCCGGACGTCGCCGCGCGCACGATGCGCGCCCGGATGAACAAGCTGCTCAGCAACGGGCTTGTGGAGCGCTGGCCGATCGTGCTGCGCGACCCGCCGCGTGGCGCGGTTCCGCCGCTGTTCTCGATCAGCCGTTACGGCCTTCAGGTCGCGCAGGCCCGGCAGCCGGCTGCGATACCCCCGTCCCGCGAGTTCCGGGAGCAGGAGGCGGAGAAGGATGGGCATGTCCGCCATGACGCGCACACGATTTCGTGGGTCGTCGAACTGCGCCGGCTGCTCGGGCCGCAGGCGACTGAGAAGTGGCGGACGCCGCGCTGGCCAGCGGGCGCGTTGCCGGTCCCGAAGATCGGCAACGGCCGGGCACGCCGGCCGATCACGTTGAAGGACGTCAAGCACGCCAAGCACATAGGCATCTTCGACCTCGCCAGCGAGGATGTCGCGCGCCTAGAGCCGGACGCGATCTGCGAGATACATCTCCTTGAAGACGGTTTGACGTTCGACTTGATCGTGGAGCTCGACTTGACGGAGCGCGTCAACTACAACCTGCCGAAGTTCAAGCGCTACGACACGTTCTTGGCGGGATGGTGGGGGGAGCTGCGCCGCTACCAGCAGATTGGGACGCGGCCGGTCGTGGTGTTCGTTTGCACCGGGGCGGAGGTGGCGCGGGCGTACGCGGTCGCGGCCGACGAGGCGTTGCAGGGCAGTGTCGGTGTGACGGGCACCCCGGCGCACGAGCGCTACTACCCGGCGCGGGAGCACATCTTCTTCGCGGACGAGGCGGACATCTACTCGGATGAGCTGTCGGTGCTCGCGTTGCCTGCCCTTCCACCGCGGGTCCGCGAGGCGTTGGATGGAACCCGCGAACCGGCACTCGAGCGTGTCCGACTGCTGCCCGACCGCGTCGTGCGCGCTGGGCGCCAGCGCCCAAACGGTAGACCCCCGTCGCGCCCCACGTAACCCGGAGGGCCGAAACGGTGGCGCAATGCCTATTCGTCCCTTGCGGCCATTCTGAGTCGCGCCTCACGGATCAGGGCGTCCGGGTCGCGCCCATCCTTGGGGTAGGTGACTTCGCCTGCGCTCGCGCGCTCGGAGGGTTGGAGTGGCATCGGGCCAAGGCCGAAGAACGACAGGGCGGCGGTCAGGTCCTCGGGCTTGGCCACGATCAGGAGCTCCGTCTCGGATAGGTGGTGGAGCTGGGCAAGCCGGGCACTGAAGACATTGGCGCAAGCGGTGGTGAGCGACGGGGCGGTGATGTCGGTGGGCTTGAGTACGACGATCGACCGGGGCGAGTCGCCGGCGGCCGTGAGCTGGTCCTGTAGCCACGGTCCGGGCGGTCCCCATCCGGGCGTGGGGTCCTTGTAGTAGCGCATGCCTGACGTGACACCTATCTGGAGGGTTGAGAGAGCGAGGACGATTACGAGGGCCGCAATCCCGAGCGTGACAGCGTTGCCGGTGACGAACGCCCATATCGGCGCCTGGATGTTGAGGCCGAACCCGATAGCGAGGACGAGCGCGGCAATCCCGAGCGGCACCGCCAAGCCACCGCGACGGTACGAGTAGGAGGCAGGCGCGGGATGCCACCGGCGCGAGACGTCGGTCACAAACCCTCGCTGCTTTGGAGGCGCCAGACCGCGAAGCAGGCGGGCAGCCTTGCGGGCGCGTGACTGCACGACAGGGCTGAAACCAAGGGTGTCGAGGATCACCAGCAGCAGCGGGCCGACCGCGAGCCAAACATCGTCGGCGTCGGTCAGAGCGACGGCGAGCGTGATGAGGCCGCTGAGACCCGCGATAGCGACGAGATGGGACAGGGGCCGGCGGGAGCGGCGTGTCATTTCAACGCTTCGATGAGCAGGAGCGCGACGGGAATGAGAGCGGCGAAGCCGCCGACGACGAGCCCGTCGTTGTAGCGGCTTTGGACGTGCGCGTCGCCGTCGGTGTCGGTCATGTTCTGATCGACAGCCTCGATGTTGCCGAGCATGGCGCCGAAGATCGCAGCGCCGCCCGCGATGACGCCGAGCGTGACGAACGGCGCGAGCAGGTGGTCGGCGAGGCTCTGGAGGTGAATGGCGGCGAGAGCCAGGGCGCGAGCTGGGGCGAGCATCGGGACGACACTAGCGGGCGACGACGGGGCCCCGACAACTCGGCGCCGCCAGCGCAGCGGCGCCGCGCGGCGCGAGGGCCGGCCGTGTAAGAGGGCGGCGGCAGGTGGGCCAGGAGCGGCGCGGCCCCGCCGGAGGAGCGCGAGGCGAGCGAACGGAGGCGCGGCGGCGAGGTGGAAGAGTCACCGGGCGGGTGAAACAGATAAACGGGCGCCTGGCCGTGGGGGCCGGTTACTCGGCCGCGAAGGCGGTGTACTCGGCCGCGAACCAGAGGCCCGAAAGCGGGGAAACCCTTGGGTTCCGGCGGGAAACGGGATACGCGGCAGGGTAGGCGGCGGTGGCGGGCTACTCGGCCGGCAAGGCGGACGCCGGACGGGCTGCGGGACGGCGGAAACCCAGTGGCGGCGGGCGATATGGCGGATTCGCGGCTGGGTTGGGTACGGGGACGGTGTATGGGTTGAGACCTCGGAGTTCTCTCTCTTTGGGTCTTGGGTTTCTGGGCGTCTCGGCGTGTGTGCGTGGGGGTGTGTTCCCCCTTTGGTGTGTGGCTCGGTGTGCAGGTGGGTGTGTGGGCGGGGTCTGCCCCGGCGAGTGCCCTCCCGGTGATGCTGGCCTTGTTGTTGTGTTCGCTGCTGGTGGTGTTCTGCTTGGCCCTACAGGTCGCTGGTAGCTTCTGATCCTTCTTATTCGTCTCGACCGTTGTGGTCTTGACCTCCCTGCTTGTCAGGGGACTCGCAGTGCCTGTAGTCATAGCCCCGTAGTGAAGGGGTGCGCTTAGCCCGGCTTCTTCGGGCTCTCTTGACGTCCGCGATGGCGCGAGCGTTGCTGCCTTTCGTGCAGTGATCTACCCCAACCTGATTGTTGCTGTTCGCTGCCTCGGTGGCCGGCGATCGAGGGGGGTTGCGCTTGGTGTGCGTCGTTCGTCCTTATTCCTGAAAGGAGCAGTGATGTCCTCATCCAACACCGATGTTGAAGTGACCGTCACGACCACCCGCACCGATGACCCCGACGGTCTTCGCGAAGCAACGGTCAGCGGCTCGTTCGAGATCGCGCTGCGGAGTGCTCTGGTCGAGCGCTGTGAAGACTGGGCGCTCAAGCAGGTTTGGTCCGGTGTTCTCTCGCGCCGACAGGCGCTGGGGAAGCCCGTGTTGTATGTCGGCGAGTTCAAGAAGACCCGGACGATCACCGTCGGGGTCCGGCCGATCTGCGGTGAGGACCGCGACAAGCCGGCGAAGGTCATCCGCCTCCCGGACCTGTACGTCCCCGCCGACGTGGTGCGGCAGGCGGCGGCCTAAGCGATCTGCCGCTTGCGCAGCACCTAGCCGTCGCCTCAGCGAGCCCCAGGGCTCGCCCCATACCCGTTCTGCACGTCGCCCCTTCCCGGGGGCGGCGCGTACACCCCTGCCCGCATCCGGGCGGGAATCCTCGATCATGCCTAGACGAAGGAGAGGTGACGAATGTCCAGCACCGATGCTCAGGCCGGTCCGCGCCCGGACTCGATCGCACTCAGCCGCGTGCGCAACAGTGCCACAGCACTTGCCGACGTTCTCCGACGGCCCAACCGCCAGTCAGACCCCGACGCCGCCTTGAAGGCATTCGCCGCGTTTGAACGTGCGTGCGACGCGGCGCGTCCGGAGCCCGGCGTTCCATCCCACGACATCCGAGCGGCGATCAGTCAGGTCGTGTCTCGCCCTGACCGACTCACGCCGCTGCTCGCACTCACCGACGGCCTGGACCCGTATCGCGCGAGCAACACGGTCTACGACCTCGTCATGGCCCTGCGGTCGGCCGTCGGCGACGACGTCCACTAGCAGCTAGAGCACCGCCGATCTCCGAGCTCCAGGGCTCGCTCCATACCCGTTCTGCACGTCGCCCCTTCCCGGGGCGGCGCGTAACACCCTGCCCGGATCTGGGCGGGGGCAACTAAACCGGCCAGCACCACTCGCCGGCCCAACCGAAAGGATCAGTCATGACCTCCATGCCCACCGCCACCGTAGAGATCCTCACCGTCGACCGCCACGGCCGCCGGCAGCCTGTTCACCACGCGGCGCTGTGCAGTCTCGCCGATGCGTTTCGTGAGGTGCAGCGGTTCACCCCAGCGCCCGTGGGGCCGTGGGTGCGCCGTCGTATCGCGGCTGCCGGCGGAGGCCGCTTCTCGATCGGGGAGTTCGACGTGTCGGTGTCTGTGCTCGGGCTGTCGCCCAGCTCCACCTACACGTTTTAACCCGAGGCGTCTCCGTCTGTACGGGGTTGCCTGACCCGAGTCCTGCGCTGTCCGCCGAGTCGATTTGGCGGATCGCTGCATAACCCGTCGGGCCGCTCGTCGGCTCACGGTTGCACTTTCGCCGTCCACGCCCTTCGCCGGGATGACTCATGCCATGTGTGTGAGCCAGCCGGCCGGGGCGCGGGCGGCGATTTTTTTGGTCATAGGCCCCCCTTGGGGCCACAAGCCCCCGCGCGCGCGGGGAGAAGGGACCGCATCATGTCCAAGCGTCTCTCCACCATCATCGTCGTGCTCGCCATCGCGAGCGCTGAGAGCCACAGCGGCAGTTGGTGGACGCTGCTGCTGCCGCTCGCCCTGGTCCTCTACCCGTTCTCGCTGAGTTTCCTAGTCGCCGCTCGGCTGAGCCCGTTCATCCTCGTGTACGTCGCCTGGCTTGTGTGGCGACGGTTGCGTGACGGGAAGTTCCCGGACAGCTTCACCTCCGAGGTGAAGCGGCTGCGCAACCACCGGATCTTCAAGCACCCAGTCTTCGGGCATCGGGTCTTCAGCTACCGGCTTCGGGTCGAGCGGCGCCCCTGATCGGCCCGTCCGCGACGGCGTCCACATGCAACGTCCGTGCCCCTTGAGCGCAATCCGTTCATAGGCACGGACGGTTTGCACTCGACTTTTAAGTGAGCAGCAAATCATGACCGAAACACTCATCCCACCACCGGCGCCGCGGGCAGACCGTGGCGCGACAGGCCGCGCGCTGGCCGTGACATACACGGCCCGACGCGGCCGTCGCCGCAAGGTCGTGATCGGCGTGGACAGCGCCGGGGAATGGGCGGTCTACGACATACAGGCCGCAGGCCGCGTCAAGACCGGGAAGGTCGTGCAGGCCCTCCCGGACGAGAGCGACGGTGTGCGTCAGGCGCTCGCGCTGCAGGCCGACTACGCCGACGTCCAGGCCGCATACCAAGACGGCCATCGCGAGGAGAACCCGCTCCCGAGGTTCACCCGCCTCGCGATCGGCCGAATCGCCGAGGCGGCAGACCGGGCGGTCGCGCTCGCACTCACCCAGGCCGCGGCAGAGAAGCAAACACAACTCACCGACCAGCTGCTCGCGCTCGCCGGCGAGCCACCCGTACCAAACGCCGCGAACGCGGCCTAACCAACGAACGGAGATACCCATGACCCCTGCAACCCTCGCACCCGCGGCCCCGCACACCTCGAGATCCGCGACTGACGAGACTTTGAAGCTGCCGGTCACGATCCGCGACCGGGACGGCAGCGAAGACACCACCGAGCGCTCGGTTCTCTGGCATCGCGCAAGCCACCTCGGGCTTCTGCACGCCGCCACCAACGGATACGTCGAGATCGCCGCCGGCCGCCGCAACACGAAGGGCAAGCTTCACATCTACACACGCGAATTCGACGGGCACTTCTTCCTCGGCGGGGCGGCCGCCGGACCGGCGTGGCGGGATCGTCCGCTGCACCTGGCGGAACGCCATCACCTCCGCCGCGAAGAGGTGTTCGTCGGCCCGGCACCCCGCGCGCAGCGTCGCGGACAGAAGGAGGCTGTTCACTACACCCGCTGTCTATGGATGGACATAGACCCGGCCGGCTACGGCCCACGGATCGACGCCTTCCTCTCCCGGTTCCCCGCGCACCTGGAGATCGCGACCGCCGGAGGCGAGGGCGAAGACCGCGACGACGGGCACCGCCATCTCGTCTGGTTTCTGTCAAAGGCGCAGGTCGCGCGAACCGTGATCGACAAGAGCACCGGCGCTTTGTATTTGAACGCCCGGGAGGTTCTGCAGGGCACAGGCGGGCGCGGGCGTCCCCGGATCGTCGGCTACGAAGATCTGCGCACCAGGAAGCTCATAACAAGGGCAAAGGTGACCGACTGGATCGAGCGGTGGAACTTCAGGCTCATTCACGAGCTCGGTGCCCTCGACGGCGGCGACGCCAACAGGTACGTCGGCGACAGGAAGTGCCGCGAGCGTGCCCGTGTCCTGCGCCTCGCCGGTACGATCAACCACCGGACCGGCCGGTATGCCCGCATCGTAAGAGTTGATCTCAGTCTCCCGCCGTATGAGATCACCAAGTTCGTCGGGGAGCTGCGCGACCCGCCGCGCAGCCGGCCGGTACGGGAGCGTGACCTTCGCGGCCACGCTTATGACCCTTACCGGCTGATCGCGGCGTCGGTGTACTTCCCGGTTCTGGCAGGGGTTGAGGTTCCCGCCTCGGGGAACATGCATTGCCCGTCGCCGGCGCACCCGGACGAGCACCCGTCATTCAGTGTCAACGGCACGGTGTTCCACTGTCACGCGGAGATGTGTCCTGCGGAGGGCACGATCTACGACCTGCACGCGCTGATGACCGGCCGTCCCGTCGGTGACGCGCTGAAGGAAAACAAGCCGCTGTTTCACACGGTCGCAAGCGAGGTGCGGGAGCGCTGCGGGCACCTCGTCTAACGCCTTGGCCCCCTACGTGGGGTCGATCCTCGCCCGCCACATGGCGGGTTTCACAATCACAACGAAGGAGCAGTCATGCACGACGATGACACGATCGATGCTGTAAGCACCCTGGAATACATGGGCACCTGCAAGGAGATCGCGGACGCAGAAGCGGGCGGTGGCGGATTCTCGATTCGGGACATTGGCGAGATGCCCGAGCACGAGTCCGAGTTCATCGCTGCGCCGGGGCTGCGCATCGCGGCGCTCGACGACGATCTTGAGGCGCTCGACGACGACCTTGAGGCGGTCGCGGCGCTTCCGCAGGTCGGGTGTTTCATGTGAATGGCACCGGGGCGGGTGCCGCCGTTCGGTCGGCTCTTGTGCTGTTCGACGGACCCCGACTGCTTGACCCCGACGGGGTGCTCCTCGCCGAGATCGGCGAGGACGGCCGCTGGTACACGAGCGAGGGTCTGCCGTGCAGCGGCCTTTCGCTTCCCGCTGCTCGGCTTGAGCCGTCTGTCTCGAGGGCCGATCGGGATGCGGCGAAGCGGGCTGCCGACAGCGTGTGGATGGACTACGCAGTCCAGGCGCTCGGCGGCCTCGTCGGCTCCCGGGAGTTCATCACTAGCGACGATGTGTGGGCGGCACTGACTATGCCGCCACGGGAGAGCCGCATGATCGGTAACGCGCTCTCTCGGGCGCAGAGCCTTGGCATGATCGAAACGACGGAGCGGCACGTCACGTCCGTTCGCCCGGAGAACCACGGGCGCCGCATTCTTGTGTGGCGCTCGCGGCGCTTCGGGCAGCAGCAGGTTTGCTGAGCGGCGCAGCCATCCTCACGGCCCCAGGCGTCAACGCGGGGCCAATTCACTCAGCCGCACGGGCATCCCCCGGCGGCCTAATAGAAGGCGAGAACCATGAGCAAGAACCCTGTGCGGGATAGCGACCGGGTCAGCACTCTGCTGATCCCGACGGACTGCGGTTGTGCGATGAGCCGCACTGTGTTCGAGCGGGGCGCGATGCCGCCTCGACTCGCGAGATTCCCATACAAAGCTGACCCATGCGTCGTCGGCGTCATTGTTCCCTATTCGCTCCTAGCTCGAAACCTGCGGGCGACACGCATGTTCGCGGCCACCCTCACCGACGGCCAATCGCTTTACGGTGACGTCCTCGTCGCCGGCTACGACGAGGCAGTCCACGAGTACCGGGATCTACCCGCCGGCTTCGAGGCGGGCCTTGACCTCACCGAAACCGAATCGTCACAGCCAGAGCGCTTGATGATTGACCGCCAGCCCGGCTGCCCAGAGTGCCAGGAGACGGGCTACGAGCTGGACGACCGCGGCGAAACATGCGACCGCTGCGGTGGCACTGGTGAATACACCGGCATCCTCGACAAGTACGGCAATCATGGGGTGAACACCGTCTACGGCGAAACACGCTACGCCGGCCCCGGCGTCGATCCGCGTGTCGTGTACATGGAGACGTCCGGTTTTCGCACGGCGCTGACAATCGCGGGCGTCGAGGAGTTGATATCGCGCCTGTACGACGCCGTCCGCGAACATCGGCGACGCGAGGCGAACTGCGCGCTCACGGCAGCCCTCGCGGCCGGCGAGCGGCCCCTTGAGAGGGTGCGCGAGCAGCTCGGCGCGCGAGCGTTCAACTGCCTCGGGCGCGAGGGAGTGTTCACGATCGAGCACGCCGCGCGGATGAGCGACAAAGAGCTGCTCGCGATCGTCAACCTGGGCGACAGCACGTTGCAGAAGATCCGCGCCGTCGTCGGGCACTCGAGCCAACCAGGCACAAGCAAAGCGAGCCCAGCCCCAGAAGGCCAAGCCAACGAGCACCAGCCGGGGAATCCCCCCGCCCGCCTGCCATGACCCACGTAGCGAGGCAGGTCAAAGAACTCCCTGCGTACCTTCGCGGTCGCCGCCGGCCGCCAGCCAAAGCGGCCGGCACGACGCGTTCGTTCTGCTGGGACACCGGGGACGCACGGACCTGGCGCACGATCCTCACCGTGCGCTTCGAACATGCAGGTCTCGACATCGACGCCGGCGGCTACCTGCCCAATCGATACGAGGCAGTCCTTAGCAACTCCAGGCTGCCGGCAACTGACGACGGCAGCGCAGCCGAAATGATGCCGTTCGACCTCACAGTCGCACAGACCCCTGTCGCGGCCCCCACGATCCGGTCCATCGACGACTTCGCCACGGCGGCGCTGACGTGCCTGCGCAGCCGGTACGTCGCCGGCGACCCGAACGTGTGCAGCTACTTCGCCGGGCCGCTGTCCGCGAAACGCATCACCTGAAAGACCCCGGCCCTGCCGGGGACCTCCACGACGCCTGACCGGCGCCGTCCCATAACCACCAGAGCACGCAGAGCACGTGCAGAAAGGAGCTCACTCCCGTGAGCCAGCATTCGACGCACTCCACATCCGACTCCAACATCGCTGTCGACATCGTGAACGCGATCGCCGGCCAACCGGGGCTCACTGTCCCGGAGATCGCCGTAAAGCTCGGCGTTTCTCTCAACGTCCTGTACCGCGAAATGCCAAGGATCGCGGACGCCATCGTTCAGGTGAACCGTCGCTTTTATCCACCCGGCCACCAACCCGAGTCGAGCGCGCCGGCGGCGGCGCGGCCATCGACGGCGCCAGCAGTTGAGACGTCTGCCGAGCTCTCCAAACGGCCGGACGCGCCCTCGGCGACGCTCAGCATCACACACACCAACGAGGAGGGAACGCTTGTCCACGGCACCCAGCGAGACGATGGCTCCAAGGAGGCGCTTCGCCGCTGGGGCTACAAGTGGTCGCGCCACCTCGGTGCCTGGTACATGCCGAGCAGTCGGGGTCGCGCAGCGAAGCGGGCACGGATCGAGTGCCTCCGGGGCGAGCTGCAAACGGCCGGTTTCACCGTGGAGGTTGAGATCGAGCGCTACGACGCGGCGCAGGCATTCGAGACGTTGCAAACCCACGGTGAGGAACGGGCGGACCTTCACGCCGGCCGAGCTGCCCGCGAGGAGACTCGCAGCGATGCCCGCTACCAGGCGTCGAACGACGCTGTGCGCGGTATCGAGCCCGGACAGCCCATTCTCCGCGGCCACCACTCCCAGGGCCGGCACGAACGTGATCTTGCCCGCAGTCACCAACACATGAGTGCGTCGGTAGCGCACTCCCGAAACGCCCAGCGTGCCGCAGGCCGGGCAGCGGAAGTGCAGCGCCGCACACAGCGCCGGGAGAACCCGGTTGTGATGGGTCGACGAGTCGAACGCCTCGAAGCCAACCAGCGCGACCTCGAACGTCGCCTCCAGGGCGCGGGCGAGGCACCGGTGCGCCGCGCTGAACTGGAGGACGTGAAGGAGGAGATCGCATTCCTGAAGGCCGCGATCGCCGACAGCGGAGTGAAGCAGTACACCCGTGCCGACTTGAAAGCCGGCGACCTCGTGCAAATCCGCGGCCGTTGGATGCAGGTCGCGAAAGCGAACCTGAAGACCGTCGCGGTAAAGACGGCCTACTCGTGGACTGACAAGTATCCATACCACGAAATCGCCGGACACGAGCGCCCCACCGAGAGCCCGTCCGAGTCGCAGTAGCCGCATCCCCGGCAGCGTCGGGGCTCCCGCCGCCAAGGCGGAGCCTCGACGCCCGCTGCCGCTGAACGTTAAACCGGTGCCGGCCTAGCGCCGACAGAGAGTCCGAAGGAGTGACATGAGAATGAACACACAAACAGTGAAAACGCTGCCCATCGGCGCCATCGCGCCGAGCAGCAACGGAGCGCCGCCCGCCGGCGCCGAGCCCGCAACAGCTGAAACGCGCCCACCACGCCACAGCAGCCACGCAGAGGAGCGACAGGCTGTACTCGACCAGCTGCGAACGGGACGCGGCGTCACGGACATCCTCACCGCGCTCGCCCAGCCCCAGGACACCCCCAACGATCGCGTGCGCTGCGCCCGGCTGCTGCGCGAGGCTCTGCAGGAACTCGACGACGGAACCGTTGCGATCGCAGGACTAACCCGGCGGAAGGCAAGCCGTTTCCTCGCGTTCCTCGAGCCAGAGATCGCATGGCTGGAATACCCGGCCGGTAGGCGACGCACATCGGCAACACGGGCGGCGATCGTCGCCTGACATCGCTACGGGCGTTCGCACCCAGCACCGGAACTTCGAGGCGATGAACGCGCGTCGCTTAGCGGCACGCAGCACCAATCCGCCGGCAGTGCCGGCCACACGAAAGGACCTACCGATGCTCGCTACCCGCGAGAAAACCACCCCCGCACAGCGACAGCGCCTCGACGCGCTCGAACAGGAAAACCCGCAACAGCGGTTCTACACGGAGACCGTGACGGGCAAGTCGATCATCGACCAGTTCCGTCGATACCTCGTCAGCGAAAACGCCGATCGCATCCGCAAGGCGCTGTACGAGTTCCTTACCGGCGTCTGCGGGTTCATCGCCGAGTTCGGCCTCGAGCCGCCCGACGGCGGCTTCCGTATCAAATGGGCGGAGCCCGCCGACCTCATCGAAGCACTGTTCCCCAGCACGGGCTTCAGTCCCGCTCGACGGGGCATAGCGCGCCGTGTCTACCGGGACGGCCAAACCGATGTCGATGTGCTGAAGGCGGTCATCGACCTGGCGCGGGAGCACCGTGCCGTGTGCGAGCTCGGTCGCCGCCAGCGCCGCTATGCCCGCCACTTCGACGTGATGCTGGCGCTCGCGCGAATGCACGGGTGCACGATTCTCCCCGCAGGCTGGCGAGTGCAGCCCGGCGCTCCCGAGAACCGCCCGGCCGGCGGAACGCTCGCGACGCGCATCGTCGATCTCGCTGAGAAAAACGGGCTGGCGCTGATCGCCCCTTACGACAACGAGGACAGCGCAGCGACCTAGACCGCCAGCAAGCACAGCGGCGTCCGTGACAAAGGCCCGTCCGGCATCAGCCGGGCGGGCCTTTTCATGTTTACGGACCTGCCGCTCGCGTTTGCGATCCAAACCGGCGCCCGCGCCGACAGCACAAGAACCACATCACCAACCCGGAAGGGAGAACCAATCATGGCACCAGAACCCGCCGTCACTCACGGCGAGATCCCGCAAATGTACGCCCCGGTCACAGTCGTGGTCGTGCCCAACATTCGCAGCTTCATTGAGGAGCTGCGCAACGACGCGCCACGGATACGTCACAGGGAGGCCCGCTGGCTCACCGAAACCGTGACCTCCAGCGACGAGTACCGCGTCATCTTCGAACTACTAACCGCCGGCTACATCGCCGACGACGGAACGCACCCAAAGCTCGTCGAGCTGCGCCTCCCGTGCGGGCGGCTCGGACTGACCCGCCGCGAACAGGACATCGCCGCGCAGGAGCAGCTCGCGGCCGCTCTGCAGGTATTACAGGATGCCGCCAAAACATGCGGCCTGGACTGGCGTCCCGGACGGTTCACTACGGAGCCCTCGCCGCTGATGGCGACCACCGCAGACACGCAGCCGCGATGAGACTCCGCCGCCCGCAAGACGCCCACACCATCGAGAAGCAATGCCCAAACGCTAGCTGCTCGCAACACCACATCACCCAGGACCTCACCGCATTCGAGGAGTACGGGCGCCTATTCCTGCGGGAAGACGACGACATCTACTGCCGCGAATGCGGCACCGAAATGATCGACGTGTAGCAGCACCAGGCCAACCCAGGCGAGCTTTCACCTAAACACCTCCACCCGGCCGACCTGCCGGAACAGACACAAGAGGTAACACCATGACCAACAAAGCGCCGCACGCGGCGAAAACACGCACACCCAAACCCAAGAAGGAGAGCACCCAGCAGCAGGTCCCCGACCTCACCACACACCCGGCGGTCAAGGCCATCCTCGGCGGATCGCTCATCGACTCCGTCACCGCTGTGTTCACCGCCTTCGGCTGGGCCGAAGAGGAGATCGCCGACGCACAGAGTGAGCACCCTGCCCACGCCGACCGGCTCTGGCACGCCTCAATACTCCTCCGCCCGACGCACAAACTGCTGTATCGCGAGCCGCTCTACCGTCCGCACGCACGAGAGATACTGGCCCGCGTCATCGCCCGCCAAGACACCCGCCTCGCCACCGCAGCGGAGTGCCTCGTCGCGTGCAGTGAACTCAGCCTAGTCGCGCCACTCACCTCATCCGCCGCCGGCCTCTTCTCGCGCATGTGGCGGCTCGTGGGCTGCCCCGACATCGACGGCGCCGCCGAGCACTACGAGGAACTCCACGCCAGCACCATCGACGAACTCGAGACCGAAACACGAACACGTCTGAGAGACGACTCGCGCAAGCTTCCCCGGCGAATCGAGCACTGCCAGGGATGCCCGGAATGGGAAGAGCCCGAGGAGCAACTAACGCTCGCGCTCCCAGGCGGAGGACTGCGACCCGCAACCGCATAGCAGCACCGAATCGCAGCACGAGAGGCCCACCGGGATCACCCGGCGGGCCTCTCGTCGTTAACCACCTACCTAAAGGAATACACCCAAATGGCTAGTGAACCAACCCCACACTCCCCGGTCCTGCGGCGACTCGTGACGGTTCTCGGCGCGCACACCACAGAAAGCCGCCTCGCCCGCAACGGCGACCTCGTTGCCGAGATGCACGCGATGGGATATCGCTTCCGCTTCCGCGTCGCGCCGGCTGGGCACATTGTCGAGCGCTCCTGTCACCCAGAGCCCGCCGGCATCATGTGCGCCCCGG
Organism: Solirubrobacteraceae bacterium; assembly: GCA_036501265.1. GTDB lineage: Bacteria > Actinomycetota > Thermoleophilia > Solirubrobacterales > Solirubrobacteraceae > Palsa-465. Next base: position 23,754 of record DASYAP010000074.1, on the reverse strand, counting down.
AATTGCAGGTCCTACGCGACCTTGTCGAAGCCGAGATGGCGCGAATGGGCCACGGACACCTCCGTCCGGAGCGTCACGGCCCCAACGTCTTCGTCGTGCTCGGGCGTGCCGAAATCAAGCTGAGCATGGCCCTGGCCAACGACCTCAGCCGGATCGAGCGGCAAGTCGTTGACGAGGCCCTCGAAAACTGGATGGGCACCCTCGACCCCACCGATTCGCACCTCACCTGTGAGGCAGAACGGTCGATCGAGCTGATCCGTCAAAAGCTTGGGGTGTAACCGGCGGCCCGACCGCGTCTTGCCCATGCCCTCGGCTGACTGCCGAGGGCATGAGTGAACGTGCCCCTTCTGTCTACCGACCAACAAAGAAAGGCAGGCGGTCCCCTCGCCGTCACCGCTTCAGCGGTCGAAGATCGACGCGCTCTCGCGGGGCAGTTGTAGCCGCCAGCGAGCACAAGCGCACCGCCGCGCATTTTGCGCCGGCGGATTCACCTCGAAGGAAGGAGCACCCGTGCCCAAGCAAAAGCGCGCCCCCGGCAAGGGCGGCGCACTCACTGGCGGCGCGCTCAGCGAGGAAACCATCAACTCCTCAACGAGCGTGCTCCGCCCCACGAGGCCCGGCGCATCCCGCCGTGGCCTCCAGCAGTTCTTTACCCCGCCCGCCGCCGCGACGCTCATCAAGAGCGTCATCGCCCCGCAGGGTGAAGGCCCGGTCCTCGACCTCACCGCAGGCTCCGGCACGCTCTTGGCGCCGTGGCCACGCGAGTCCCGCTTCGGCATAGAGATCGACCGGGACTGGATCAAAAAGGGCGACTATCACGCCATCCAAGGCGACGCTCAGCGAGCAGTCCCGATGCTGGTGCGCCTCGGTGTCACATTCCCGCGGATCGTCGCCAACCCGCCGTTCGGTCTCGCATGGAAAGCAGCAGACGGCAAAACGGAAAGCAGCACCGCCGCAGCGTGGCGAATGTGCCTTGCCCTGTTGGCGGTGGACGGCATCGGGGCGTTCATCGCGGGCCGCGATCGCCTTGGCCGTGAAATCCTCGACCGGCCCGGCGCCAACGGCATCTTCGCGGTCATCGAGTGCCCTGATCTGTTCCCCGGCGTCACCGTCCCGCCGGTGATCGCCCTGTACATCCACAACGACCGCCGGAAGCCGGGGGGCCGAGTCACCGCAACCCGCACTGTCGACGAGCTCGGCGATGCCGACCTGCTCGCCGAGCTCCGTGAAGCACTCGCAGACGCATGCGGCTCAACGGTCACACGCGCGACGGAACAGACGCAGCCGGACGGGACGTGGAAGCTCGTACACCGCGAACTGGCACGCCGCCGCCGCGAAGAAGCCACGAACCGGCCGCAGTACGACGTCGAGCTGCAAAGCCGCAACCGGCTGTCCGTCAGACCACGCGCGTTCGTGCGCAAGGCGCTCGCCGACCAAGACCGGCTCAAGCTCCTGGACAGCCTGCACAACCAGCCGGTCGGCCACTTCGCCCTTCATCGACTTGACTGGCGCCTGCTGCAAGACCTCGAGGTCGACTGCGACCTCACGATCGCACCCGCGATTCGGGACGCCGTCGTAAGCGTTACCAACCGCGCGGAACGTGAGGTGATCCCCCTTTACCCGCTGCCGGCGCAGATGCGGCTCGGATACCTCACGGACCTCGACTCCCTGCACTGCATCCGACCAGACACCAGTCGCGGGTTCCGGAAAGGCCGCACCTACTCCCTGAAAACGGAAACCAGGCTCAACGTCACACACGGCAAAAAGGTGACCTATAACGCCGCAGGCGAGCCCGTCGTCCGCAAGTACGACCACGAGGCACGGATCCTACTCATCAAAATCGCCGAACACGAGTTCAGCGAGTCCGCCGCAGACATCAAGTACATCCTGCGGCACTTCGAGGTGCCGGACCCCGGAGACATCGGCTCACGCTTCCCCGACGAGGTGGAGGAGCAGCGGCAGGTTCTCGACACGATCGCAAAGGAGGCAAAAGGCACAGGAGACTTTCGATGGCGGCGCTTTCAACGGGAGGACCTCGCACGCGGCTTGGTGAAGGCTCTGCAGGGCGGCGGGGTGCTGCTGTCCTGGGAACAGGGTGGCGGCAAGACGGTCGGCGCGGCCGGCTTCGCGCTTGCCTGTATTCAAAACGGTGCACGAAACCGAGTGCTGTTCATCGCGCCGCAGGACCTGATCGTCCAGTACCGGGAAGACATCAAAGACAAGCTCGGAATCAGCGTCGAGCACATCACTACCCCGGTGCAGGCCCGCAGAGTCGCGAAGCACCTCGCCGCCGGCGGGGAGGGCTGGTACATCACCCACTACGAGGTCCTGTCGCTGATGGGCGTCAAGGACGAGGCGCTGCCGCGACGGGCGTTCCGTACCCGCAACAACAACGGAAAGGTGGTGTCGCTTGACTCAAAGGAGTTCTGCCCGAGCTGCCACGCCTCAAACGACGAGGGCTGGCAGGAAAACAGCCGAAACGTCTGCGCCGCGACAAGCCGCGACCCAGGGACCGGTAAGGAAAGGCTCTGCGGGTATGTGCACAAGGGGCTGCGAGTAAAAAGCGCAGCGCACTACCTCGCGCACTCGTTCGCCGATGGGGTGATCTGCATCGACGAGGGCACCCTCGCGAAGGGTGACACGACGCACCGCAGCCGCGCCATCCGCGGCCTGCAAGCCCGCCACCGCATTCTGTGCACAGGCACCCCGATCGCGAACTACATCAATCAAATCTTCTGGCTGATGTGGTGGACGTGCGGGGACTCGACGCTGCGGTTCCCCTACAGCTACCGCGGCGGCCTCACACGATTCGAGCAGACATTCTGCGTGATCGAGTATCTGTACGGGCCGGAGGGCAGCGACACCGAGAACGTCCGCGTTTCACGGAAAGTCCTGCCGCGGATCACAAACGTAAGCCGCTTCTGGCGGCTCGGGTCGGCCGTCATCATCCGCCGGCGCAAGGTCGATTTCGGGGAGACCCTAGTCCCCCTGACCCTGAAGACCGTGCGAGTCCCGATGGGCGTCGAGCAGCAACGCCTCTACAGCTATTGGCTCGACAAGGACCACTTCGCCGAGTTCTTCGCGTGGAAGTATCCAAACCACAGGCTCGTCACGACGGGGCAAATCAAGCGCTTTGCCGCCGCGTGCGGGCAACTCGCGAAGCTGGAGTACGCAACAACGGCTCCCGCAGCGGCGACCGACCAGGACTGGCCCGGACTCGCCGGGTTCGAGCACAGCAACTGGACACCCAAGAACCTCAGGACGCTCGAAATCGTCCTCGAGCACGTGAAGAAAGGAGAAAAGGTACTCGTGGGCTCCGACCTGATCGGCACCGGCCGCTGGCTATGCGACCGGCTTCAGGAAAAGGGTGTGCGGGCCGCTCACATCGTCGAGGAACGCAATGGGACGGCGCAGACGATCAACCCGAAAAAGCGGGCCAGAGTCATGCGCGACTTCCGGCGTGGACTAACCCAAGTGCTGCTGTCGGGAATTCCCGCGCTGCGTCTGGGACACAACCTCGATACCGCGTCGGTGGTGATCATTGACGGGCTGGTGTTCTCCTTCGAGATGTACGACCAGTTCATCAACAGGGTCCACCGTCTCACATCGGTGCTGCCCGTCACTGTGTACGTGATGCTGACGATCGGGTCCTTGGACGAGGACAAGTGGCAGCTTCTGTGCGCCAAGGCAGCAGCGCAGGACCTCGCACTCGACGGCCAACTAGCCGACGAACGCGAGGACCCCGTCTCGCTTGAGCAAACCCTGAGAACCATCCAAGAGCGTGGTGTTCCCGTCACCGGCAAAGAGATAGCCGAGGCGACGATCAAGGCAGCGTGGGACGCCATCCCACGCATCGGCTTCATCGCCCTGCACCCGGCGCTCATCACGACCGGCACGCGGTCGCTGCCACCGAAACCGCTGACATTGAAGCCGATCACGAGCAGCGAGCAGCTAGCCCTTTTCACATAGCCGCTACAGCCTCACCCCTCCTCCTCCCCGACCCCGGGGGGGAGGAGGACCGCGCCCGCGCCCGCTGCCTACCAGGCCCATAGCCCGGCAGCAGCCCGCCTCCCGCGAGCAGCGCCCGCTTCGCGGCGTGCGTTCGCGCCCAAACCATGAAAACAAAACAGGAGAACCCTGATGCTTGAACCTGTAACAACCTCAGAGCACCACGGCGTGACCGTCACGATCCACCGTGACCCGCACCCAGCGGACCCGCGCCGCGAGTTCGACAACCTCGGCACGGTTGTCGGCTGGCGGCACCCCCGGTACTGCATCGGCGACCAACAGCTCTCCGCTGACACTCGCTCGTCGGGAGAGATCGTCGCCGAACTGATCGAGTACGACGACGCGCGGGTCATCCTTCCGATCCATTTTCACGAGCAGGAAGGCGATCTCAGCACATCCCAGCCGGACGACGAAGCGTTCGAAAACTGCGACGGGGTGATCTACGTCACCGCCGCCAGGCTGCGCAAACGCTACCGACTGCAGCGACTCTCAAAGCGGGCCATCGGTAGCGCGACCGTCTGCCTTGTGGCAGAGATCGCCGAGTACAGCGCCTACCTCAGCGGCCGCGTGTTCGGGTTCGTCATCGAGCACAACGGCGAGCACTTGTATTCCTGCTGGGGCTTCTACCAGCTCGACTACTGCGAAGCCCGCGCCGACGAGGCCGCCGACTACGAGGCAGACCGACTCGTGACCGAGGCTGCCGAAGCAAACGACTGGGCCTGCCGGGGCGGTCTGACCATCGACCCGTTCGCCAAGTGAAAGGAACCCGCATGTTGTTCTTGCACGCAGGATCCCTGGAGCGAATTAAGAAACACAGGCACAGGAACCTCGGCCGGCTCGTACAGCCGCGCGACTGCACCCGCCTGAGAGAAACCCTCGAAGCCGGCGTCAAGGTCGGCGTCGACAACGACGCATTCACCAGGGGCGTGAAACTCCCGGAGTTTCACCAATTGCTAGACGCGGTACGCGGAACGCTCACGGACCTACGCTCGCCCTACACCGTCACGAACCTGCTTTGGGTCGTGGTTCCAGATGTGCCGGGCGACGCGCACGCTACGCGCCGGAACTTCGAGGCGATGAACGCCTCGCTTACGGACCTCCCGGTCGCGTTTGCGATCCAGCCCGGCGCCGCCCGTGCCGGCATCCCGTTCGACGCGCCGAACCTCCGGTGCCTGTTTCTCGCAGGCCCGCGCGCCTACAAAGAATCAGCCGAGATGGCGCACATCGCATCAGACGGCAAGGCGCACGGCCTGTGGCTTCACGGGGCGCCGTGTAACTCGCTTGAACGTGCTCGCCTGTTCGCCGACCTCGGCTGCGACAGCTTCGACGGCACCGGCGCGTCGCGCTTCCCCGCACTGATCCCTGACTACCTGCGGTGGTCGGAACTGACCGTCCACAAAACCCACCACTGAAAGGGACCCAATGAAACCGGGAACCCGCACCACCTACCGGCTGCAAGACGGCCTCTCTCAGGTGACTTCGCTCATCGACGCATATTGGGAGCGGCGAGCGCAGCTCGAACGGGAAGCTCGCCCCACATATCACAGCGAGTTCTACGACCTTCCCGGCGTCGCTGACACTGAGAAACCGGAAACCCCGATCTACCTCCTCAGTGAGCTTTGGTCGCTCGTGAAACTCCACGATGAACAGGCCCAACTCGTCGAGCAGGGCTGGATACGGGTCACAGACATGCCGCCGCGAACGCTCCAGCGTCACAGTCGGGTAGTGCTCTTCTTCAGCCACTACGTCGGCGAAGGCTCATACCGACGCCTCGACGTGGCCGACGTACGCCTCTACGCCGACGTGGACGGGCGGCCCGCATACCTGCTGCCCAAGGGTCGCCGGACCCAAGGCATCCTCATCAGCGGCACACGCGCCGTGTACGTAGCGGCTCCTTTTAGAGCCGCCGGCGAGTAGCACGAGCAGCACCAGCTCCCCGCTCGCGACGTGATCCCGCCGTCGCGAGCGGACGCATCTGATCGACCTTCAAGACCTCGCCAAGTAGCCGCGACGCGGCGCGCGTGGTCCCGAAGCGGTGCGGGGCCTGGCCCCGCCCGACCTCGCCCCCCGACCTCGGAGGAGGCCCCAGTGAGCCCGTGAGCCACCAGGCGCCGGCCAGCACCGACCCGCCGGCGGACCATCCGCGCCCGCGAGACCGCGAGCGCCCGAGCAACACCAACCGCCGCTGCCTGCGCAGCGGCCCAGACACGAAAGGAGGGCCACGAATGGCCCTGCGAAGCATGTGGAGCGGAGCGCTCCGAATCAACTCTCTACTCCAAGCACAAGTCGCGATCTGCAAGGGCTCAGAGCCCTACAGAGGCAAGGAGGAACTGAAGGAGGTATGTGCCTGCTGTCAGATGCCCTTCACCCGCGAAACGGTGTGTGAGAAGGGGCGCCACCGCCTCTCCGATGAGAAGCGCAAGAGCGGTGAAACAGAGAAAACGACCGAGCCGGTCAAAGGCGTTGCGACGGACGGCGGCAAGTATGTCGTCCTCGGCGATGATGCACTCGCGGCGATCGCTGCCGCCGGAACCTCGGACACGATCGAGCTCGCCGCCGTCATCGATGCAAGCCACGCCCCGCTGCAGCGCGGCGCCGGCCTGTATTACCTGCGGCCAGACAAAAAGGTGAAGGGCTCCGCTGGGGTCCTTGCGGTGTTCTTCGCCGCGCTCGAGCGCACAGGGAAGGTCGCGATCGGCCGGTGGGCGCCACGCGGGCGCGAGCAACTGGTCGCGATCTACCCCGTCGATGGGGCGCTCGTGGTGAGCGTCCTGATGTACGAGTCCGAAATACGGGCGCCGGACGAGACGTGCCTGATCAGCGTCGAAGAAGTATCCGACCCCGAAATCGAAGTCGCGACGCAGCTCTTAGACGGTCTGCCAGACGAATTCGACTTCACGTCGGCCGAGGACAGCGCAGTCGTCGTGCGCCAGGAGGCGATCGAGGCGGCACGCAAGGGCAAGCCAATCCCGACCCGCGAGCCCTCCGCGCAGCCCGAGGCCGTACCGGACCTCATGCAGGCACTCCAGGCATCGCTCAAGGGAACCCCCGCCGTCACGGCCAAGAAAGCGGCCGCACGGAACGGGAAGGTGCCCGCCGGCACGGCCGGCTGACGCACCGCTCAAGCGCTCATGGCGGGCGGCGCACACCCGCGTCGCCCGCCCCGCGCCTCACACCCACGCGCTGCGCCCTCTCGCGGCCTCGAGCCGCCGGCGCAGCCATCCACGAACACCGACCGCCCCACATCCCGTGCGGTGAAAGGAGAGCACCTTGCGACGTGAACCAATGCTCGCAGCACGATTCGACAGCATTCCCCTCGGGTTGCACTGGGAGATGGAGCCCAAGTACGACGGGTGGCGCGTAATCGCGTACACCATCGACGGGATCCGCCTAGAGACCCGGACCGGGAACCTCATCACCCAAGTCCCCTACATCGGCAAAGCGGTGGGTCGCGCGCTGCCGCCGAACAGCATCATTGACGGGGAGATCGTCGACTTGCGCTCAGGCGCAAGGCAGTGGAACCGCACGCAGACGATCCTCTCGACCACCCGCGGCTGCTACCAGCACAACCCGACCGATGCGGACCCGGCGCTGACCTACGTCATCTTCGACGTGCTCCAGATCGCCGGGGAGGACATCCGCAGCCGCCCGCTATCAGAGCGCAAGCGGCGGCTGTTCGAGCTGCTGCCCGGACTCAGCAACGGCGGTGTGCTCATGCACAGCCCGATCCATGAGGCGAGCGACGAGGGTCTCGCCCGGCTCGTCGGCGAAGGGTTCGAGGGCGTCGTGGTCAAGGACGTCAACAGCACCTATGTGTGCGGCGGGCGCCGCCACGGCTGGGGCAAGATCAAGCCCAAAGAAGAAATTGAGGCGGTGTGCACCGGCACCTACCCGCCAGAGCCGGGAAGCAGGTACGCGCCCCTCGACGAGGACGAAAACCCGGTGCCGTGGGCGGTCGGCGGCCTGTGCTTCCGCGTAGAGCACCACGACGGCAAGGTATATGAGGGACGCGCCGCCGGAATGAACGACCAGCTGCGAGTGGAACTCCACGAGCACCCGGAGCATTTCGTCGGCCGAGTGGTCGAGCTGATCCACTGGGGCGTGCAGGACAGCGGCGCACTCCGTCACCCGAACTTCCGGCGGTTCCGCTCGCCGGCAGACAAGGCCGCTCCCGCACGGACACGGAAAGCCGCGCAGCGTCGGGCCCCAACTTCACCTTCGCCGTCGCCTTCGGGCGGGAAACGACGTATGCGCAACTACGGGCAGATGAATAAGGGCAAGCTGCTCGCGTCCATCGACAGCCTGAAAGCCGGCGAGGGCGAAGCGTATGAGAAGTGCATGAGCGTCGGCTCGGGCGAGCCGGCAAAGGATCTCGCTGTCGCGCAGCGCGTCGCCCGCGAGCGCCAGCTCATTTAGCTCGACCGGCGCGACACCACCGGCCGTGAAGCGACGGCCGACCAGGCGAAAGGACCAGCAGTGATCTCACAAACCCAGCAACCGGGGCGTGCGCGCGCTCCGCCGCGCACAGCGTGGCACCCAGCGCACAACCCGTGCACCACGACGTACCTGTGACAAACACCAAAAGGAGAAACCGTGGCAGAAACCACAACATCAACGAAGGACGTTCCGGAGACGATCACCTTGCCGAACGCAGTGAACGGGATGGAACTCAGGATGATCCCGATCGAGAACATCATCGTCCCGGAGGATCGCCACGAGCGCCGCAGCCGCAACGAGGCAGACCAGCTCGGCGACTCGATGGACGAGGTAGGGCTTGAAACCCCCATCCTCGTCTCCCCGGCACCCGACGGCAAGTTCCTGTTGACCGCCGGCGGTGGACGTCTGGAGAACGCGAAAAAGAAAGGCTGGCGAGAGATCCACGCGCTCGTCAAGTACCGGGACGCCAAGGCGCAGGCTGCGTCGACGGCCATCGAGAACATCGTCCGCGAGAACCTGTCGCCGGCTGAGGAGGCAGACGCGATCGAGCTGATGATCAAAGCGGGCTACAGCCCGCGCGAGGCAGCATCAAAGCTCGGGTTCACGCAACGCACCGGCACGCTACGCATGCCGCTCGTTGAAATGCCCGACGAAGTCCGAGGCGCTTTTCACCACGGCGGACTTCCGCCGAGCCTGGTGGGACTCGTCAAGACCCTGTATGACGGTAACCACCAGATCGGCGTGGAGATCGGACGGCTCGTCGCCAACACCGAAGACGACTCTGTCGCCGTTGCTTTGAGCCGTGGCGCCGGGGAATTCCTCCGGCTGATGCCGACCCTCCACCGAAACGCGAAGCTCAAGGGCCGGCCGCCGTTCGTACAGACGTTTCGCCGAGGCTCAGATCACGGACGCAGCATGTCCTGGTCCCCGAAGGACAGGGATCGCATCCGGTTGAAGGGCAAGGCCGGCAAATGGTTCACTGCGCTCTCCAACAAGGTTACGTGGGATCACCTGCGGCCCAAGATCGCGCTCAGCGAGGAGGACCTGGACACGGCGGTAGCGGTCGGCTTCGCCTACCACTCGGAGGGCGAGCACGGCAGCGTGTGGGTCCACGACGAGAAGTGGCTGACCGACTACATCAACGAATTCGTGCTTCCGCGCATGCAACGGGAGAGCGAAGAAAAAGCGAAGGAGTCGCCGCTGAAGAAACTGAAGAAAGCCGTGAAAGCGAAGGTGAGCCTGGCGAAGATGAAGCCCGCTGAGCTCGCGCCGACACTTGAGCGGCGCTTCAAGCGAAACCTCCAGGCCAAGGCACACGCCGCCAACATGGACCTCGGGCGCGCAATCACAACAAAACTCGCGGTCAAGAAACTCACCCGCGAGCACGCGCTGCTGTTCGCCTACGAGGCCATTGGAAGCGAGAACGGCAACCGCCACAGCAAGAGTCGCCGCATCGCGGAGTGCGCCGCAAGGGTGATGGAGGACTGGGTCACCGTCGAGACACGCAAGCTCAAGAATGGAGAAACGCGAACAAAGGTGACCTACCTCGAAGGTGAGGCCGCAGAAAAGCGGCTTTGGGAGTACATCAAGGCGGCACGGACTCCAGAGGAGATCCTGCAACGAGTGCTCCACATTTTCGCTGCGGCCGCGACCTTCAAGCGGGAGTGCGGCCCCAACGGAAAGGAACCGCACCCGAAGACCCCTGAGAACAGCCACGCCGCAGCGGCGCTGGCGAAGCTCGTCAAAGCCGTAATCCCAGCCTCGGTGAAACGGATCACTGAAGAAGCCAAAGACTACAACCCGACCGAAGACGCCGAAAAAGTCATCGCCCAGGCAAAGAAGGAGGAAGCAGACGAAAAGCCACTCGGCGAGGAACTGACCAAAGCGAAGGCGTCACGATCCACTCGCAGGAAAGGCAGTGCAACCCGCGCAGCCGAGGCCCTGGCGATCGTCACCGAGCAGCCGGGAATCACGATCCCCGAGCTCGCGAAGAAAATGGACGTCAATCAGAGCGTCCTCTACAAGCTGATGCCCGACCTCGCGAAAGCGTGCAAGGTCACCAAGCGCGGCCGCGGCTGGCACCCCTCTGAGGCCGAGCAGCAGCCGGTGGCGCAAGCCGCCTAACCCACTGCGGGCCGTGCGACGGCCCGCTTTACCACAACCGCCTCGAAAGGAGGCACACATGGATATCAACTGCCCACGATGCGGCGAGCCGTGGGAACTCGACCACGTCTACCACGAAATGACAAGCGAGGAGCGCGCCGACCTCATCGCCGGCCGCGGCTGCAGCAGCGAGTGCGCCAGCAACCCGCGGTCTGACTCTCTGCAGGCGCAGGGAGCCGGCGCGATCCTCGAGCTCTGCCCGGATGACCTGGACGGAGCCGCAGCCCTGATGGAGGACTTCGGGCTGACCCTCTAGACCGCGCGACGGGGAGACCCCGAGCGCACGACCGCAGCGAGCGGTCGATCACACCGGCCCCGCACAGGGCCACCGCCGCGAGCCGACCGACGTTCTGGCCGGCCGCGGACCCCTGCGGCGTTTCCGGGCTCGAATCGAGTCCGGAAACGCCGTGCTCATATCAACCGGAAGGATCGAACATGGGCGAGTTCGCCATATATCGCGGATCAGAGATCGCGATCGGGACGTGCGAGGACCTGTACTACCTTCGCGCTCAGCAGTTGCCGCTTGTCAAAGTGTTGACCGGCGGCCAGAGCCTCGCCGGCTACCTGAAGGAAAGCCGGTTCCGGTTTCCCTGGCCGGATGAGGACGACGTTGAACCCGGCGCGTTCTCCGGTTACGACCGCTCCATACCGGTGTGCGGCTACAAGCCGCCGGTGTCACTCAACGTGAAACACCGCAGCGTGCAGTTCAAGGCGTCCGGCGGGTATCTCTGCTCGCTGCCGTGCCCGGAGTCTGGTATCCACCTCGACGGCGTCCACTACAAGCTCAACGGGTACCCCGGCGCGGCGCACTTGTGCCAGCAGCGTTGGTGGACCGGGATGCTCGTCGGCGTCGTTCGATGCAACGGCTGCGGCGTCAGATGGAGGCTCGAGACACTCCGCGACGCCGAGGAGGTCGCGGTAGCACTGCGCTGCCAGGCCGACAAAGATGACGCGCGCGCCAACAAGTTTCACACGATTGCCGACCGGCTGCTCACCGGGTACACGCTCACCATGCCGAACCTCGACTCGCAGGACGGTGCGGAATGACCCGCGAGATCGAGGCGGTTCCCGAGCGGTGGACGTACCTAGGGCGACGCGAAAGCGCCAATCACAAGCTCCTGGCGTACTGGCAGATGGCGGACGGGGAGCGCGCCCTGTTCGGCGGGAAGCACCCTCCGCGCGTCGTCGGCGGCACCTACGAGGTGCAGGTGTACCGCAGGCCCGACGGATTGAGCATCGGCACGTACCCCACGTTCATCGAAGGACCAAGCCCCGAGGACGAGAAGGTCGCCGAGTTCGAGGCTGAGGACCGTGCGGCGAGCACCGCCAATCAGATCCGCAAAGCGGAGGCGAAAGCCCGCGCCGGCTCCCCCGAGCGTTTCGGTGAGCTGACACTCAACGAACTGCGCAGGAACCTGGCCCGCCAGCCCAGCCTCCGCCGCGCCGCGCTCATCGGCCAGATACTCCGGTACATCAACGCCGCCTAGCGCAGCACGAGGGCCAATCCGGCCCGTCATCCGCGCCCGCCGAGGGGCGCTCGCAAACCAGCCGCCCGCCGACCGGCGGGCTACAAACACGAAAGGAGCCAGAAATGGCTACCAAGTCACCATGCCGCGAGAGCGTTGACGCGAGCGCGTCCCGCTTCGGCGATATCGGCCGAGTGAACCTGCTGACCCGCGAGCAGGAGACAGCGCTCGCACAAAGGATCGAGCGCGGCGATTTCGACGCGAAGACTCACATGGTCGAGGCGAACCTTCGCCTCGTCGCGTCGTTCGTCCACCTGTACAAGGGCCAGGGAACCCCCGAACAAGACCTCTTCCAGGAGGGCGTCCTTGGACTCATCCGCGCCGTGGAGAAGTTCGACTACCGCAGGGGCATCAAGTTCTCCACCTACGCAAGCCTGTGGATTCGCCAAGCAATGCAACGCGCGCTGCAGGATCGTGGGCGACTGATCCACCTTCCAGCGAATGTCTCCCGGAGGCTGACCAGCATCAGCCGTGTCCGCCGCGAGTTGACGGGGCAGCTCGGCCGCGAGCCCACCAACGATGAGATCGCCGTCGAGCTCCGTATCAGCACCGAGGATTGCGAGACGCTGCTGCGCTACACCAAGGAGGTCGCGTCACTGCACGCACCTATCCCTGGCGCAGAGGACATTCACCTCGCCGAAGTCATCCCAGACAGCGCGCCCACAGCAGCCGAGCGGAGCGAGCAAAGCGCTATGCAGCGAAGTGTCCACGCCGCCCTGCCTGCCCTCGACGGCCTCTCACGGCAGGTAGTTGAACTGCGCTACGGGATCGGTGACCGTGGCGGCCCATTCACTGTCACTGAGACGGCACAGCGACTGCACCGCAAACAAAACGAAATCAGAACGCTGGAGCGCAACGCCCTGACGCTGCTTGGCGCACAGGAGCACATCAGCGCGTGGCGACCCGTCAAGCAGGCCGCTTAACGAGGTCGCCCGGCGTTACACCTAAACGAAGAAAGGAGCGTGAGCCCGTGTCACACCACACCTTCGGTCGTGGCCCGGCGCGAGGGCGCGACCACCACGCTACACGGCAGCTCAGATCACTCCGGGAATTGGACCGCGAGCAGTTCGCCGCTGTAACCCACCCGTCAGGAATCGTCCTCGTACTCGCTCCCGCCGGCAGCGGTAAGACTCGGATAGTCACACGTCACATCGCGTTCCTCATTGAACACAAGGACGTCGCCCCAGAGTCAATTCTCGCCATCACACTCACCAAGAAGGCACGGATCGAGATGCTCGGTCGGCTGCGCTGGCTGTGCGGGGACGAGGCCGCCGGCCGAGTCCCGGTCGGGACGTTTCACGCGACCTGCGCCGGGATTCTACGGGCGCACGCGAAACTGGTCGACAGAACGAGCAACTTCTCGATCTATGACAAAAGCGACTCACAACGGGTCCTCGCCCGGACGCTCACCAAGTCCGAAGAAGCGCGCATCAACCTCGAATCCCTGAGAAGGGAGATATCACTCAACAAGAACCACGACATCCCGTGGGAGGAATATGACGCATACGCCCGCGACCGAAAGAGTCGCATCGTGGCACGCGCCTGGCGAGCGTATGAAGAAGAGCTGCGCCTAGCGGACGCGCTCGACTTTGACGACCTTGTGCTGCGCAGCGTAGAGCTGCTGCGCAGCTACAAGGACATCCGCGACGCCTACCGCGAAGCGTGGAAACACGTCATTGTCGATGAGTTTCAGGACACCAATCCGGTTGGCGCAAGGCTCTTGCGTCTGCTTACCGCAGACAATCTCCTTAGCGTCGCCGATGACAAGCAGGTCATTTACGGGTTCAGGCTCGCTGACGTCCGACTCGTTCTCGAATTCGACAAGGAATACCCAAGCGCATCGATTCTCACCCTCACACGCAATTACCGTAACTCCCGGATCATCCTTGGCGTCGCGGGCTCGCTGATCGAGAACAACGAGCACCAGCTTCCCATGACGGTGCGACCGGGAAAGAAGAACCAAGAGGCTGGACCGGCCCCGACAGTGCACGTCTCGCAGAACGAGACCGAGGAAGCCAAGTGGATCACCGGAGAGATTCAGCGCTACATCGACCAGGGCTACAAGGAGAAGGAGATCGCGGTCCTCGTCCGCCAAGAGAGGGTCCTGCGGCGAATAGAGCACGCGGTCGCCGCTGCGGGCATCCCGTACCGCGTTGTCGGCCCAAAAGGGTACTTCGACCACAAGGAGGTTCGCACCGCGCTTGCGCATCTGCGGCTGCTGGTGAATCCCCGCAATGAGGAGGCGTTTCGCAGAGCGCTAGAGATCCGTCCGAAAGTTGGGGAGAAGACCATCGCGAGGGTCCTCGCGTATGCGGGACGGCACCGAATCACCCTCCTTGAGGCGTCACTGGCAGTCGACCTGATCCCCGAAATCCGCTCTGACCAGGCGCAGGCGGTACGGAGATTCGCGCTCGACATGCTGGCCCTGAAGCGGCGCTCAGCCACGGCGTCGGTCAGCGAAATCACCTACGAGGTGATTCGAATGCCATACGGCGTAGCCGAGTCACTTGTCGATGAGGACGATGGCGAGCAGCAATTCTCACGCCTCGAAGCTCTGTGTGAGGCTGCCAAGGCGTATGAGCGGCAAGCCGAGGCACCAAGCCTCGCGAAGTGGCTCCAGGAAGCGTTGCTCGCCGGTCGCGGCGACCTCGAAGCCGAGGAAGGCCGAAGCCGTGTGACTCTCGCGACGATTCACTCAGTCAAGGGGCTGGAGTGGGCGGTGGTAATCGCTGCCGGCTTTGAGGGGCGGGTCATTCCGTCCTCTCGGGCACGCACGAAACGCGCAGTAGAAGAAGAGCGCCGCGTCGCCTACGTACTCATCACTCGCTGCATTCGGGTGCTCGTGTTCTCGTACTCGATGAATCGTGACGGCCGGCCGTCAGGGCCAAGCCCGTTCATCCCCGAGGCACTCGCCTACCTCGCCGCCGCCGGCGTCGCCGCCTAGCGACGGCCACGCGACCAACTCCATCTCGCCCGCCCGACGACCGTCGGGCGGCGCCACGAAAGGAAACCTATGGACGACAACGATCTCCCAACCACGCTGCCGCTTCAGAGCCTCGAGGAGGCGATACCTCTTCTGCGGCGACCGTACCTCTCGAGTCAGGTGTACGGCAAGGTCCAAAACACACCGAGGAACGAAGCCGAGCCGTGCACAATCGCACTGTACGGGATCAAGGACACACTGTATGACCGGCTCAACCTCCTCTGCGGCAGGGAGTGGACCCGCAAGCCCGAGGTCAAGAAAGAACTGAAACTTCCGTCAAGTCGTAACCGCGAGCTCTTCTACTGTGAGGTTGAGGTAACGCTCACAGTCTTCGGGAAGGCCGAAAGCGACATCGGCGATGGCTTTGCCTCAACCAGGGCAGGCGCCGAGATGACCGCGCTCGCACAGGCGTTCAAGCGCGTCGGGTCACACTTCGGGCTTGGCCTGTGCCTCACGAGCTGCGACGAGGTGATGATGATCCGAGGAGGCGAGGGTGAGGATCGGCTGTGCATCACCGAGAAAGGCGACGAACCCTGGATGCACCCGTACTTCGACCTTGAAGGACGCGGCCGGCGCTACGTTCGCAGCCGCTACAAAGCATGGTTGGACGAGTACGGCAAAGACCTCTACGGCGAGCCGCTTGACCACCTAGCCCTGGCCCGCGTACTCGCGAACTCACCGCGTGTGACATCGATTGTGATCCCGGTAGACATCCCGGACCTATCGCGGCCGAAGCAACCAGCCGCGACCGCGATGCCAGCGCTCGTCGCTGCCCCCGCCGGGCTCAACCCATCGGCTCCGGAACAGAATGGCCGCGGCAGCGCGGCGGCACCTGCGGATCGGCCGGCAGAAAACGGGACAGGGGCCGCCCAGGCAAAGGACTATCTGCCGATGCCCGATCACCCCGCGCCGATATCGGCGATCAGGGCCGCCGCCGCGCATGGCTATGGGCAGGACGCTGCGCGCATTCTCTGCAACATCGTGCGCGGCGACGGGCAGGACGAACACGTCAGCCGGCCGCAGCTGGGCACGGTCGAAAACTGGCTGAAGATGCTCTACAGCTTGAGCGTCCCCGAAGATGCGTTGCTGGCTGCCGCAGCACACAACGCCAACCGCCGCACGACGCAGGAGCGCCGGCAAGCCCTGTTCTCACGGTGGTTGGGCCGCAAGGCGTCCGGTGAGCAACCCAGGGCAAAGGAGATCGAAGGCGAGCCCAATGCCGCGGCGCCCGGCAGCCTTTCAGGGCAGCCGGCATCTGAGACCGCTGGCACGGCCGGACCGGAGAAGGAGGACCCCGTCGAGCTTGCGCGAGCGATCACCGATCTGCAGAGCCGGATGGGCGATCTCGACTTCGACGAGCGAACGGTTGTGCGGCTCGCGGCACTCGCGCTCGGCCGCAGCCCGAACGCGCGGGTTCGCATGTCGGAGCTCGGCACCGCAATGGTCAGGACGCTCACTGATTTGCTCGACTGTGCGGGCGCGTTGGGCTGGAACTCGGAGCGCCTCGACGGCGAGCTGCTGGAGGCCCACGGGTCAGACCATCACGCCACCTTCTCTGGGCGTTTCGGCGCGTTCGCGAACAATCTGAAGGATCTAGCCGAATCCCGCAGGGGCAGAGAGACCTAGCTCGACCCGCCACTCGGGAGGGAACTAAAAAAGGCCGGACCTACAGGGGGAAACCCCCGCCACCCACGACCACAGGGTGTGTAGGAAAACAAACAGCAGGCGCACTGCAACCCCAACCCGCGCCGCTCAACCCGGTGTCCCTCAGCCGAGGGGCACAGCCAGGCAAGCGCCCCTCTGCGGGCGTTTGAACCCACGCGCAGCAAACAACCGCTGCGGACCAACAACAGAAAGGAGCCCAACGTGGCTGCTACAAACATCAACCGAGTCGTGCTGACCGGGAATCTCACCCGAGACCCCGTGCTGCGCACACTGCCCAGTGGAACCTCCGTCTGCGAGATGCGGATCGGGTGTAACACCCGCACAAAGAACAGTGACGGGGAGTGGGGCGACAAGCCCAACTTCTTCCCGATCAAGGTCTACGGCGCCCACGGCGAGAACTGCGCCCGCTGGCTGAAGAAGGGCAGGCCGATTGCGGTTGACGGCAAACTGCTCTGGCGCGAGTGGGAGGCACAGGACGGCAGCACCCGCCACGAGACCGACATCATCGCCGACAACGTGCAGTTCCTCGGGTCGCGCGAGGGCACCGAAGGCGACGGCACGGACTACCGGGAGGAGTACGGCGCCGTCCCGGTCGGCGCGATCGCTGCCGACGGCCAGCCCGACGACAGCGACGACATCCCCTTCTGATCCATCGCACCACGGCGGCGGCCCTGCCCTAACGGCGGGCCGCCGCCGACTTTCTCTTGGGCACACGAACACCCGGTGCTTACCACGAAGGCAGCAAAGGCCCGGCCACTGCCCGGAGGGTATCTCGCGCTCCAGCGGGCCGGGCACGACCGCGTCCCATCACGGGCGCGGCTGCAGGCGCCGCCACTGATCCATCACAAAGGAGACACCACATGAAGGTACTCACCCACGAAGGCGTGCTTCTCACTGTCCCATTCACGAGCGCGAAACTCCACCAGTTCGAGCGGATAGACGGCGAGGGCGGCGCGGACGTCGGCGTCGTTGCCGAGATGTCGGACGCGGCGGTTCGTGCGCTTGTGAATACCACCGGGGACAATGACCAGGCGTTCGCGACCCCACGGCAGATCATGAACAACCTCCGGTTCATCGCGGGCAGGCTGATCGAGATCCCGCTCGGTACCGAGGTCAAGGCGCAAAACGACGGCGGTCGCTTCAAACTGCTGATCCCGGACGACGCAAGGCCGAAGAAGGAGTCCGTGAATCAGGGCGATCGCGTCGCAATCAACGAGAAAGTCAAGCACACGGCATGGATGAACACGCACGGAACCGTCGAGACGATCGAGGACGACAAAGCGACGGTCAAGCTCGACGACGGCGACCGCACTCGCGTGATGCGCCTCACCGGTAAGCAAGAGTCGGCGACAGCGACGCTCCCCGTGTACCTGCTGGACAAGCTGGACGACGAGAAGTAGCGCAGGCTCGGCGAGCCAGCGCGAGGCATCGTCGCCGCGGGAATAGCCGCGGCGACGATACGTCTTTTGGGCTGGAGGGACGGTCGAGGTGAGCCCTCCCTTTTTTTGCCCTTTTCCATATGCGGGCGTTCGGCGGCGCGAAACCCGCAGATGCACGCGCACCGGGTGCCGGGCCGCGAGTGGAGCCTGCTACCTTTGTGTACATGACGACGGTCGGTGTGGCGGAGCTGCGGCAGAACCTGAGCAAGTACCTGCGCCTGGTCGACAAAGGCGAGCGTCTGGTCGTTACCGAGCGCAACCGGCCTGTCGCCGAGCTCGGCCCGCCACCCAGCACAGGGCCAGCGCTTGATCGCTTGATCGCGGACGGTCGTGTATCGCGACCGCTGCGGCGTAGCCTTCCAGCCCCGCTCAAACTCGACGGCGATCCGCGCGCGCTCAGCCGAGCGCTCGATGAAATCCGTGGCGATCGCTAGCGGGAGTGGCGCTCTACTACCTCGACGCATCCGCGCTGGTGAAGCTCGTCCGTGACGAGCCGGAGTCGGAGAGCCTTCGAAACTTCCTCGACGCGGCCGACTTGCTCTCAAGCGAGCTTGCGCTGACCGAGGTGCCAAGGGCGATCCGCCGCGCAGCCGCAGGCGACGAGACGTTGCCACTGGATCTGCTGATCGAGCGAACCGAGGCCCTGCTCGAAGCGCTCGCCTTGGTTCCGATTGACCGGGCGCTGCTGGCCGTGGCGGGCGCACTCGCAGAGCCGACGCTGCGCTCACTCGACGCGATTCACGTTGCCAGCGCGATCGACACCGGGCCGTTGGATGCGTTCGTCAGCTACGACGTCGGACAGAGCGCGGCAGCGCGGCTGGCAGGGCTGCGCACGTTCGCCCCCGGCGTCGCCGCGTCCTAAGACCTCGCGACGCTGGTCACATGCCAGTCGACAGAATGGCCGTGGTCCCCAGTGCGATGAGGATTGCGAATACGGCGAGGGGAGCTCCTCGGCGCGAGAAGGCCACGAGCGACGGTTGCGCGTTGGCCTGTCGCGCGGCACGCCACCACAGGAACGCCGAGAGCGACCCTGTAGCCGCGATGTTGGGGCCGACGTTCAGGCCCAGGAGTAGCGCGCGGGGGTGCGCGACGGAATGTGCCGAGAGCAGGACCGCGGCAGGAAGGTTGTTGATCGTGACCGACGCGAGCGCACCGATCCCCGTGGTGCCCCAACCGCCAGCGCCGTCGAGCAGTTGCGCTGGCCCATCCCAGGATCGCGCAAGGATTCCCAACGCGACGCAGACCAAGAACAGGCTGATGAGCACGATCGGTCCGACGGCGCGCAATACTTCCCGCCATTGCAGGCGTCCGCGCATGGTCTCGATCGAGGCCAACGCCAGTCCGACCGCGAGGACGGGGATCGCCGGGTTTGAAAGCGCGATCGTGAGGATGGCTGCGGCTAGCGCGCCCGGTAGCCCCAAGCCGAGAACGTCCCAGCTCGCACGCTGCGAGCGTTGACTGGCGGCTGCTCGCAGCCGGCGGCGAAAGAGCACGAACACTCCCAGCGCGGTGGCGAGTGTCGCTGCAAGCGCGACCGGGAGCATGCGTGCGGCGAACGTGCCACCGGAGATCGGCTGATGGGCCAGGACGAGCAGGTTTGTGAGGTTCGACCCAGGCAGATAGAGCGAGGACGCGTTAGCCATATAGACCGTGCCGTACAGGAACGCCTCCTCCTCGATGCCGCGTCCGCGAGCCGCATGAACGAGCACGGGCGTCAGGAACACCACGGCGGTGTCTAGATTGAGCACAGAGGTAACGGCCGCTACCAGCAGTAGGCAGGTGGTGAGCAGCACTACCGGCCCTCCCGCGAGACCCTGCACGAAACGTCCGGTCTGCTCGAACAGGCCGTCGCGGTGGGCGACCAGGCCGATCAGCAGCAACCCAGTAACGAGCACGAACGGAGGCCAGGCTTGTTCTGCGGCAGCGCTCAGCATCCGGCGAAGCCTGCCACGCGAGAGCACGGCCCGAAGCCACGGGCATCCTCACTCGCGCTACGCTCTGGATTGCGCCTGCTCTTCTCCACGCGAAAGGGCTCGCACCGGTCAGAACCGCACGGCGCGCTGCTCCTCGGCGAGAGCGGGCCTCTGGTTCAACCAGTTGAGCTACTCGATCCCGCGGCCCGCGAGGTGTCGAGCTGGGTCAGCGATCATCTGGTCTCCCCTTGAGGGGGCACGCCGACCAGACTTCCCGGCTCGCCGCGCCGAAGTCTACCCCGGCACACACCAACCGGAGCGGCAATCCGCCAACCAGCCCGCTCGTTGGTACTGCTACTGCCGCCGGGCGCTAAACCCCTTCCCTAGCACACACCAAGGAGACACGACATGCTGATCGCCAGAAACTCCCTCAAGACAGCGACCGGCCCCAGCGACTGGTTCACGGGCGCTGTCTACATCGACACCGTGGCTAGTCCGTGGGACTCCTCCCGCGTGCAGGCCGCCAGCGTACACTTCACCCCCGGTGCCCGCACAGCGTGGCACACCCACCCCTTCGGACAGACGATCTATGTCACCGAGGGCATCGGCCTCTGCCAACGCGAGGGCGGCCGATCGAGGTCATCCGTCCCGGCGACCGCGTGTTCTTCGAGCTCGCAGAGAACCACTGGCATGGCGCAGCCCCCGACCGCTTCATGACCCACCTCGCGATACAGCAAGTCGACGAGCAGGGCAACGCCGTCACCTGGGGCGAACACGTCACCGACGAGGAATACAACACAGAATAGGTGCCTGCGACCGGGAAGATCCTTGAACGGCCCGAGGATCGCGACGATCTGGCGAGTCCAACCAAACGATAAAAGCTTCTTCGCAGCCGGCCCGAGCTGCGACCTCGCGGCGCTCGAGATACCCTCGTTCTGGGCACCGATTGGGCGCGGTCTGACTTTCACTCACGCGGCTCGAATACGAAACTTGCCTGAGACCATGCTGCCGCTCAGGCCACTTTCCCGGTTGACATCGGAGTTGGGCCCCTGGTCGGGTCAGCGGACAGTTGTGTGTACTGGCTGGGTGCTTGGCATCCGTTGGATGCTGCTCTGGA
Organism: Solirubrobacteraceae bacterium; assembly: GCA_036501265.1. Taxonomy (GTDB): domain Bacteria; phylum Actinomycetota; class Thermoleophilia; order Solirubrobacterales; family Solirubrobacteraceae; genus Palsa-465. The sequence goes on along the minus strand of DASYAP010000074.1, from coordinate 2,503 downwards.
TGTAGCGCGTGGCCACGAGGCAGGCGACGCAGCCGAGTAGCCGGCGCAGGGAGCGCTCGGGCAAGCGGCTCTGTAGCCGTGCGCCGCAATAGCTTCCGGCGAAGCCACCGGCTCCCATGAACGCGCCAAGCGTCCATTCGGGGGCTATCGCGCCGCCGTGGCTGAGTTGCAGGACTTGATAGGTGGCGATCCCGACGATTGAGGTTAGGAAGGTCGCGGCGAGTGTTGCCGGGGCGATCTCATACACGCTGAATCCGAGCGCGATCAAGATGGGCGCGAGTAGCGACCCACCGCCGATGCCGTAGATACCGCCGACGACGCCGACGACGAGCGCGAGCACCCAAACACCGATGCGCAGGCGCCGTGTAGGGGTGCGCTGCTCGCGTGGTATCCGCTGGCTGCCAAGCAGCAGCCACAGTCCGAGCGGGAGCAGCACCCCGGAGGCGACAAACGTGAAGTCGCGCGAGTTCGCAAGGTACTCGACGCGCACGATCGCGCCCATGATCACACCAGGCAGAGTCCCCGCGATGAGCAGCCCGGCGAGCGGGGCGCGCAGGCGTCCCTCACGGGCGAAGCGCATCAGCGCTCCCGGCGTAGAGAACACGTTGTAGAGCAGGTTCGTCGGCGTGACAGCCGGACTCGGGACACCGAGCACACTGACCTGCACGGGCAACAGCAGCACCGCACCGGACACGCCGGCCGGCGTCGTGACGAGCGCGAGCAGGAACGCGCACCCCGCACCGAGGAACCATTGCCAAGCCACGCCCGACAGCGTATTTCAATCATTGTCGATCGGCCGAGTGGGGGAACCGTCCCCACTCGGAGCCGCGCCGTGCGCAGCTACCCGCGGAAATCCTGAGAGACAGGTCGGCTATTGTCCACTGACTTTGTGGACTTCGCACCTCGTATCGGCCGCTGTGACGAGCCAGGGCTGGAAGCAGATCGGCGAGCTGGCGCTGGCGTTCGCGCTCTCCTCGCTGATCGGGCTAGAGCGTGAGTGGCGCCAGAAGTCCGCCGGACTGCGCACACACACGCTCGTCGGGGTCGGCGCGGCGCTATTCATCCTCATCAGCAAGTACGGGTTCTTCGATGTAATCAGCGAGGGGCGCGTAATTCTCGACCCATCTCGTGTCGCCGCCGGTGTGGTGTCTGGGATCGGGTTCATCGGCGGCGGACTGATCTTCGTGCGGGGCGACATCGTACGCGGGCTCACGACCGCCGCGATCGTGTGGATGACAGCCGCGATCGGCATGGCCTGCGGTGCCGGGCTTGCGATTCTCGCGCTCGTTGCGACGGCCGGGCACTTCATCATCGTGTTCCTCTACCCAGAACTCACGGCGCGGCTACCACCATCTCGCTACCTCGAGTTCGGTTTGCAGGTCGTATATGAGGACGGCCGCGGCGTCCTGCGCGAGATCATCAGCCAGAGCACGCAGCGCGGCGCCGCGATCCACCGCATGAGCACCCGACAGGTCGAGGGCAGACGCGCCGGAGAGACACCAGCCGTCGCGGTCACGCTCAACATGCGCGGCAAGCCCGCGATCGAGGAGCTCACCGTTGCGCTCGACCAGATCGACGGAGTACTCGGAGTCGAGACAACCGACTTCAGCGACGACAGTTAGATCACGGCAGCCCTCGGCTCCGGCACCCCGGCAGAATGCCCGGGTCCAACTCGATGTCAACCGGGAAAGTGGCCTGAGCGGCAACAGGTGTCGCCGCTCACGCTAGTTGCGAATATGGGGCGTAGTTGGGAACGCTAGTCGCGGGGCCGTAAGTCCCGGGCAAAGGGCCGAGCGGCGTTTCAGTGATCTCTTCGGTCAGTTTGAGGGTGCGATCGCGCAGCCGTTTTGTTCGGCCGCGCTTCGCAGGTCGCTATCCCAAGTGACGAGCGTCACCGGGCCGTCGGCCGACAGGGCGCTCGCCAGATGGACAGCGTCGTAGCCGCGCAGGGCGAACCGTTCGGCGAGATCGCCTGCTTGGCTTGCGAGCTGGGCGTCCACGGCTATCCGCGAGAGTTTCCCCTGGATCGACTCGAACTCGGCCAGCGCGCTCTTGTGCGCGGCCGGGGTGAGGCGTCTCGCGCGCCGCGCCGCGCCGAGAGCGGCACGGCCCTCGGGGTAAGAGAGGATGCTCGACGCGGCAGGATTCGAGCTCGTCCACAGTTCATCGGCGAGGCTCGAGCCTTCCTCGGCAACGATGAGCTTGACAAGCGCCGAGGTGTCGAAGTAGAGGATCAGCGGCGTTGCTCTGAGACTAGCTCTGATACCGACCCGGTGGCTTTGACCTTCGCCAGCGGCCGGGTGCGCGGGCCGGTCGGCGGCGTCACAAGGCCGCGTCTGACCAAATCGTTGAGCGGATCCACGGCACCGACGCCGGACAGCCGGACGATCGGCTGTCCGCGACCGGCGCGCGAACTTCGCAGACCGCGGATGCGAGCGTTCACACCGGACCCGGTCAAGCCAAGCACCTCTCCGCGGAATCGTGGACAGCTTCGCGAGCATCG
>DASYAP010000073.1:0-23289 GCA_036501265.1 Solirubrobacteraceae bacterium | reverse complement strand
TTGGCCCGGTTCGGTCCGCGCACGCGCGGCACGGGCTTCCGCTCGGGGCTCGCGGTCGGCGCCGCGCTCGGATTCGTCTGCGCTCCCTGCGCCGGCCCGATCCTCGCCGCCGTGACTTCGGTCAGCGCCTCCAGCGGCGCCACGGTGCAGGTGGTGGCGGTCGCGCTTGCCTACTCCATCGGCCTGAGCGCCGTCCTCTTGCTCTACGCTCTCGGGGGCCGGGCGGTCCTGAACCGGGTGCGCCGCTCGGTTCGCGGCCACGTCGTCGAACGCACGCTGGGGGTGGTGCTCCTGGCAACGGGCATAGCGATGGCATTGAACCTCGACGTGCGCTTCGAAGAACTGCTGGCCAGGGACAACCTGCCGGCCTTCCTCGTGGACCCGACCCGAGCTCTGGAGAATTCTGGCGCCGTGCAACACCGACTGGCGTCCTTGCGGCCAGCATCGCGATTCGCACGGCGCCAGCTCGAGGCCGGCACCAAGCCGACGCCCTACAGGTCGGGCGTGTCGATCCCAGGCGTCAAGACACCGCGGCTATCAGTCCTCGGGACGGCGCCCAACTTCACCGATACGCAGCGGTGGTTCAACACACCGAGCGGCCGGCCGCTGGCGATGGCGGGACTGCGCGGCCACGTGGTCCTCGTCGACTTCTGGACCTACACCTGCGTCAACTGCCTGCGGACGCTGCCGTTCCTCAAAGGTCTATACGCGACCTACCACCGCTACGGTCTCGACATCGTCGGCGTCGAGACTCCCGAGTTCACCTTCGAGCGGATCGCGAGTAACGTCGTGCAGGCGATCCGCTCCGACGGCCTGCACTACCCGGTCGTCCAGGACAACAACTACGGCACATGGAACGCCTACCAGAACGAGTTCTGGCCGGCCGAGTATCTGATCGACGCGCACGGACAGGTCCGTCACACCCAGTTCGGCGAGGGGGACTACCTCCAGAGCGAGGCCGCCGTGCGCGAGCTGTTGTACGAGGCTGGGGCACACAGCCTTCCGCCGCCGATGTCCGCTCACGCGATCCTGCCGTCAGCCGGGCTGGCCACGCCCGAGACTTACCTGGGCACAGATCGGACCCAGGGCTTCGTGCCGCGCTTGAGATCCGGAGTTCACACCTACCCGGGCATCGCGAGACCCGGGTTTAACACATTCGCGCTACGGGGCACATGGCGGGTCATGTCGCAGTACGCGACCCCCGTTTCGTCGGGCGGGGAGATCCAGGCCGGCTTTCAAGCAGCCCACGTGTACCTGGTTATGACCTCCGCGGGGAACGTCCCACGTCGGGTGCGCGTCTTACTCGACGGCCGTCCGATCCGTGCCTCTGATGCCGGCTCAGATGTGCACAACGGGGTGGTGACCGTGCAAGGGCAGAGGCTCTACTCGCTCGTCTCCCTGCCGTCGGCCCAGGGTCACGCACTTACGCTGAAGGTACCCTCCGGTGTCAGGGCGTACGACTTCACCTTCGGATAACGGATTTGCCCGCGGCGGTCTGCGCCTGGTGAGCGGCGTCCCCCGGCGGGCGCCGGAGGACCGCTCAGCGGGGCGGCGTCACATAGCGGGTGAACCCGTTGTTGCCCTGTCCGTAGGTGGCGTAGATGCCCTGGAGGCCCTTCGCCGACACGTACGCCATCCCGCCGTCGTTGAGGTTGTGGAAGGGGAACTGGAGGGTGAACAACCAGTGGTGCTGCGCGGTGCTGTAGCGGTAGAAGAGGTCGTCCTCATAGTTGCCATAGGCGTAGAAGATGCCGGTGACGGGGTCGATCGCCGCGCCCAGAACCCCGCCGCTGGGAAGGTTCTCGTCCGTGTTCCACGTATCGCTCGCGATGTCGTACTGCGCAAAGCCCGTATCGCCATTGCCCTCTTGGCCGTAGATCTTCCCCTTGTACGGCGCCAGGCCGCCGTAGTCTGTGAACGAGAACGGTGGTGAGGCGAGCGTCTGCGTCGTGTCTGTGGCGGGGTCGTAGGAGACGAAGTCGGTCCCCTCGACCAGGTACAAGAGGCCCATGTGAGAGGTGATGTCCCCGGTCCCCGCCCCCAGCGGGTTGGTGATCGTCGACCACGTTCCTGTGGCGATGTCGTACACCCCCATCTGGGTGTCGTTGTTGGTGTAGACCGTGTAGATCTTGCCCTTCACGTACGCCGCGCCCCCGTTGTTGCCCTGTTTGATCGGCGCCAGGTGCAGCGTCGTCCACTTGTTGGTGCGCGGGTTATAGCGATAGAAACCCTTGCCCTCGTACTGCTGCGCGTAGATCATGTTCGTGGTCGGGTCGACCGCCACGTTGTTCACCGGCTTCGGGCTCGATGCGCGCTTTTGAAAGCTGCCGACCGGCGGGGACGCGGCTGAAGCGGCGCCAGCCACCGCCAACGACAACGCGAAGGCCGCCACCAGGGCCGTCCCGAGACTCAACCGGCTGCGCGCTGCAAGCGCATATTTACTGAGCATTCAAAGCCCCTTCCATGGCGAGGGTTTGCCCGCCGCCGATCGATATTTGCCTCCCTGCTTCCAACCTGTATTCAAACTCAGCCCGCGACTGCTTGTCAAGCCCGGCGGCGGCAGACGATGCCCACGAGGGTTACCAGGTGTCAACGAAGCGAATGCTTGGAGGTCGCTCGGAGCGCTTGGCGGCCTTCAGTGTCGCGGCCACCAGCCCTTGGGTCTCAGCGGGGTCGATCACGTCGTCGTTGCACGGTCTCAAGCCCGGACGATCACTCGCGGTCTGCTCAGCGGGGCGGGGTCACGTAGCGCGTGAACCCCTTGTTGTTCTGCCCGTAGGTCGCGTAGATGCCCTGCAGCCCCTTGGCCGACACATACGCCATGCCGCCATCGTTAAGGTCGTGATGGGGGAAGCCGAGGGTGAACAACCAGCTTTGCTGCGCGGTGCTGTAGCGGTAGAAGAGATCATCGCCATAGTTGCCGTAGGCATAAAAGATCCCGGTGACGGGGTCGATCGCCGCGCCCAGCACCCCGCCGCTGGGAAGGTTGTCCAGCGACGACCACGTATCGGTCCCGACGTCGTACGAGGCAAAGGCCGAGCCTCCGTCGCCCTGCTGTCCATAGATCTTGCCCTTGAACGGGGCAAGGCCGCCGAACCTATTGAACGAGAACGGAGGTGAGGCCAGCGGAAATGCGAGTTGCTCATCCGGGCTATACGCGATGAAGTCCGTCCCGTTGACCAGGTACAAGAGGCCCTTGCGAGAGGTGATGTCGGCGGTGCCTGAATTCAATGGGTTGCCGGTCGTCGACCACTTGCCGGTGGCGATGTTGTACACCCCCATCTGCGTGTCGTTGTCGGTATAGACCGTGTAAATCTTGCCATTCAAGTACGCCGCGCCGCCGTTGTTGCCCTGATTAATCGGCGCCTTGGCCAGGGTCGCCCACGTGTTGGTCCGCGGGTTATAGCGGTAGAACCCCTTCCCCTCGTACTGCTGGGCATAGATCATGTTCGTGGTCGGGTCAACCGCCACGTTGTTGATCGGCTGCGGGCTCGAGGCGCGCTTCTGAAAGGTCCCGATCCCGGCGGCCCCCGCCGCGGGAGCCATAACCGTCAACGGCAACGCGAGGGCGGTCGCGGCCATCCCCAACCCAATCCGGGCTCGCACCACGGGCGCGTACCTACTGAGCAATTTTGATGCCCCTTTCAATGACGGCGGCGACGGGGCGGCGCCGATCGATGTCCCGGGCACATTGAATCCGACCCGCCAGTCGCCTGTCAAGTAGCGACCTAACGCTGGCTGCGGGTCTTTAGCCCACCGCAGGCAGACTGAACCGGATCTGTGTCCCGGGACCGGCGTGGGCGACCCAGATGTGGCCCCCGTGGGCTTCGACGATGGCGCGCGCGATCGCCAGGCCAAGGCCAGCCGAGCCGGTCTGGCCCTCCACACGCGAGGGGCCCTGGACGAACGGCTCAAAGAGCCGCCGGCGCGTCGCGGGATCGATGCCGTCGCCGGTGTCGGCGACCTCGACTTCGACCGCCAGGTCCTTGGCAGGCCAGGCGCGGACCACCACGCTGCCGTCCGCGGGGGTGTGTCGAATCGCATTTTGGATCAGGTTGAAAAGCACGCGCTGGAGCTGTTCGGGGTTGCCGCGAGCCGGCTTGAGCTCTCTGGCCAGCTCCGAGCGCATCGAGATACGGCTGTCGTCTGCCTGTGGGCGCATGGTCTCGAGCGTTTCGCGCACCAGCTCGTCTAGATGCACCTGCTCCACGGACCAGCGAATGTCGCCTGCTTCCAGCCGGGAGAGCTCGAACAAATCGTCGATCAAGCCCCCGAGCGCGCTGACCTGCGACGAGATTGACCGCATCAGTTCGCGCGAGCGCTCGGGCTCGAAGATGCCGTCCTCTAGGCCATCGGTGATCAGCTTGAGGTTCGTAATCGGTGTGCGCAGGTCGTGGGACACCGAGGCCACGAGCCGGCGGCGGGTCCGTTCCTCGGCGTCGATCCGGGCGGCCATCTTCTCGACATCACCGGCCAGCGCCGCCAGCTCGTCGTGCCCGAGCACTTTCACCTGAACATTGCGTGCTCCCTCGCCGACGTCGGCGAGCGCAGTGCGCACCACTTCGAGATCGGATAACGCGCGCCGGGCCACGAGCCACGCGGCCCCGAGACCGATCAGGCCCGCATAGCCCGCTGCCAGCGCCATGAAGAAGGCGTCGTGCGGGGAGACGAACATGAGCGACGCAAACAGGGCGACGGCGGCGGCGAGGAGCGCCGCCACGAGGATTGCAAGGGCACCCAACCGGCCGCGCATCCCACCCAATAGGCGTGGCTGGTTGGCGATCACGTGGGCGAGCAGCGCCGTGGCTGCGCCAAGCGGGACAAGGATCTCAAGGCAGGCCACGAAGGCGCCGCGGCCATAGATGGGCCATGCGATCGCCGACACGGCGACCCCCGTGCCGGCGGCGAGCACGGCTGCAAGCGCGGCGCGCCTCATGGCACGAACCTGTAGCCGACCCCCCATACGGTCTCGATGAATCGTGGCCGGGCAGGATCGGGCTCGAGCTTCGTGCGCACGCGGCGGATGTGAACGGTGACCGTGGAGGTGTCGATGTAGAAGCTGAATTGCCACACACGGCTCATCAGCTGCTCACGCGTAAAGGCCTCCCCGGGGTGGCGCGCGAGAAACAGCAGGAGCTCGAGCTCGCGCGGGGTCAGCTCGACGACGGCGCCGTCCAGTCGGACCCGGCGCGCGCCCGGGTCGATCTCCAGGCTGTCGAAGCGAAGAATCTCCTCGCGGTCGCGCACGGGCTCGATCCGGCGCAGGACCGCGTCCACACGGGCCACCAACTCAGCCGGTGAGAAGGGCTTCACGACGTAGTCGTCTGCGCCGAGCCGCAGGCCCGTAACCCGGTCTGATTCCTCGCCGCGTGCGGTCAGAAGGATGATCGCGGTGTGTTCGCGGCCGTCACGGCGCAGGCGACGCATCACTTCGAGTCCGTCCAGGTCGGGAAGCATCAGGTCGAGCACGACCACGTCGGGACGCTCGGCCGCAGCGCTCGAGAGCGCCTCCCTCCCCGTGGCCGCGATGCCAGTGCGATAACCGGCCCGCTCGAGATAGCGCCCCACCACCTCGCCGATCGTCGGCTCGTCGTCCACGACGAGCACCCGCGCTCGCCCGCGATCCATACGGTCATTGTGAAGGCGCCCGAGCGGCCCCGAAAGGCGCGCCGGCGATTGTTCAGCACTCCGTAATCCGCGGCGAGAGGGCTGGGCCATTACGGCGGTCTACCCGAAGCACGCCGAGCGGCTAGGCCGCCGGCTTCCAGACCGCACTGTCGCCCAGCGGCTCACGGCGCGCCTTCCCGGCTGCAACGAGCTCAAGCAACGCGGCCTCTGCGGTGGTCCGGTCGGGTGCGTCGTTTGCGCCGGCCATGAGCGCCGCCACCTCGGGGGTGGTCAGTCCGTCGGGGAACCGCTCGAGCAGCGGCTCGGGTGTCTCGGGGGGCGGCTCGCGATTGAGGGTGGGATCGAGGTTGGCTACCAGCACGTCATAGGCCTGCACGGGCTGAAAGCCGCCGGCGACCAGCCGCAGTCCATCTCGCTCGAAGACGACGGACGGAGCGGTGAACCGTACGGGGCCGTCGGTGGTGGCGGTCTTTCCCTGCAGCTCGGCCGCCGACCCCTCGGCCGTGCGGGTCTCCGCGCGATCTCGGTCGTAAGCCGCCACGATCTCGGGATCATCGATACGCGCCACGAGCCGCTCCCCGTCGACTCCGTCCAGACGACCGAGCGCCTCTGCCAACTGCCGGTCGTCCTCCAGGACCAACGGCGTGGTGAAGTTCGCCAGCTGCAGCGCCCGCAGGACCGGCCACTCGGAGCCAGGCTGGTCGAGCCGCGCGGCGACGATCACGCGGCAGGCACGCGAGGTGGCGCTAACCCGGGCCTTGGGGGCCGGTGCGAAGGGCATGCCGTAGCGGTCGCGGAAGCGCAACTGCCCGAGGGCCCCACGCAACGGGGTGTAGCCGCGTGCCTCGTATTGCGAGGCCTCTTCGGTGAGTCCCACCATCACCAGTCGCCAGACAAGCTGTCCACCGTAGCGCCATGCCAGCACCCGCAATGCAGGGATCCCGGAGTAAGCCCATGGGCAGCCGGGATCGGTGTAGAGGGTCGCCGAGATCACGCCGTCCGAGCCTCGATCGTGTGGGCCAGCCGGGGGGCCGAGTCCTTCGCGGCTGCGCCGTTCGCGCCCGAGTCATTTCCACTGGCTGCAAGCTCCTGGGCGCGATGAATCTCGGCGGACGCGAACCCTGCCCCCGTCAAGGCGCCCACCACCTCGGGCTCTTCGCCGAAATGGAGGTGCACGGGCCCGCGCACGAAAGCCGCCAGCACCAGGCGGAAGGCCTTGACCCGTAGGTCCTGGGTCTCGCCGATATGGATGTCGGAGATGTAGCTCCCTTCTCTGAACGTCGAAAGAACTGCCGCGAAGCGTCGCCACATGGCCCTCACCGCCGAGAACTCGAGATAGCCGAGCAGACCCTCGGTGATGATGGCAAGACCCAGATTCTGGTCGAGGGGTCGCACGAGTTCGGGGAGGCTACGCGAGCCACTGTCACGGAGGGCGTCAAGGTCCTCCACGCGATGGCGCTCGGACAGCGCGTTCAGGCGCGCCAGCGTCCGCCGCTTGCGCTCGGCCATCGCTGGGAGGTCGGCCTCCACGTAGAGCAGGCGATCGGCGTATCTCTGCGCGAACCTCACGCCGCGACCGGACATGCCCGCGGCGATCTCGATCACCTGCCCGACGCCGCGTTCCTCGATTGCGCGCTGCAACAGCGCGTCGATCGCGCGGTGGCGCGCGAGCAGGTAGGCCTCGAGCGTGCCTCCGCCGAGAAGATCGCTGATCGCCATGGGCGCTCGCAGCGACTCGAACAGGGCGCGGCCCTCGAGCGTGGCCAGGCCTGGCGGCGAGAGACCGTTGCGCGCCCACACAAAGCCCGTGTAGTGGGCGGTGGGACTGATCGCCTCGGAGCCATCCGGCCGGAGCAGTGGCATGGTCCGATCGTACGCGAGCGAAGAGCTCGGCCCGAGCTCTTCGGAGGCACTGGATCGGGAAAAAGGCCCCACCGACCCGGGACCTTGACGAGGCATGGGGCTTTTTGGTCCTCCAGCGGACCCTGTCGGCCCACTCTTTCGTGATTCCTTACTGAGTGGGGCCTTTACGCCGTTCAAACGTGCAAGATCCGGGGCAGCCGGAGCAGTACCTGAGCCGAAGCGGGGGCGCGGCTACGCCAGCGCCGCTTCCAGCCGATCGAGCAGCTCTACCTGTGCGGGATTGATCCTCTGTCTGGCGGTTTCGACCGGGAACCACTCGGCGCGGTCAACCTCAGGGAAGTCGCGAAACTTACCCGAGTGGGGCGGCCACTCGAGGTTGAAGGTATTGCTCCTGATCGCGCTGGCGTCGAGGTCGCCGGGCAACGCCCAGGCGAGCACGCGCTTGCCAGCCCTCTGCCGTACTTCTCCCAACGGGAGCGCGTCGCAGTCGGGTGCCGCGACCCCGAGCTCTTCGACGAACTCGCGTCGCGCGGCAAGGTACGGCTCCTCGTCCGCCATGCACTCTCCCTTGGGAATCGACCACGCGCCGGCCTCTTGACGGCGCCACCAGGGGCCGCCCGGATGAACGAGCAGCACCTCGTGGCGCCCGGCGTCGCCGCGATATAGCAGGATCCCCGCGCTCGGGCCACGAGCCTTGGCGCCGTCGCTGACTGAGGTGGCGCCGGTGCGGCGGCGAGACCCGCCCTTTCCACTCGATGTGCGCCTGCGATCGGACAGGGCCGCGCCCCCTTCAGCACCCGACCTCACCGGATGGTGCGGTTGAAAGCGCCAGCGTGGTCAGTGCGCTTGCGCCGGTAAGCGACCACCGTCGAACCCGTAAGTTCAGCCCCCGTGAATACCCCAGCATGTCACCCCACTCTGTTTGAAACCCCGAAGGGTTCAGAAACTACCCGGCGATGGCGGGAGCGTCAAGACGCGACCTACCGCCGGAGCATCGCCAGCCCGAGCGCAGCCGCCAAAGCGCGGCGGGCCCGCGAGTCGGTGGACTCGCGGACCCGGTCGCTAAGACCTCACGTCAGGAATGAGTTTGCGTTGCTTTGCGAGATTTCGGAAACGCTTTCACAACGCCGATCGACGCCATGTTGACGGCAAGGGAGCCGCTCGCGTGACCCTTAGTTCTGTGCTTGCTCGAACCCGACGAGCTATAAGTGGCGTTACCCGAAATACCGCCGCTGCCCTTTATGGTCGCCTTCTTGAGGGTGCTCGTCGTCTGAACGTTGTAGTCAGAACCCGGTAGGCCTTTGACGTAGTACTCGTAGCTGAATGCCCACCCGCTCCCGTTGGGCTCGTTGTCGATCGTTTCGGTCACCGAGCCTGTCGAGCTTTTGAAGATGTCGACAAAAGGGTTACCTATGAGCGTCGTGACGTCGTAGCCGTGCGTTTTCGGATTGCACGTCCAATTGGCGGTCGAGATCGTCGCTTTGAACGACTTCTGGGTGATCGTCCCGAGCTTGTCGGCGTGCAGAGTGTACGAGCCACTCAACGTACCCGAGCGCCGTTCACCGGCCGTCCCCTGACAGCCCTTGGGTACGCTGACGTGGTGGGCCGGGCCCGTGGCGTGGAAAGTCAGGTTGATCGACCCGCGTCCCTTCGCAAACGTGCCTTTGATCGTCGCGAATTGCAGAGGCTTTGTGCTCTTGCCCGTGCTGAAGTTGAGGGGATGGCCCTTACCGGCGCTGAAGGAATAGTTGTCGTTCTCGGTCGCATTGCCATTGTGCTTGAAGAGGATCCCGTCGGCCGAGTTCGGGTAGCGGCCCCCGTAGCCGGTCGGTATTCCCTGGTGGATAGCCAGCGTGAACTCGAATCCTTGGCTCCCCTTATGGATCGACGTCGTCTTGATCTGGCAGGTCGCCGTCTTTGGCGTGCTGCAGGGCACGTGGCCGGCCGCCATGGAGACAGCGGGAAAGACCAGCCCGCCCACCACGGCTCCTAGGACCACCAACGACCTCCGGATGTCGAAGGCCGGCTTGAAAATGCGCGCGATCATGGACTAACCCCTTGCTCTCAGAAGACTTTGCAGGCCCCGGCCGAACGAAGATGACCCCGGCAACGATACTCAGCCGTCCGCAAAAGGTAGCGAGGACCCGCAAACCCCGTCAAGCCGGAAGCGAGTCGCGCGGACAAGCCGAGGCTGGCCTCGGGGCGACACCGCTAGTCGCCGGCGCCGCACGGTCAAGCCGCGACCAGCTCGCGCTCCTCGGCAGACTCAGGCGTGCCTTGCGTCTCGTCAGCTTCCACGGCCTCCGATCCCCGTGCAGCAACCGGCCTGAGCAGCCAACCGGCGATCAGCGCGCCGGCGAGGCACAGCCCCCCTGCGATCGTGAATGCGACTCCGAAGCCGTTGGTCATCGCCTGGGCCGGGCCGACGCCGGTGGAGCCGCGGCTCACGGAATCGGCGATTGTGCTCAGCACCGCCAAGCCCAGCGCGCCGCCCATCAGCCGCGAGGTGTTGAGCAGACCGGAGGCGAGCCCGCTCTCGCTGGAGGGCACACCTTGCATCGCGGAGATCGTCGCTGGGACGAGCGTGAAGCCCATTCCAAGCGCTCCGATCACCGCGCCTGCCGCCACCGCGTTCAGGTACGTGCCGCCTGGCGAGATCCCGCTCAGAAGCAGCCCACCGGCCGCTGCGGCGGCCATGGCCAGAGAGATCACTCGCCGGGGCCCGAATCGCGCGACGATGCGAGGAGCGAGCGTCGAACCGACGAAGATCGAGAGCGTCATGGGCAGAAACGCGAGACCTGCCTCGATCGCGGTGTAGTGGAGGACCTGCTGCAGGTACAGCGTGAGGAAGAACCACTGCGGGAAAATGCCCGCATAGAGGAGCAGGACCACCAGGTTTGCGCCGCTCAGGTTGCGCAGCCGGAAGATGGAGAGCGGCACGAGCGGCGCGGGTGAGCGCGACTCGACGAAGAGAAAGCCTCCGAGGAGGGCGAGTCCGGCCGCCAGCGGGACGATCACCTGGCCCGAGCCCCACCCGGCGGTGTTCGTCTGAACGATCCCGAAGGTCACCGCGAGCAGCCCGCCCGTGATCAGCGTGGCGCCGGAGAAGTCGAAATGGCGGGGACCGTCCGCTGCGCGCAACCTGGGGATGGCGCGCAACCCAAGCAGGATCACGATCGCGCCCAGTGGGACGTTGATCACGAAGATCGCGGGCCAACCGATCAGCTCAGTCAGCACTCCCCCGAGCAGTGCCCCCGACGAGGCGCCAAGCGCTCCCATTGCCCCCCACATGCCGAGACTGCGGTTGCGCTCGGGACCTTCCTCAAAGACGCTCGTGATGATGGACAGCGTGGCCGGCGACACGATCGCGCCGGAAAAGCCTTGCACCGAGCGAGCCGCGATCAGCAACTCCTGGGAGTCAGCCAGCGCGCACCCGAGTGAGGAAAGGGCGAATAGCGCGGTGCCCACCAGGAATACCCGGCGGCGACCCAGGAGGTCGGCAAGCCGCCCGCCCAGCATCAAGAAGCCGGCGAACCCAATCGTGTAGGCGTTCACGACCCATTGGAGATCGACGGTCGAGAAGTGCAGACCGTTGCGGATCGACGGCAGCGCCACGTTCACGATCGAGACGTCAAGGATGACCATGAACTGCGCCAGGCAGACTGCGAACAGCAGCCAGGCGTGGGAATCGGTCTTGGAGAACCTTCTTGCTTGGATTGCTCTAACCATTGCGCTCACCTGCGGTATTCTGGGGGCATATTTATCCGGGTACAAGAGAGGGAGTTATCCTGGTAGTGGATGTGACACCTAATGTCGGCGCCGAGAGTCTTGTCGCCGATCTGGACGATGAACTAAGTGCCTGGGCCCTTACATCGGATGAACGGAGCGAATTTCCATGAACGAGGCCTTACTCGATAAACAGACGACGAACGGAGGGGCGCCGAGGGGACACGCGAACGGAAATGGCGAGCGCCGCCGGGCGGAGCTGGCGGACTTCCTACGAAAGCGGCGCGAGAGCATCACGCCAGAAGAAGTCGGACTGCCCGACGGCGGCCGCAGGCGGACTCCCGGCCTTCGGCGTGAGGAGGTCGCACTTCTGGCCGGGGTCGGTACCACTTGGTACACGTGGCTCGAGCAGGGACGCGATGTGCGTGCCTCCCTTGAGGTGCTCGAGGCCATATCGCGCGCGCTCAAGCTCACCCCGACCGAGCGCACCCACCTGATCCTGCTCGGCCGCGGTGAGGATCCGCCGCCGTGCAAGTCTCCGGCCGAGCGGGTCTCCCCCACGCTGCGCCGGCTGATCGAGAACCTAGGTCCGAACCCCGCCTTCGTTCTGGGCCGCCGCTGGGATTACCTGGCCTGGAACAGGGCCGCGTGCGCGCTCTTTGGCGACTTCGGCAGCATCCCGCGCGCGGCTCGCAACCACGTCTGGCTCACCTTTACGGACCCCTTCCGGCGCGAGATGTTCTCCGACTGGGAGAAGTCCGCCCGGCTGATGGTGGCCAAGTTTCGTGCTGACAGTGCCCGCTACCTGGGCGATCCCTCCTTCGAGGAGCTGATCGGTGCGCTGCGCCACTCCAGCCCCGAGTTCTGCCGTGCGTGGAAGCGCCACGAGGTCTCGGGTGGTGGCGAGGGCCGCAAGGAGGTCCACCATCCGATCGAGGGTCTGATGGTGTTCGAGCACGCAGGATTCAGGCCGCAGCACGCGCTCGACCAGCGTCTTGTGCTCTACTCGCCCCGCCAGGAGAGCGACACGCCCGCCAAGCTTGGGCGGCTGATGAGCGTCACCTGAGCGCTCGCCGCCGGTGAGGTCAAACCGCGGTGCTGGCGCCCTACGCCCCGACCGTCGGCTCGGCAAGATCCCGCGCCACCAGTGACGCGTAGATGCCGCCCTGTTCCAGTAACTGGTCGTGCGTACCGCGCTCGACGATGTGCCCGGCGTCGAGGACGACGATCTGGTCCGCGTCCCGCACCGTCGAGAGTCGGTGGGCGATCGTGATCGTGGTGCGGCCTTCCGCCAGCCGCTCGAGCTCCTGCTGCACGGCCGCCTCGGTCTGCGTGTCCAGCGAGCTCGTGGCCTCGTCAAAGACGAGCACCGGCGGGTTGCGCAGGACGGTGCGCGCGATCGCCATGCGCTGCTTCTCCCCTCCCGAGAAGCGGTAGCCACGCTCGCCGACGATCGTGTCGTAGCCGTCGGGAAGTGAGACGATCAGATCGTGAATACGCGCGGTGCGCGCCGCCTCCTCGAGCTCCTCGTCGGTGGCGTCCGGACGCGCAAAACGGAGGTTCTCCCGCACGCTCGCGTGGAAGAGGTACGTCTCCTGCGAGACCACCCCGACGGCGTCCGCCAGCGAGGCCAGCGTCACGTCGCGCACGTCAACGCCATCGATCTTCACGTGGCCGCGCTGCGGGTCATAGAGGCGGGCCACCAGGTAACCAAGCGTGGTCTTGCCCGCCCCGGTCTCCCCGACGATCGCGGTCCGCGTGCCCGCGGGCACCACAAGGTCGATGTCCTGCACCGTCCACGGCCCGGATTCCGAGTAGCGGAAAGACACGTCTTCGAACCGCACCTCGCCCAGCAGCTCGTCCTTGCGCAGAGCGACCGGGTCGGGGGCCTCAAGGATGTCGACGGGCAGGTCGAGGTACTCGAAGATCCGGTCGAAGAACGCCAGCGACGCCTCGACGTCGGCCCCCACACCGAGCAGCTGCTGGATCGGGAACAGCAACCGGGTCTGCAGGGTGGTCAGGGCGATCACCGTTCCCACTGAGATGCCGCCGATGATCGAGTGCTGACCCGCCAGGAAGTACACGATCGCCGGCTGGATCGCGAAGGTCATCTGGATCGTCGACATCAGCCACCGCCCCGCCATCCGCGAGCGGACCTCGAGATCGGCGATTTCGGACGACTCGCCGGTGAAGCGAGCGCCGAGATCTCCGGCCCGCCCCATCGTCTTGCCGAGCATGATCCCCGAGACCGACAGCGACTCCGCGACCAGCGCCGAGAGATCGGCCAAGCGCCGCTGCTGCGTCATCGTGATCTTCCGCCTGGTCTTACCGACCCGCCGCGTCAGATAGACGAACAACGGTAGGAACACCAGCGATATGAGGGCGAGCCGCCAGTCGAGCAGCAGCATCGCGACGATCGACGCGATCACCGTGGTCGTGTTCTGGGCGATCGTGGTCGCGGTGTTGGTCAGAACGTTGTCGAGCCCACCGATGTCGTTGGCGATCCGCGACTGCACCTCCCCCGTGCGCGTGCGGGTGAAGAACGCGAGCGACATCCGTTGGAGGTGGCGGTAGACGCTCGAGCGGAGGTCGTGCATGACCCGCTGGCCGACCGCGTTGGACATGTAGGTCTGCCAGACGCTGAAGACGGCGGTCGCGATCGCAATGGCGATCATCCCGCCGACGCACTCGGCCAGCACGGTGGAGTTGTGCTGGAGGAGACCGACGTTGATGACCTCCTGCAGCAGGAAAGGCGAGATCATGCTGATGCCGGCCGAGAAGGCGATCAGCGCCATCGCTGCCGCCAGCCGCCACCTGTAAGGCCCGAATAGCCGCAGGATCCGGTGCCCGTCGCGCTGACGAGTGGGGTCCATCAGCGGGGGCGGCTTCTCGCGGCCGCGCATCGAGCGCATGGCCCCGCTGCCGGCCGAACCGTGCGCGGCTCCGAATCCTCGTCCGTTAAGAGCGCTCATGTCAGTACCGATGATGGCAGCGCCCAACGTTGTCGTTTCACCTTCACCTCCTGAAAGTGGGCGTGCATAGTTCGCCGGGCAGAGCCCAACCGCGATACTTGGGACGGTGGCCGAGGACGTGACCAGGCAGGGAAACGGCGACCCCCGGATGGCCACGCCGCAGCCCGCACGCGCGGCGGCGCCCGAGCCGCAGCCCGCGGCAAGCGACCAAGACGAGCCAACGGTCGCGCCGGAACGCCGCGCGCCCGCCACTGAGGCTGTGCGCCGGCTGACGGGCGACCTGCAGCAACCCACGAGCGCCTTTCCTCCGATCGCCGGGTACGGCTTTCTGTCGGACTGTGAGAACTTCGCTCTCCTCGCGCCCGGCGGCGGGATCGAGTGGCTCTGTCTGCCTCGACCGGATTCCCCGAGCGTCTTCGGCGCGATGCTCGACCGCGACGCCGGCCACTTCACCCTGGGTCCCGATGGCGTGGCGGTGCCGGCCTCGCGCCGCTATCTGCCGGGCACGATGGTGCTCGAAACGAGCTGGGGGACCGGCTCTGGCTGGATCATCGTGCGCGACGTGCTCCTGATCGGCCCCTGGCGCCACGACAATGATCGCTCTCACACGCATCGCCGTACGCCCACCGACTATGACGCCCACCACGTCCTGCTGCGCATGGTCCGGTGCGTCAACGACGAAGTCGAGCTGACGCTCGATTGCGCGCCGATGTTCGACTACGGCGCCAACCCCGCCCGCTGGGAATACGCCGGGCCCGGCTACCACGAGGGAATTGCACGCGCCGAGGGGACCGATATCGAACTGCGCTTGACAACCGACCTGCGACTGGGATTTGAGGGGCCGCACGCGACCGCACGCCACCGCATGAAGGAGAACGACCAAGTCTTCTGCGCGCTGAGCTGGAGCGACCACGGCGGCCCGCAGACGCTCGAGGAGGCCTCCGAGCGCCTCGTCTGGACCGCCCACCACTGGCAGCACTGGCTCGATCGCGGCACGTTCCCCGACCACCCCTGGCGGATGTTTCTCCAGCGCAGCGCCTTGACACTCAAGGGCCTCACCTACGCGCCCACCGGCGCACTTGTCGCGGCCGCGACAACCTCCCTTCCGGAAGCGCCGCGCGGCCCGCGCAATTGGGACTACCGCTATAGCTGGATCAGGGACTCCACGTTCATGCTCTGGGCCCTTGACACGCTCGGCTTTGACTGGGAGGCCAACGACTTCTTCTACTTCATCGCGGACGTCGCCGGGACCGGACAGGACCTCCAGGTCATGTACGGAGTGGGCGGCGAACGCGCCCTCGACGAGAGGGTGCTCGACCACCTCGCGGGATACGAGGGCGCCCGCCCCGTGCGCGTCGGCAACGCTGCCTACAAGCAGCGCCAGCACGACGTTTGGGGCGCCCTGCTCGACTCCGTCTACATCCATACCCGCACGCGTGACGCCCTCGACGAGCGCGTGTGGCCCATCCTCGAGCACCAGGTCGAGTGCGCGATCCGCAACTGGCGCGAACCCGACCGGGGGATCTGGGAAGTGCGCGGCGAACCCAAGCACTTCACCTCCTCGAAGATGTTCTGCTGGGTCGCCCTGGACCGCGGCGCGCGGTTGGCCGAGATTCGGGAGGACGCGCAGCACACCGAGCGTTGGCGCTCCGTGGCCGACGAGATTCACGACGACGTCTGCACAAACGGCGTGGACGACCGCGGCGTGTTCGTGCAGTACTACGGTTCCACGGCGCTGGACGCTTCGCTGCTGTTGATGGCGCTGGTCCGGTTTTTGCCCCCGAGCGATGACCGCATCCGCGACACAGTGTTCGCGATCGCCGATGAACTGACCGAGTACGGGCTCGTGCTGCGCTATCGCACCGAGCAAACGGACGATGGCCTCGCCGGCCAGGAGGGCACCTTCATGATCTGCTCGTTCTGGCTCGTTTCGGCGCTGTGTGAGATCGGCGAGCTTCAGCGCGCCCAGGAACTGTGTGAGCGGCTCCTCGGCCACGCCAGCCCGCTGGGGCTCTACGCCGAGGAGATGGACCCGCGGACGGGGCGCCATCTCGGCAACTTCCCTCAGGCCTTTACTCATCTGGCGCTCATCAACGCGGTCATGCACGTGATCAGAGGCGAGCAGCAGGTCGCCATGACGCAGTCGCCCTGGGCGACCCATGCGCAGACGCCCTGGCAAAACCACGAGCAATGATCACGCCGCCAGATCTCTGACCGGCCGCCGATCCGCTGCGAGATCGCTAACTGATCGGCCGGGGTCGCCGGCCGAAATCTCTGACGTGGGCCGCCCCGCAACCGGAGTCGCGGCCTGCGCGGAAACCGCCTGCACCCGCGCGCCGCGCGACGCCAGCCCGCGCCGCAAGCGCACAAACCCCACGGTGCCGCCCATCGTCGGCAGCCACAGAGCGATGGCGTGATAGAGGACGACCGCGGCGGCTGTCGGCGCGGCCGGGAGGCCGTACAGGAGAAGCGCTCCGAGCAGACCGCCCTCCAGCGCTCCCACGCCGCCCGGAATCGGCACCAGATTCGCGAGATAGCCGATCTGATAGCCGAGCACGAGCGCGAACACCGGCGCACTCACGCCCACCGCTCGCAGGCACGCCCATAAAACGGCGATGTCGAACACCAGGTAGCCCACTGCCCCGAGGAGTCTCCAGTCGGGTGTGAACGAGATCTCCTTCGTGTCATTGACCCAGGTCGCGATGCGCTCAAGCACGTCGGTCAAGCGGCCGCCCGACCGGTCGGGGCGTACGAGCCGCGGCAACAGTGCAAAGAAGCCGAGCAGCAGCGCTGCCACCACTGCGGGCACGAGGCCGTAAAGCACATCTGTGTGTGCATATCCGAGCCCGCCCAGAACGCCTAACCCGCCCAGTCCCAGCACCACCACGTTGACCGCGCTGGTCAGCAGGAAGACGACAGCCGAGCGATTAGCAATTCTCGACCAAGCCACGCCCCACGCGCGCATCGCCCATGCCCCGACGGCGAGGCTACCCGCGCCGCCCGCGGGCACGACCGCGCCGAACGCCATCTCTGCCCAGGCGAGTCGACGGACCTCCCGGACCGGACCGCGCGGCAGGACCAATCGCAAAGTCGCCACATAGCCGAGACACGAAGCCAGCTCCAGTCCGACGGCGAGTACGAGCCACCCCGGCGCAGCCTCGGACGCCCGATCGAGCACGTGGCGAAGGTCTGGAACGGCGAACCCTATCCCGAGCAGCAGCAGCAGCAGCGCCGCCGCCCAAAGCGCCCCGTTGCGCAGCCTACGTGCGTCCCGGTGAACCCCATTAGCTCCGTTGGATGGTCCTGACAAGGCCCTTTGTCCCTTCGCGGCGCACGTTTGGCAATCACCACAATCCTATCAGGAACCATATGTGGTGCAAACTATTCCGTATGAGACGGCACAGGACACGCAGCGCGAACGACCGCGCTTAGCCAGCCCCCGTTCTGGTGTCGAGTTAGCTCGCCACTACCGTGGCGCCGTTCACGCGCACCGGCCGCCTCCGCGCTGCCGGCGCAAGCGCGGGGTTCTGGTAACCGCCATCACCTGGATTGAGGTTGACGCCGGGCGGCACGATCTCCTCGATCCGATCCAGGACGTCGTCCCCCAGCACAGCATCGGCCGCGGGCAGCTGGGACTCGAGCTGTTCCATCGTGCGCGGCCCCACGATCGCTGCGGTCACGGCTGGATGGCGGATCACGAACGCGATCGCCATTTCGACCAGTGACATGCCCGATTCCTCCGCCAGCAGCGCCAGGGCGTCGGCCGCCTCAAGTTTGCGTTGGTTGCCTGGCAGTGACATGTCATAGCGGTCGGGGATCCGCTCGGCTCGATGCGAGGAGGGGATCTCGGTGCCCATGCGGTAGCGCCCCGACAGCCAGCCACCGGCCAGCGGGCTCCATGGAATCACTCCCATCCCGTACCGCTGGCAGGTGGGCAGCACGTCCTGCTCGACGGCGCGAACCAGGATCGAGTAGGGGGGCTGCTCGCATACGAACCGCTCGCGCCCGCGCTTCTCGGCCACCCATTGGGCCTCGACGATCTGACTCGCGGGAAAGGTTGAGGACCCTATGTAGCGGACCTTGCCGGCCTGCACCAAATCACTCAGCGCCCCCAGTGTCTCGTCGATATCGGTGTCCTGCTCGGGCCGATGGATCTGATAGAGGTCGATCCAGTCGGTGCGCAGACGCCGCAGACTCCGCTCGACCTCCTGCGTGATCCACCGGCGCGAGTTGCCGAACTCGTTCGGGTCGTCGCCCATGGTCCCGTGGACCTTGGTTGCGAGCACCACGTGGTCGCGGCGGCCCTGCAAAAGCGCCTTTCCCACAATTTCCTCCGACTCGCCGCGGGAGTAGACGTCGGCGGTATCGATGAAGTTGATGCCCGCGTCGAGCGCCCGGTGGATGATGCGGATAGAGTCGTCGTGGTCGGTGTTGCCCCAGGCGCCGAACATCATCGCGCCAAGGCACAGCGGGCTGACCTTCACTCCAGTTCGTCCCAGCGTCCTAAGTTCCATGATCGGGCACTACCCCAAATGATGCCCTCGATCACCACGCGTCGCCACTCCGTGGGACGCCGCACCGCAACCCTCGGCGTGGCCTACGCGTTCTTCGTGACGATGGTGGGCACCACGCTGCCGACGCCGTTGTACCCGATCTACGAAGCGCGGTTCGGCTTCACCGAGCTGACCGTCACGGTTGTGTTCGCGACCTACGCGGTGGGCGTGCTCGTCGCGCTGCTGCTGCTCGGCCAGAGCTCTGACGAGGTTGGCCGCCGGCCGGTGATGTTCGTGGGACTGGCGTTTGCCGCCGCCAGCTCAATCGTCTTTCTGCTCGCGTCGGCGCTCGGGCCGCTGCTGGTGGGCCGGTTTCTTTCGGGCCTCTCGGCGGGGATCTTCACCGGGACCGCAACGGCCGCCCTGGTGGACTTCGCCCCCGAGAGCGCGTCAGACCGCGGCACACTGATCGCGGCCCTCGTCACCGTCGGTGGCCTCGGCACGGGCCCGCTGGTGGCGGGACTCTTGGCCCAGTTTGCCCCGGACCCGCTGCGCGTTCCATATGCCGTTCACCTCGGTCTCCTGGTTCCTGCCGCGCTCGTCATCCTTCAGATACCGGAGCCGGTCAAGGTCAGGAGAGGTCGCGCCAGCTTTCGTATCCAGCGCCTCAGCGTCCCGCGCGAGATGCGCGCCATCTTCATCCGCGCGGCCACCGCGTCGTTTGCTGCCTTCGCGGTCCTGGGGCTCTTCAGCGCCGTCGCCCCCTCTTTCCTGGCGAAGCTGCTGCACCTCACGAGCCCCTGGATCCCGGGCGTAGTCGTGTTCCTACTGCTCGCCGCCTCGGCAGTGGGGCAGCTGGCGCTCGAGCTCACCACCCCCGACGTTGCCCTACCCGTCGGAAGCGCCGTGATGGTAGCCGGTTGCGGGCTGATCGCCGGAGGGGTTGCGGCCAGCTCCCTGGCGCTGCTGCTCGCCGGTGCTACGGTCGCCGGCTTGGGAATCGGCCTGGCTTTTCGCGCCGGGCTCACGATCGTCGAGAGCGGGAGCCCGAGCGCCCAGCGAGCGGAGGTGGCGTCGAGCTTTTTCGTGGTCTCCTATGTGGCGATCTCTCTCCCGATCGTGGGCATCGGGGTGGCCGCCCAGGCGGTCGGCCTGCGCACGGCGGGCGTCGTTTTCACCGGCTTGGTGGGGCTGCTCGCGCTGGCGGTGACGGCGAGCCTGATGAGACGCAGGTCCTTGACGTAGCATCCGCCCCGATGCCAGTGGTGCGCCTGCGAGAACCGCTCAAGCGACTTGCCGGAAATTGCTCCGAGCACACGCTCCGGGCGGGAACCGTGAGCGATCTTTTGAATGAGCTCGAGACGAGCCAGCCGGCGCTGTCGGGCTGGATCCTCGACGAGCGCGGGCTGATCCGTCCGCATATCAATGTCTTCGTCAACGGCGAGCTCGTCGACGCCCGCAGTTCGCTTCAGGACGGTGACCGGGTCGACGTGATCCCGGCGATCTCGGGCGGGGCCCCGCGATGACCGAGCTTGTCTTAGGGACGCGCAAGGGGCTGTTCGTGCTCGAGGGAGAACCGCCGGGACCGTTCGAGATCCGCGCCCGCGCGTTCGCGGGTGAGACCGTCGACCACGCTCGGCGCGATCCCCGCTCCGGCCGCATCTTCGCCACCGTCACCTCCCCCTTCTACGGCCCCAAGATCTTCTACACCGACCGACCCGTGGACGAGTGGGTGAGGCGTCCCGGGATTCCCAGCTTCCCGCCCGAGCAAGCCGTCCCAGGATGGGAGCAGGCGAGCGGCGTCGAGCTGCCCAAGGGCGGCAACGCCGCGCTCAAACGGATCTGGGTGATCGAACCGGGCGAGGGCCACGGCGTGGTCTTCGCCGGCGGCGACCCGGCCGTGCTTTTCAAGAGCACCGACGGCGGCACCAGCTTCGAACTCAACGAGGCACTCTGGAACGAACCAACTCGACCGGGTTGGCAACCCGGTGGCGGGGGATTGTGCTTGCACTCGATCGTTACCTGGCCAGGGGAGCCCCACCGTCTGGCAATCGGCATCTCGGCAGCGGGCGTGTGGCTGACCGACGACGGCGGCAAGAGTTGGCATCAGGGCAATAAGGGTCTGAGGGCGCGCTACGTGCCGGAGGACGCGCCGGAGGACCAGATCGCGCTCTGCGTCCACCGCATTCACCGCGCCGCGGCACGACCCGAACGGCTCTTTCTGCAGTTCCACGGTGGCGTCTACCGTTCTGATGATTCAGGCGCGAGCTGGACCGAGATCGGCGAGGGGCTTCCCTCGGACTTTGGCTTTCCGCTCGCGGTAGACCCCGCCGATCCCGACAGCGCCTACGTCATCCCGCTGACCGCTGACATCGATCGGGTCACGCCCGGGGAGCAGGTCCGCGTGTATGAGACGCGCGACGCCGGCTCGAGCTGGGCCGCGCGCGGTGACGGACTCCCCGCCGAACATGCTTATCTCACGATCCTGCGCGAGGCCTTCGACTGGACCGGTTCGGGCCCGGCGCTCGGACTCTATTTCGGGGCGACCTCGGGGACGGTATTTGGGTCGGCCGACGCCGGCGACCGCTGGTTCACGGTCGCCGACCGCCTACCACCGGTGTTGTCGGTAACCGTCAATTAAGCCGGCCGGCACGTGCGCCGGCCAGTATCCGGGCCGGCTCTCGCATCGTCGGGTCGTCGAGCGATTCCTGGGCGCAGCGGGCAAGCAGCCACAGGCTGACACGCTCCACATCGAGATCGAGCAGCCCGGCCATACGCCGCGCCAGACCGACTGGGTCGCCGGCCAGCCGTCGATCGCAGTTGAGCATGTGTTGGACCGGGTCGAAGGCGGGGTCCCCCACGAACGGCTTGGGGTCGATCGCAAGCCACGGCTCGCGCTGGGCCAAGAGCACGTTGCCGGCGTGGAGATCGGTGCAAACGAGTACGCTTCGCTCCGCCGTGCGCGGCAATTCGCGCAGCAGCGCAACGCCCTCTCGCACGAGGCCCGGATCGGCGCCACCCGTATTGATGCGCACGCGGGCCTCGAGCCACTCAACCCACAGGTCGCATATCTGCTCCAGAGAGCCGAAGGGGTGGCGCTCGGGCAGCTTGTGCCGCCACAGGCGGCACAACACGCGGGCGACTACGGCATCCTGCTCGAGCTCGGGCAATGCGAGCTTCAGCTGGGTGCCCGGCACGCAGCGCTCGAGCAACGACGCGGTGGTGTCCTCGAGTGTGCGCGTAGCGAAGCAGCGGATGGCGCCGTCGCCATCCCAGAGCCGCAGCGCGTCGGCCTCGTGCTCGGCCTCGCGGTGACGCCAACCCACCTTGAGCACGAGGTTTTCGCCCGCTGGCGCCACCCACGCGCACTGACCGCCCGGGATGAAGGGCTCTCCTAACTCGAGGCCCCAATCGGCCGCCAGCTCGCGGACCGTGGCCGGGAGACGGGCGAGCCACTCGAGCCGCTGCGGGTAGTCGTCTTCGTCGACCGCCGGCCTCAGCTCGGGCGGGATCGTGATCGAGTCAGGCAACCGCCGGCTGCCATGCGGCGCGCTGGTCGGCGCTCGCAAGGCCGTGCTCATGCAAAAGCTGGGCGATCTGGACCGCGTTGGTCGCGGCGCCCTTGCGTAGGTTGTCGCCGACCACCCATAGGTTGAGATAGCGTTCGCCGCCCGGACCGGGGTCATGACGGAGCCTTCCAACGAAGACCTCATCGCGGTCGGCGGACTCGACTGCGGTCGGGTAGCGGTTGCTCGTTGGATCGTCAATCAAAACCACACCCTCGGCCTCGCTCAGCAGTTCCCGCGCGCGCTCGAGTGCGAGCGGGCGCCGGGTCCGGACTCGCACCGACTCAGAGTGGCCGGCGATCACGGGCACTCGCGCGCATGTCGCGACGACGTGAAGCTCAGCCTCGCCCAAGCCGAGAATCTTGCGCGTCTCCTCCATCATCTTGCGCTCCTCGGTCGTATAGCCGTCGCCGCCGTCAAATGTCTCCACGTGCGGCAGGACATTGAAGGCGATCTGGTGCGGGTAGGCGGCGGGCGGCTCAGGCTCGGCCTCATGGAGCAGGGCGTGAGACTGGTCTTCGAGCTCTCGCACCGCCGCGTTGCCCGTTCCCGAGACCGACTGATAGGTCGAGACGACGACCTCCTCGACGATGGCCTCCCGGTGCAGCGGATAAAGCGCCATCACGAGCGCCATGGTCGAGCAGTTGGGGCTCGAGATGATCCCGCGGCCGACGAACGCCTCGGCGGTCGCCTCGGGGTTGATTTCGGGGACAACCAGGGGGACCTGGGGATCCATGCGCCAGTAGCTCGTCTTGTCGATCACGAGCGCGCCGCCGTCGACGAAGTGTGGCGCCCACTCGCGGCTGACCGAGCCGCCGGCGGCCATGAACGCGAGGTCGAAGTCCTGGACGGCATCCTGACTGAGGGTGCGGCAGGCAAGGGTGCGGCCCTTGAACTCGATCGGGTTCCCCTCGGAGCGCGAGCTGGCAAATGGGACCAGCTCACTGAGCGGAAACTCGCGCTCTCCGAGGACCTGCAACACCTTGCGACCGACCGCCCCTGTGGCGCCGATGACCGCTGCGCGGTAGCCGTCTGGCATGG
>DASYAP010000072.1:0-12216 GCA_036501265.1 Solirubrobacteraceae bacterium | reverse complement strand
CATGGTTATAAGCAAAAATCGCCCTCGACAAACTCCGCGACGCCCCCGCCGCGTGCAAATACCGCGCCGCCGCGAAAATCGCGTCAACCGGGTTATACGGATCCGCATACCCCGACCCCGTCGCATCCACCCCCCACACCTTCCACGTCGACGGCAAAAACTGCATCCACCCCACCGCCCCAGCCGAAGACACACTCAAATTCCGCCCATAATCAGTCTCAATCTCATTAATCGCCGCCAACACCTGCCACGGCACGTCAAACTGAATCCCCGCCGCCTCATAAATCGGCAACAAAAACGGCGGAATCGCAAAACTCGAAATAAAGAAATTCGGCACACCCAACGACGCAGGGTTCGGCGACGCAAGACTGTAAGACGGGTTGCTCGGGGTGGGCACACCGCCCGACGAACGCGATGGCGGGGACGACGTGTGGGGGCTCGAGGAGGACGAGTGTGAACCTGAGCTTGAGCCTGAGGAGTGGGAACCTCCGGAACCATGCGACGAGCCCGGATTCGATCCACCGCTGCCATGGTGGGAGGACGAGGGCGGTGGGTTCGAGTGACCGCCGCCCGAGCTCTTTGGCGGGGGCTTGCTAGGAGGCGGCGAGCTCTTCTTCGTCGGCGGGGGCTTCGTGGTCGTCGTTCGCGGCGGCGGGGTGGAGGTCGTCGTCGGCGTGGTGACCTTCGGACACGTTTCCGTGATGTTTTCCACGCCGGGCGGGAGCTTCAGAGTCGACGGCGGCACGCCGGGAGGAAGGTGGTAGTAGAGCTTCTGTCCGGTGAGAAGCGTCACCACGACGGTGCACTCGGTGGCGGACGCGCTCGGCAACGCTGCCGTGGCCAGCACGCAAAGCGTGACAGCCAAGGTGACTGCCCCCACAACGAGCTTGCGGCTCCTTATCGGAGACGCCGTTCTCCTCCCGCGGTTGGCTTTAGGCAACTTTGTCTGGTCCTCCGTCGGTCCCGCAAGCCTGGACGCCTTCGGGCCGCGCGCGATTTCACCGCGGAGCGGCTTCCCCAGAAGCTACTGATTGAACCCTTTGTTTGCAACGAGGAACCATCCTTTGGGCGGCCGCCGTCGCGGGGCCGTCGATGGACGTCCCCGCGCTACAGTTCGCGCTCATGGATGAGGACAAGCCCTTCCATGAGCGCGTCGTCAACCAGGGCGAGGAGGCGCTCGGCAAGCTGGCGCAGGACCTGCTCGAGAGTCCAGTCGTGAGCGGCGCGTTGTCGGCCGCTTTCGGGACACGAGAGCGGGCGATGCGGGCGCAGGAACTGGCGCTGGCGGCGCTGAACCTTCCCTCCGCCAGCGATCTGGAGCGGCTCACCCGTCGGATCCGCAACGTGTCACAGCGGCTTGAGGGGATTGAGGACGCGCTCGACCGCGTCGAACAGCGGGTGGCGCAGCTCGCCCAGGGACCGCCGGACGAGCGGGACTTGCCCGCTTTGAAGGAGCGCCTCGGCGCCCTCGAGGCGGCGCTCGAGCGGGTCGAGTCCGCCCTTGAGGCCAGCAAGCCGGCCGCTTAGGCTGACGGCGTGCAGGCCGGCGCTTAGGCCGCGGTTTCTTTAGGGCGGATCTTCAGGGCTCAGATGCTCGCGAGCGCACGGAAGGCCAGCTCGCCCATCCGTCGCTCGGCCACGCGCAGGTCTTCCGCGCCGATGCGCCGCCGTGGCTCCTCGAGTAGGTCCGAGACGACCAACACGGCGCCGGCGTCGAGCTTGAGCGCCTCCGCAAGGGTGAAGAGGGTCGCGCATTCCATCTCCACCGCCGCTGCGCCGCCTGCTCTCCACTCCCGTGGGCGTCCCGGATCGGTGTCATAGAAGACATCGGTCGATACGACCGTCCGAGGGGCCGAGGCCCCGGCCTGCGAAAAGGCGTCAAGGAGGGCGGGTGGCGCCGGGACGCGCTCGCGAGCTCCCAGCGCTCGGCTCGTCCCATCCGCCGCCATGGCCTCGCCCACCAGCAATAGCTCCCCAAGGTCAAGCGAAGGGTCGAGCGCCCCGCACGTGCCGGTGCGGACGATGCGCCCGGCGCCGAGCTCGGCGAGTTCCGTGACTACGATCGCTGCGCTGGGACCGCCCATGCCGCTGCTCTGAATCGTGAGCGCTTCCCCGTCGGGCGCCGTCCCCGTGTAACCCCACAGCCCCCGGTCGTGGTTGAACATCCTGGGCTGATCGAGCAACGCCTGCGCCAGCATGAGCGCGCGGCCGGGGTCGCCTGGAAGCAGGACGCGCTCTGCCAGTGGTGCGGTCGGATTGAGGTGGATCGGCGGGCTCATGGATGGGTGAAGGCGGCGCGCGCTCGCGGCGCGATCCGATGGAGCGGGGTCACTTCGAGCGGTGACCGCAGAGACTATGTGGCCGGGCGCGAGCGGCCCTTTGCAGCGGGCTAATGGCCCCGTAGACTGCCCGCGCCATGCGGAGCGGCGGCGACAAGGACGTTCCCGAGGCCGCGTTCGAATCGGTCGATGAGTTCCGAGAGGTCATTGACAAGACCTTCGCCATGATGAGCAACGACCCGGAGACGGGTCCCAGACTCCGCGAAGCCGATACGCCACAGAGGTTCGAGTTCCCCGACGTCAGCCTCGTTGTCAATGTCCGCGCCGGCCAGTCGGAGGAGCCGAACCTGGTGTGGGTGTGGAGCGACGAAGTTGACTGGGAGCCAATGGTCCGGATGGTCATGACTTCCGAGATCGCCAACCGCTACTTCCAAGGCAAGGAGAACGTGGCGATCGCGATCGCCCGCCGGCGCATCAAAGCGGCCGGGGATCTCAAAGCGGCGCTGGCGATTCTGCCTCTCACAAAGCCGGTATTCGCCCGCTACCAGGCGATGATCGCCGCGGAGTATCCGCACCTTCGGGTCTGAGGTTGGGCGATCGCGGGCCGGCTCCGAGCAGGATCGGTCGCTTTGGCCGCGATGACGGGCAAATGCCATTGACACGCGCGGCAATCGGGAGTAGACCTACGCCAATACATACGGCAACAGGCCGGATCGTGCGCGTACAGCCGGCAGTGTTGAGTTGATCAGCACGTTGCGCCGGGTGCGCTTGCGAGGCGCCGCTGCTTCTGAGTGACGAGCGCCTACGGCCGACGGCGCGGACCGTAACGCCCGCGGGCGGCGGGGCTCCGGCTGGGACCCCGCCGCCGAATTTATGAAGACCCGTGGTGCAGTGTGATGACTGGTCAGCGCCACGGGAGCGACTGTTACCGTCGATTGAGCGGATGTCGACGCGACGTGCGGACACGGGCGAGAAGTTGGGGAATCGCGGGGCGAGTCGGGGGTGGCTGTCGCAGCACGAGGTGGCCGAGCGGATCGGGGCGAGCCCTGCCACGCTTCGGAGGTGGGTCCGGCAAGGACTAGTGCCGCAGTACGACGATCACGACGGCTGGACGCCGCCCGCCGTCCGCAACGCCACCGTGGTCGCGCGTAGGCGCGCGCGGGGTCGCTCCCTTTCGCCGCTGATGCGGTCGGGCGCGACTGGGGTCGAGGTCGCCGACGAGATGCGGGGTCTCGCCGAGGTCCTACTGCCCGTGTCTTCACCCGTAATGAACCACGCCGACCTCACTGGCTACACCCGGCTGACGGAGGAGGCTGGCGAGCTGGAAGCACTAGACGCAGTCGAGCGGTTCATACAGGCTGTCGCGATCACGCTCCCCGACGAAGCGCGGGTGGTCAAAACGATCGGCGACGAGGTGATGATCGTGAGCGCCGACCCGACGACGCTGACCGACTGGGCCGTCGGCTTTCAGGGTCTGCAAAGCGAGAGGCCACTACCTCGCATCGGGATCCATGTCGGCAATGCGATTTACCGCGACGGGGATTACTTCGGCCGCGATGTCAACATCTCTGCTCGCGTGGCCGCTCGGTCGGCTGGAGGCGAGGTGCTCGTAACGCGTCCGGTCGTCGAACGCGCCGGGTCCCATCTGGAATTCGACCGCGTCGGCGAAATCAAGCTCAAGGGCTTCAGCGTCTCCACCGAGATGTTCGTCGCGCGCCTCACCAACGAGGAGGAGTGACGCCGGAGCAGGTCGTGGCCGGTCCGGACCATGTGCTTCGGTCAATCGCGGCGGAGGGTCTCCTCGCTCGGGGCCGGCCGATCGTCGTCATGCTCTCGGGCGGCCGCGACTCCGTTTGCCTGCTCGATCTCGCGGTCCGAATCGCCGGTCCCGCGGCGGTCACCGCGCTGCACCTCAACTATGGGTTACGTGACGGCAGCGACGAAGACCAGCGCTACTGCGAGCTCCTTTGCAAGAGGCTCGGCGTAGCACTGTCGCTGCGGCAAGCGCCGGCTCCGGCGAGAGGCAACCTTCAGGCGTGGGCGCGTGAGCTTCGGTACTGCGCGGCCGCAGAGCTCGCTCGCGGCACCCGAGCCGACATCGCGGCCGGGCATACCGCCACCGACCAGGTCGAGACCATCCTCTATCGGCTCGCCTCCTCGCCAAGCCGGCGGGCCCTACTTGGAATGCGATCCCGGGAGCCTGTGCCGGGGGAACCACAGGCATGGCTGGTGCGGCCACTACTTACGCTAACCCGGACCGAGACGGCAACCTATTGCCGCGCACGCGAGCTTGCGTTTAGGGAGGATGAGACCAACGAGCAGAATCGGTTCGCTCGCAGTCGTGTTCGCAACGGGCTGGTGCCCGCGTTGCGCGCCGTCCACCCCGCGGCCGAAGAAAACGTGCTGGCGCTCGCGGAGCTCCTGCGAGCTGAAGCGGAGGTGCTCGAAGAGCTTGTCGCGGACGTCCTTGCAGGCGCCACCGAGGTTCCCTTGGCTCGTCTTCGCCTGCTCCATCCTGCGCTCGCGCGTCTCGTGGTCCAGCAATTAGCTGACGCCGCCGCCGGCGGACCGGCGCCCGGCGCCGCGCGGCGGCTCGAGGAGCTTCTGTCACTGCCCGAGGACGGCAGGGCGGCCCTCGACCTGCCCCACGGCGTACGCGCGATCGCCGAGCGAGGGGCACTGCGATTCGTGCGGCGGTGACGGCCCATAGACTCACGCGCGAAATGGACGACGACGACCGGATCGGGGAGATCCTCGTCCCACCGGAGGATCTCGCGCGCCGGGTTGAAGAGCTGGCTGCGGAGATATCTCGCGATTACGCGGGCAGAGATCTGGTGCTGGTCGGCGTCTTGAAGGGCGCGGTGTTCTTCCTTTCCGATCTCATGCGGTCGCTCGAGGTGCCCGTTGAGCTCGACTTCATGGCGGTCGCGTCCTACGGCTCTGCGACCAAATCCAGCGGTGTGGTGCGGATCCTCAAGGACCTAGACGCGGTGATCGAGGACAGGGACGTCCTCATCGTCGAGGACATCGTCGACTCCGGTTTGACGCTGCAATACCTGCTGCGCAACCTGGGGGCCCGAAACCCGCGCTCGCTCGAGGTATGCGCGCTGCTGATCAAGCCAGAGCGACGCAAGGTGGACCTGCACACGCGGTACGTGGGCTTCGAAATCCCGAATCGTTTCGCGATTGGGTATGGGCTCGACCACCGCGAGCGCTTCCGCAATCTGCCCTACGTTGCCGCGCTGAAGCTGTGAGCCCCAACCTCGCGACTGCCCGGCCGAAACCCCCTGCAAGACGCGCAATACGTCCCCGTGGATTGGCGCCGTCATCACTTTCGCGGAGGCAAACCAGACTGCTACGCTTGCCTATTGCTGATTCGGAGCCAGCGCGCCGGAGGCGCGATTTGCCGCTATGAGCAGGTTTTTTAAGAGCGCCGCGTTTCCCATTTTGATCGTCGTGGTGCTCGCGTTCTTCGCGCAGAAGTTGATCGGTTCCTCGAGCCATCAGCCGCACTACACCTACGGGAACCTCATCCAGCAGCTCGAGTCGCACCGGGTTCGAAGCCTTTCGGTTCACGAGAGCGACAACATCGTCAATGCCACTACCACCGATGGCGTCCACTACACCGTCGGCTACGCGTCTGCCGACCCGCTGCTCGCTTCGATTCAGCGGGACGTCAACGAAGGTGGTCTGCAGGCAAGCGCCTTCGACGTCCAGGGCAGGTCCTCCAGCGCATGGCTGGGGATCCTGACGTACATCCTGCCGGTTCTGATCTTCATCGGGTTCTGGATCTTCCTGATGAACCAGGTCCAGGGCGGCGGCTCGAAGGTGATGTCGTTTGGTAAGTCGCGCGCCAAGCGACTCTCCGTCGATTCCCCCAAGATCACCTTCCGGGACGTGGCCGGCGTCGACGAGGCCGTCGAGGAGCTGCACGAGATCAAGGAGTTCCTCGAGAACCCGAAGAAATTTCAGGCGCTGGGAGCGCGCATTCCGAAGGGCGTTCTCCTCTACGGTCCGCCGGGCACCGGGAAGACCCTGCTCGCGCGGGCGGTGGCAGGTGAGGCCGGCGTGCCGTTCTTCTCAATCTCGGGGTCTGACTTCGTGGAGATGTTCGTAGGCGTCGGTGCCTCCCGTGTGCGTGACCTGTTCGAGCAGGCCAAGCAGAACTCTCCCTGCATCATCTTCATGGACGAGATCGACGCGGTCGGCCGTCACCGCGGTGCCGGCCTCGGTGGCGGACACGATGAGCGCGAGCAGACGCTCAACCAGCTGCTTGTCGAGATGGACGGCTTCGAGATGAAGGACAACATCATCTTGATCGCCGCCACCAACCGCCCCGACATTCTCGATCCCGCCCTGCTGCGTCCGGGTCGCTTCGATCGTCAGATCGTCGTCGACCGGCCCGACCGAACGGGCCGGCGCAAGATCCTCGAAGTGCACACGCGCGGCAAGCCTCTTTCTAGGGAGATCGACGTCGATGCGCTGGCCGGCCAGACTCCCGGCTTCACCGGTGCCGATCTGTCAAACCTGGTGAACGAGGCCGCGCTGCTGTCGGCCCGTAACGGCAAGCGAGAGATCACCCAGGAAGAGCTCGAAGAGGGGATCATGCGCGTCGTCGCCGGTCCGGAGAGAAAGACCCGCGTGATGTCTGACAAGGAGCGGAAGATCACCGCTTACCACGAGATGGGGCACGCGATGGTGGGCCACTTCCTACCCAACGCAGATCCCGTTCACAAGATCTCCGTGATCTCGCGCGGCCAGGCGCTCGGGTACACGATCTCGCTGCCCACCGAGGACAAGTTCTTGACGACGCGCGGGGAGCTGCTCGACACGATGGCGATGGCGCTCGGCGGGCGGGCCGCCGAGGAGTTGATCTTCGGCGAGATCACCACCGGTGCCGCCAACGACCTGGAAAAGGTCACGCAGACGGCCAAGCAGATGGTGATGCGCTTCGGCATGTCCGAGAAGCTCGGGCCCCGCGTGTTCGGGCATGAGCACACCCAGCCGTTCCTCGGCCGGGAGTTCTCGGC
The DNA here is from genome assembly GCA_036501265.1 of Solirubrobacteraceae bacterium. Lineage (GTDB taxonomy): Bacteria > Actinomycetota > Thermoleophilia > Solirubrobacterales > Solirubrobacteraceae > Palsa-465. The sequence continues at coordinate 4,907 of DASYAP010000072.1, read as the reverse complement.
CGAGCCCGACTACTCGGACGAGATCGCCCGTGAGATCGACGATGAGATCCGTAGGATCGTCGAGTCGGCTCACGTGCAGGCGAAGGACATCCTCAGCGACCACCGCTCGTCGCTCGCAAAGCTCTCCGAGATCCTGGTCAAGCGCGAGACGATCGAGCGCGAGCAGTTCGAGGCGCTGCTGGACGACCGGACCGAGCAAGACGTCTTCGGTGCCGAGGCGCCGCCGCCACCTCAGGTTCGGGTTCCCACGCCGCCGGCCGAACGGCCTGGCCGCGCGGGACCACGGCCGCTGCCGCGGCCGGGACTCGCCGGCGGCACGGCCGAATAGGGCGCCGCGCGCCGACGGAGTCGCGCGTCACGCTTACACGGATAGTGCTCCAGGCCACGCGGGTGTGGCTTCCGGCTGCGATTGCCGTGGCCGGGATCGTCGCGATCGTTTTGGGACACGGTCGTAATTCGGAAGCCGCGGCCGGCGTGGGGCTGATTATCGTGGCGCTGATCGTGTGGATGATCAACTGGCTATTTAGGCTGAGCTTCCAAAGCAACCGCGACCGGGACCGGGAGGAGCGAGCGCGCGAGTACTTCGACCGGCATGGTCACTGGCCGGGCGAGGACGGGCCATGATTGATCACAGACCGGTCTCCGAGCTCCTCGCGGACCCTGGCACCGAGTTCCTGGTGATGGGGGTCGTCAACGTCACGCCAGATTCGTTCTCGGACGGCGGCCAGTACCTCGATCCTGAGGCGGCCGTAGCGCACGGGCTAAGGCTTGAGACCGAAGGCGCAGCGATCCTCGACGTTGGCGGGGAATCCACCCGCCCCGGCGCCCTGCCGGTTCCGCTGGACGAGGAGCTGCGGCGAATCTCGCCTGTGCTGGAGGGGCTTGCCGCGGCTGGGGTCGACGCGATCCTTTCGGTCGATACCTCCAAGGCTCAGGTCGCCGAACGAGCGCTTCAGGCAGGGGCGACTTTCGTCAACGATGTGACCGCGCTACGCGGAGATCCGGAGATGGCGAGCGTGGTGGCTGCCGCAGGCGTCGACTGCTGTCTCATGCACATGCTGGGAGACCCTCGCACCATGCAACACGATCCCCGCTACAGGGACGTAGTCGACGACGTCAAGGCCTTCCTGGAGGAGCGGGCGGACTTCGCAATAAGCCAGGGGATCGCCGTGGAGCGCATCGTCCTCGATCCGGGGATCGGTTTCGGCAAGACAGTCGCGCACAATCTCGAGCTGCTGCGCCGCGTCGACGAGCTGGTGGCGCTGGGACGACCGATTCTGGTTGGCAGCTCGCGCAAGAGATTCATCGGAGAGCTCACCGGGCGGGCGGTGGACGAGCGTGCCGCCGGGACGATCGCGACTAACGTGCTCGCGTACGCCGGCGGCGCGCGGATCTTCAGGGTGCACGATGTTGCTCCCGTGTACGACGCGCTCACGGTGGCGGCTGCTACGGTCCGCCGCCGATGGACGGCGAGGGTGAGCCCAGCGAGTTCGACGACGTAGGCGACCAGGGCGACGGAACGCCGTCAGAGCCCGAGGTCACAATCGAGATCAGCGGGCTCTCCCTCTTCACGCACGTCGGGGTAAGCGCCGCCGAGCGAGAGGTGGGCCAGCGGTTGCTGCTCGATCTGCGGCTGGATCTCGACGACTGCGACGCAACCATCACCGATCGAATCGAGGACACCGTCGACTACGCCGAGGTCTGCGACACCACCAACCTGGTAGCCCAGCAGCGCACCTACAAGACGCTCGAGCGACTTTGCACGGCGATCGCCGATCGGCTGTTGGAACGCTACGACGCGTATTCGGTGTGGGTCAAGGCAGCGAAGCCCGAGCCTCCCTTGGCGCTCCCGGTAAGCGAGGTCTCGGTGGAGGTGTGGCGCGAGAGCGAGTAGCCGCAGGGCCTCGCCTGCGCCCCCACTCGTGACTCGGCGTTACCGGGGTTATCTCGGTCTTGGCTCGAATGTGGGGGACCGGCGGTCCCACCTCGAGGCGGCCGTACGCGCGATGCCTGGTCGCGGAATCGAGGTACTGGCCTCCTCGGCGGTGTACGAGACCGAGCCGGTTGGCCTGGTTTCAGAGCAACGCGATTTCCTCAACGCCTGCATTCGGATCGCGACGGGTCTTGATCCGGAGCAGCTGCTCCACGTGTGTAAGGAGATCGAGCAAGAGCTCGGGCGCCGCGGTGCGCAGGTCCGGCACGGTCCCCGGGAGATCGACGTCGATCTCCTGATCCTCGGCACCGTCACGCACACGTCTGGGCGCCTCATCGTTCCTCATCGCTCGGTCGTGGAGCGACGATTCGTGCTTGTGCCGCTCCTTGAGCTGGACCCCGACCTGACCCTCCCCGATGGGACCTCGCTGGCCGGCGCGCTCGCGCGGCTGCCGCCTGGACAGGCGGTTCGCCGCTGCGGTCCTCCCCTGATGTAATCCGCCCATGCTGCTGGTCGTCGACGTTGGCAACACGCAGACCCACTTCGGGGTCTACGAGGACGGCGGTAGCCCGGTCGAGCACTGGCGCTTTGCCACCGTGCGCGAGTCGACCCGGGACGAGCTCGCGGCGGTGCTTTCCAATCTGCTGGCCCTACGCGGCTTGCGCCTCACCGACATCGACGGGGCGATCGTTTCCTCGACGGTCCCACAGCTCTCGGACGAGTGGCAAGCCATGGCGACGCGCTACCTGGGGCGGGAGATGGTGGTGGTCGGACCGACGATCCGCACCGGGATGCCGATTCGATATGACAATCCGCACGAGGTCGGCGCCGACCGGATCGCCAACGCTCTGGCTGCGTACGACCGCGCCCGCGGAGCCTGTGTGGTGGTCGATTTCGGTACCGCCATCACCTACGACGTGGTTTCGGAGGCCGGCGAGTACCTGGGCGGCATCATCACTCCCGGAGCGGAGATCTCGATCGACGCGCTCTATCAGCGGGCGGCAAAGCTCCCGAAGGTCGAGCTCGCGCCGCCGCGATCGTTGGTCGGGAAGTCGACCGTGGACGCGATCCGCAGCGGCATCGTGTACGGGTTCGCAGCCCAGGTAGACGGGATCCTCCGGCGTCTGCGCGGCGAACTCGGCTCGGAGACCACCGTGATCGCCACGGGCGGGCTCGCGCCGGTGCTGGTGCCGTTCGTCCGGGAGACGATCGACGAAGTGGACGACCTGCTGACGCTTACGGGCCTGCGGTTGATTTGGGATCGGAATCGGTCGGCTGCGCCTGCCGCTGCCGATCGATCCACGAGAGAATCGCCCGAGATTGGGTGATCACCGTTCCATCCGCAAGCTTCAGCGTCGGAAGCTTGGTGTCCCCGGTCGCGTCGCGCAATTCCTCACGCGAGCCCTTGCGCAGGAACGGGATCGGGCTGCCATGAGCAGCGATGACCTTGTGGTACTCGATGCCGGCGTGTCGAAGCGCCTCCTGGACCCGGCGGCAAGGATGGACGCGCGGCCCGCCGTCGTCGCCATGGCACACGTACAGCGTCGGTGCCTTATCCATTTCGATCGGGACTCTAGCTCCTAGGCGGCAAGGGAACGTCGGGCGTGCGCGCCACCGTGGCCGCGAGGATAAGCAGGGATCGCGGGCGGCGGTCCGCCGGATCGGCGGCTGAGATACGCGCGTGCAGGTCGAGTAGTTCGACCACGGCGGCGAAGACGGGCGCGTCATCAATGCCGGACGGGATGTCACACGCCAGCCGCGCCAGCGTCAGCATCTCGGCGGCGTCGCTGCCCCGGAACAGCTGGATCGCGGCGAGCAAGACGAACTGGGCGAGGCGATCCAGCAGCACGTGAGGGGCCTGGTCGCGCTCGCCCACCGCCGGCCCCGCCGGAACGAGTGGCTCCCCGGCGGCAAGCCTCAGCGCCTGCCGCGAGGCCAGCGAGCAAATCTGGTCGCTGGCAAGCCCCGCTTGCAGCGCGAGCCTGAGCTGGAACGACGCCGACATCAAGGTCGTTCCGTACGGAGAGTCCGATGCAAAAACGATCTGACCTGGCGGTACCAGAGAAAAGAGCGAAATCAGGTCAGTGGGCATCCACCAAGCCGTATCGAAGAGCAGGTTGGGATGATCCGGGGCGGCCTGCCAGATCCAGGACAGGTCACAGATGCCGGCGTGAGCCAGGATCAGGCGTGCGTCCGGGAAGCGCGAGGCAAGCTCGACCGCGTGTACGCCCAGCGCAGGAATCCCCCGTCCCGCGTGGATCAGGATAGGCAAGCGGCGCTCGTGCGCGATCGCCGCCAGGTCGCCCACCGCGGGGTGATCAAGCGTGAACTGCTCAGCTCGCGGGTGCAACTTGATCCCGCGCGCCCCAGCCTCGAGTGAACGCTGTGCCTCGGCGACGGGGTCGTCGTGCGGATTGACCCGGCAGAACGGCACCAAAGCACCGGCCGAGTTCCGCGCCGCATCGAGCACCATGTCGTTGGCGCTGCGGTAGCCGTCGGGCTCGTGCATGGGGAATACGAACGCGCCCTTCGCCTGCGCTAGCTCAAGGCCGGCCAGAAGCTCCTCAGGACGCTGCTTCATGCCGTCGGGGTCGTTCTGGCCCAGGTGGGTGTGGGCATCGAATAGCTCGAGCCCGGGAACCTCGTCGAGCACTACCTGGTTGAAGGCGCTGAGCACAGATGCGAGCTCAGCGGCGATGCCGTCGCTGGCGTCGCTGCGGGCGGCGTCGTCGGCGTGGGGTTCGAGGCCAACCTCGGTCTTCGCTTCGGCGCTCACAGCTGGATTCGTACCATGAAGTGGCAGTGGTGGACCTCACCGATCCTTGGAAGCTCGGCGGCGTGGTGATCCGGAACCGGGTCGTGCTGGCGCCGCTGGCCGGAATCGGCAACTGGTTCGTCCGCCTTCAGGCCAAGCGTTACGGGGCGGGTCTCGTCGTCTCGGAGATGGTCTCGAGCTTCGCTGTCCACTACCGCA
>DASYAP010000071.1:0-12866 GCA_036501265.1 Solirubrobacteraceae bacterium | reverse complement strand
CGACAAATCTGACGCGACCCGAGATCGCGCGAGAGCTCTACGTCTCCATCCACACCGTCAACACGCACATCCGCAGCATCTATTCCAAGCTCGGGGCGCGCGATCGCTCTACCGCCGTCAGCCGCGCCCGGGAACTGCGCGCCCTCTCCGCCGCGCGCTCCTAAACATCGCCGAAGTAGCGCGAACGCCGGTGTGCGGCGTCGTTGGCCAGATCGAAGGGCTCGGCCTCGAACTGCTCGAACTCCGCCAAATCCGGGCGAGACGCGAATCACCTGAATTATGCGATGACCGCTCACCGGACGGCGTGTGAGGCTGATCGCACATCGCCAAGCGAAAGTCGAGCCTCCATGCCAACTCAAATCGTTCGTGACCCTAATCGATGGGCGGTTCTCGCTTTGCTGAGCGTCGCGCAGCTGATGGTGGTACTGGACGCAACGATCGTCACGGTCGCCTTGCCTTCTGCCCAGCGGGCGTTGCATTTCTCTTTCGAGAGTCGGCAGTGGGTGGTGACCGCGTACGCGTTGGCGTTCGGCAGCCTGCTTTTGGTGGGCGGCAAGGTGGGTGATCTGTTCGGCCGCAAGTGGGCGCTGATCGCTGGGCTGGTGGGGTTCTCGGTGGCGTCGGCGGTTGGTGGGCTGGCGCAGTCGTTCGACGTGCTCGTCGCGGCGCGGGCGCTGCAGGGGGTGTTCGGCGCACTGCTGGCCCCGTCGGCGCTGTCGCTTTTGACGGTCACGTTCGCGGGGACTAAGGACTGGCAGCGGGCGTTCGGGATCTTCGGCGCGGTTGCCGGCGGCGCCGGGGCGCTTGGGCTGCTGCTCGGGGGCGTGCTGACGCAGGTGCTCTCGTGGCGCTGGTGCTTCTACGTCAACTTGGTGATCGCGGTGCCCACCACGATCGTGGCGTTGCGCCTGCTCGCCAACCACAGGCCCCCCGGCCGAGCTCGGATCGACATTCCCGGCACACTCACCTGGTCACTGGGGCTATTCGCGCTCGTGTTCGGCTTCTCTAACGCCGAGACGCACGGGTGGGGCGCCACGGCGACCGTCGTCGCGCTGATCGCCAGCCCCCTACTTTTGACCGCGTTCGTGCTGATCGAGCGCCGCGTCAAGCACCCGCTAATGCCGTTGCACATCGTGTGGGACCGGGCCCGCGGAGGGTCGTACGCCGCGCTCTTGGTGACCGGGGCCGGCATCTTTGCGGTGTTTCTGTTCCTCACCTACTTCCTGCAACAGAACCTCGGATTTTCGCCGCTCAAAACCGGCCTGGCGTTCCTGCCCCTGACCGTCGTGCTGGTCATCACCTCAACCACCGTCCAGACCCGCGTGATTCAGCGCACGGGTGTCAAACCGCTCGTGCTCCTCGGCATGGCTCTCGGGGTGGTCGGAATGCTTCTGCTCACCCAGCTGACGCCTACCTCCAGCTACGGCACCGGCGTCCTGCCCGGGCTGCTCGTGATCGGTGTCGGGATGGGCTGCATCTTCGCGCCGACGTTCTCAGCCGCGACGCTCGGCGTGGCGCCAAACGAAGCGGGCATCGCTTCCGCCATGGTCAACACGTCCCAACAAATCGGCGGCTCGATCGGCACCTCGCTGCTCTCGACGATCTACGCCACCGCCGTCGCCAGCTACCTCACCAGCCATCCTCACTTCCCAGGCCTCATCCCCGTCGCGGCGGTCCACGGCGACACGACGGCGTTCTGGTGGGCCGTCGGGATCTTCGGCCTGGGCTTTCTGCTCGCGCTGGTGATCCTGCCCAGCCGATGCGAGGCCCGCACGGCGAACACCATAACCGCCCTGGCCCGACACGCGATCGGCAACTGCCACCACGAAGAGACCGACTCAGAAGCGGCCGTTACAGAGAGCCCGGACTCCCCAGAGCCGGCTCTGGTGCGGTAAGACTACGCCGCCTGGGCGCCTGCGGGAATCACTGGAATCAGGTGATGTCTAGTCGCCGCATCGTTCGGCATGCTCGGCGCGTACTTGTAGACCCCATTGGAAGTGGAGCGATTCGCAACCTCGCAGACGATCTCATCGCTCCGCGGAGACGAGCTTCAGACCAGCCACGTATCGGAGCATGCACGACCACGACCACCTCACATCCCACCACCACCGCGACCGAGGATCGTCTCGCGATCCGCGAGTTGACCGCACGCCTCGGGCTGCTGGTTGACGCCCGCGACTGGAACGCGCTCGAGCGGCTGTTCACCAACCCGGTCTACAGCGACCGCACCGCACTCGTCGCGCCAGCGTTCTTCGTCAGGCCCACCTCGAGCTAGCTTCGCGTACTGCGACGGCTCGGCGCTACGGCCCTGTCCGCCTTCCCCACGATGGTGTCCGAGGTGAAGCGTGGCGAGACGGAGCTCACCGGATTGCTTGAGGACCGGTCGGCTGTGTTCGGCGTTCTCTGGCAGATCGAAGCCTTCGGCCTCGAATTGCTCGAGCTACGACACATCCAGGCAAGACCGAAACCGCCTGAAGGCTCGGACCCAGACGCGCTCGATGACCGCTCCTGAACCGGTCCTCTCCGGGATCAGAGGGAACACGCGAGCAGCGGCTCGTCCGGCACGCAGCTCACGCGGCGCTCGGCGCCGTCCACGACCGGGCCGGAAGCCGTCTCCACGGTTGTTAGGCGGGCTTACCCGCGTCGATCCACTGCTGTGGGGACGAACGGGAACCTCAGCTCGCCGGCGGCCAACAGGCGCACGAGACGGATCGCGTCACGCCGGTCGGTTTTGACCCGCTCCCCGAGCCCTTGGGGATCGACCCGAGCGCGACGACACGCATATCGATTCCGCGCTCCCGACCGTTACGGGCCAGACCAAACCCAGTCGGACCGGCCTCATATACCGCCAGCACCCCTGGTCCCAGACGCTCCAAGAACGCAACGACCCCCTCCGGCGCCATCCGCAGTTTGCTCACCGCCACCTCCCCACTGCCGCGGTGCACGATCGCAGCATGGGTCTGCCGAGCGTGCACGTCAAGACCGACGAGAGTCCTAGCCTTCACCGCCATAGTCGGCTCCTCCTATTCGGTTGTGGCCGCCGCGCGAGGACGAGTCGCGCGGCTATAGAACCCCCGACCGCGTCGGAGGACCGGCCATACCTACCACCAGCGCCGGACGCCACCCTCCATAGGGTCTAGCCCCAAGCAGTAGCCGCCGGCTGCGGCCGGCACCGCTCCTTTCTCCGATTGCTGAAGTCCCGAGGGAGGTGACAGCGCGGCCCTCTCGGGTTCTGCCTTCAGCTGTCGGGCCGCCGCTCTCGAGGTTGCGCTGTACCCTGACGACGCGGCGATCCGGCCTGCGTGGGAGAAAACGGAGAGGCTCATGAGCACAGATGAGAAGACGTATGAAGGGCAGTGTTTCTGTGGTGCCGTCAAAATCGTCGTCACAGGCGATCCGGCCGGGGCTGGCTACGACCACTGCGTCCCCTGCAGGAGCTGGTCCGCTAGCCCCGTCAATGCATTCACACTCTGGCCGCCGGAGGCGGTCCAAGTCATAGAGGGCGAAGACCAGATCCGCGAGTTCAACGTGAACGAGCGGACGTATCGTCAATGGTGCAAGGTCTGTGGGGGTCATTTGATGGCGCGTCACCCGCAGTGGGGCTTGGTCGATGTCTATGCAGCGACTATCCCCTCGTTTCCGTTCACCCCTGAGCTGCATGTGAACTACGAGTCGACCGTGCTGCCCATGAAGGACGGGCTGCCAAAGATGAAGGACTTCCCCCCGGAGCTGGGCGGCTCGGGGGAGACGCTGACTGACTAGGACGGCCCTCTTGTACCGGCGCCGTCGACACCCGCGCAGTCGGCGGTGTTGCTGCTCATCGTGCATAACGGCGGCGGCCACGGCGGCAGCATCCATTAATCGGTTGCCGGCCTGCGCGGGGCTAGGCCTACCGCCTCGCTCAGCGCGCTGACGCGCACGCGACTGAAGGGCTCACGAGCGCAGCCGGCGGTACTTGCACTGCCCGCTGCCCGATGCGCGCAACACGCGATCCTCGGACCAGACGCCGGTGGTCCAGGCGAACCGTCCGCCCGTCGAAACGGGAGCTGCTCCGTCGACGAGTAGCCAGTCGTAGCCGCCGGCCGGCCGGTGGAACGAAACGTTGAGGTCGAGGGTCAGAGCCACGTAGGGAGGCCGTCGCCACCCGTGTCGCATCTGGATCGCTGGCCAGCCGCCGAGGTCGGTCAGGATGACGCTGCGGGCAGCGTCTACCCACGGATCGTCGAAGGTGCCAGCAGGCCTGAATCGCACCCATTGTCGCCAGACAGCGGGACCGGGACCGCTCGGCGGCCACGTTGAATCGAGACCGGCGGGCTTGGCATCCAGGTTGGTCCAGAGCGGAAATGGCGGCCATACGCCCGCCGGCGCCAACTCGGTCATCAGCGGCAGGTCGTCCGGTGCGGGAACGTCGGGAGCCGACGCCTCGTCGTGCTCCAACCCCTGCCCCTCGCTGACGCTCCAGACCATCGCGTCGAGCACCGGCCTGCCCGCCTGCGAGAGCTCGATGCGAAATGAGCTCGCACCGCGGGTCTCGCGTCGCCGGAGGAGCGCGATGTCTACATCGCCCCATTCCGCTACCGCCAGGAAGTGGCAGCTGAACGTCGCCGGAACTCGATCTGGCTCCTCAGCCCCAACGGCACGCAGCGCGCACGCCGAAACGTAGCCACCCATCGGTCCCCAGATCTCCCAATCACGGCTAAGCGTCGCGCGAAACGTGCCGTCGCCGGCTCTCCGAACGCTCGTGTCGGCCGCCAGATCGCCCATCTCCCGATTCTCGTCGATAAGCTGCTGTGATCGAGAAGCAGCGCTGACGCCTGGCTGCTGCTTTCTCGAAACAGCGAGGCCGAACCGGCCGACCGCGAGACGTCCGTCTCCCGACCCGCGCCGACTGCTGCAATGCCGGCAGGACTCAGCAGCCTGACGATCGGAATGAGACCGCTGCTCCTCGATCAAAGGGAGAGTCTGCGGCCTGCTAAGGGTGTAGCGCGGACGCGCGGGAAACGAGATACTCGCGTTACGCGGACGTCATCGTGCGCACGCAAACCACAACCGGGGAGGTCAGCCGTGCCGAAGGTGTCTAAAGAAACGGCGTCGCAAGTCCAGGAGTTCGGTCCGGTGACCGACCGTCGCGAGGAGATGGACGGCTACACGGTGGAGTTCGTCTCGTTCGCGGCTGATTCCAATCTCGACGGTCCACTGCAGTCGCTACCCGGCGGTGCGTGCCAGTGTCCTCACTGGGGCTATGTCATCGCGGGACGCATGCGCTTCGTCTTCGACGACCATGAAGAGGTCTACGAGGCGGGCGATGCGTTCTACCAGCCGCCCGGTCACCGGCCCTATGTGGAGGCCGGTACAGAGTTGCTGCAGTTCAGCCCGAGTGAAAGGTTGGCTGAGACCGAGCGGGCGATTGCCGAGTGGATGAGCCGCCAGTAACAAACTGGTGCGGTAGGAGAAGCGCTAGCCCGTTCCGGCTGGTCGGTATAGATTTTGCGGTGACGCTTGAGAGCCGCGGGAATCGCACTTTTCGCTCGGAGCGAGAGCGATGTGTTGAATAGCCTTGTTTGATGGCGGCCGATGCTCGTGTTGCCGCGTGGGTGTCTCGGTCCGGCGAGGGGGAGCGCCGTTGGTTCCTGGGGACGCTGGCGATGATCAGAGTGCCGGGAGAGGTGGTCGCCGGACGCTTTGCGCTGATCGAGTTCCTGTTTCCGCAGTATGCCTCGCCACCGCTTCATACGCATCCGCAAGACGAGAGCTACATCGTGCTTGAGGGCGAGATCCTCGTCGTCGCTGGCAATCAGCGATTTCAGCTCGGCACCGGTGATACTGCCGTGGTACCGACCGGCGTTGGCCACAGCTTTCGAGTTGACAGTCCCACGGCCAGAGTCCTAGTCCTGAGCACGCCCGCTGGCCTCGAACGGCTCGTGCGTGACGGGTCGGTACCCGCGAAGACCGCGAAGCTACCGCCAGCAGACACACCCCGGCCGTCTTCTGAGCGACTGGCGCAGATCTTTGCCGACCATGGTCAGGTGAACCTGGGCCCGGCGCTTGGACCGGACGATTGACAGCCGGGCCCACCGGCGGGTTGAACCCTGCCGAACAGAAGTGATGCAACGGGCTAAAAGGAGCAGCGCCGCCCTTCCGGCTAGCAGGTATTTAATCCACGCAGGCGCTATAGACACGGGCGCGCTACCTCTCGAGGGGCGGTCGCCCCCGGAAAGGTGGCCTGATGTCATGGGCAATCCCGAAGTGGTCGTGGGCACGCCGGAATAGCTCGTCGCATGTTCGGACCTGGCGTGGGGTGAGGCCAAGCAAGGGCGCGACTTCTTTCCGGGTACGGCCCAGAAGGTAGTGCTCCCAGGCGTGCCAGCCCTCGGACAGCATCAGCAGTACACGGTCAACGCCATGCACCCGCCTCCCTGATGGCAGAGATGCCGCTTCGGTAAGGGCTTGCACGGCGGGACTCCTCGCCAACGCGCCCCAGTCTGCTTACGGCTGGGGCGCTCTGGCCCGGCGGTCGAGAACCCGTAGAGCGCATTTTGAGGCCCGCAAGGGCCGGCCGGTTACCTCCCCGACTCCGGCTCGGCGCTCGACGGCGGCGAGGGCCGACGACGAATTACCCCACGCCAAGATGCTTGAGCCACGCCGAGATCACGCTGAGCGCCGAGATCGAGAGCAAGGTCGCACGGGGTAGGCCACTGAACCTGCCTCTACATGCAACCGAGTCAGATTGCTTGGGGTGGTGTCGAGCCCCAACCAGAAGCTTCCCCTTTCCGGCGTCTGAGTTCGGACAAGGCCCGTAGGAAGGATTGCTTCTGCGCGGCGTCTGTCAAAAGAGACGACGGTCCCAAGTTACGAGAAGGGCCGTCACTTAGCAGCAAACGCGAGGAGTTGGCCACATGCTCATACGAGCAATGCGTTACCTCGGCGCGATCGCCTTGCTGGGCGTTGGCGCCGTCCACCTACAGCAGTACATCGGCCAGAACTATCAAAAGATTCCCACCATTGGACCGCTCTTCCTGCTCAACGCGGTCGGGTCCGGCGTCGTGGGCATACTCCTGCTTCTGCCCATCCAGCGGGCGCTCCGCCGCCGAGCCGGGGACGCGGCGATAACGCTGCTGGCGACCGCTGGCGTCGCGATCGCCGCCGGGTCTTTGGCGGCGCTGTTTATCAGCGAGACCAGCAGCCTGTTTGGGTTCTCTGAGACCGGCTACAGAACGGCAATCGTGCTCGCAATCGTCAGCGAGGCCGCGACTATCTTGCTGCTCACGCCCGTCGCTGCAGTCAGCCTAAGACGAGCGGCGAGCCCGCAAACCCCCTCGCGGCATCCCAGCACCCCAGATCGATCGCCGCCGTTGTCGCGCCCTAGCCCGCCCGGCTAAATCTGCTCGCGTCCTATCGAGTGATCCCCCAGTGCTGGCGGGCGATCACTAAGCAGGCGGGGACGTCCGACGCCAGCACCACACTGGGGGCGCCTACGGCTGGGGCGCTACGGCCTCCCTTTGAGCCCTCGACGGGGCTGAGCGCGCTTAGGCGTAAGCCGAGAGAGCCCCTCTAGGAGGCTTTGACGTAACGACTGACGAAACTCGCGGGGGCGGCCACAGGCCGGGCGCGAAGCGGGAAAGTACCGATGCTTCCCGAGAGGGTTAGGTTGATGCTGCTCCACGCGTGGAGAGGATCAGGTGCGTGCTCTGCGGGGATTGGATCGGCGTGTACGAGCCGGTCTTCGTTCTCGAAGCGGAAGCCGAGCGCACTTCGCTTGCGGCCAGACCGGAGTTACGGGAGCGGGATGTGGCGTTTGTGCATGCGGACTGCTGGGCGAAGGAGTCTGACTAGGTCGTTTGTCAGCAGCCGGCCGCCGGGCCGTTCCACGCGGGGAACGGTTTTCCCTGACTCGGGCGACGTCAACTAAGCCCGACGACTACGCCAGCGACACCGCAGACGGCCCCGGCGACGATCAGCGGGTACTTCTCCTCAAAGGCAGAAGCGCCGCTGAGACTGGTGGATCTCGATCCAAGCGAGAGGGCCTTCGTCAGACTGCCGCTATTCCGGCGCCTGGTTGCCCTTGTCTGCATTGGTCCGTCGTCGGTGACGCGCAGCGTTGTCGACGGCCCTGCCGTAGGCCTGAAGCAGCGCGCCGTCCCCCCGGCCGATCAGGACACGCCTGGTGCCGGTGCTCGTGATCAGCACACACCCACCGACATCCAGCACCACGTACCGGATTGTTGAGCTATACGTGAAAACGACGACCGACGGTAACGTGGCTATCCCGGCGCAAGCGGTGCCCCGGGGAAACCTTGCATCGGAGCCGTTCAGCGCCGCATCGAATGGACCGCCCCTGTAGCGCGCCTTAGCGACGACGTGGCCCGGTAGGTAAAGGCAGAACGTGGTCGACACGGGAGGGCTAGGTGCGAGGGCATCAGGCGCACCGGCAGAAAACCGACGGCTGGACTCGCGGGCACCCTCTCTGGGTGTCCCTGAGCCCGCCACGGCTGCTAGCCCGAGCGTTGGTTGCTGGCGAAGCTCCGCACCCGGCCAGAAAGGGCGCAATCGCACCAGCTCCTAGGAGTAATGCCGCTCTCCGGCCGGTTTGACTCATTCAGAACAACCGATATTACGCTCGAATAGTGGGCACATCACGCGAACCCGGCCCCTCTACCAGATGGTCGCTCCGGGCTACTTGCGTCAGCGTTCGGGGACCAAATCGGAGTCGCGGAGACTTCTCTCAGAATGCACCAGCGCCGGCGCGACTGTTGCTGCTCGATCATTGCGCCGGCGTCGAAGAGCACGAAGGGCGAGGGTCGGGCCCTAGCGAGGGCGTCCGATCTAGAACACTCCGTATATGTGATTCGTGAAGAGCGGATGCTGGGTGGGTAGCGGCTGCGGATCACATTGATTGGCACGTCGCCTGGTTCTCCCGCGGTTGTGGGGGCGGGCCAATCTCCAGCATTGAACACGCGCGGGTGTCGGATCGTGATTCTTCTGAGGCGCCGATCGATTCATGGCTCACGGTAGGAGAGGTTCCTGGCGCCCTGCGCTGCCTGGTCCGCGGGAAGATGCTCTTTCTGAGTTCTTCGCCGGGCATATCAGTGCGGGCGAGTTCTGGAGGCGGGTTTCGCAAACCGGGCAAGGTGTTCGGCACAGGCCCGAGCCAGGTGCAGGCGGACCGACAACCTCCGCAGACGCTCGGGGGGCCGCTCACCGGCGGCAAAAGTCACGGCGTGCCTGGCTTGCTGCCCTGGTGGCGGCAGTCACAGCGGGGGGTTCAGTTGGAGCGTTGCTCGCCTCCGACGCGGTGACCGCCGGATCTCGGACGCCCCGCCCCACAGGCAGGCATCGCGTAGTCGCCCGCACCAATGGCCAGAAGACGCGAACCCATGCCTTGCATCACTCCGCGCCCAAAGCAGTCCCGCCTACGGGTGGTAGCGCGGCGAACACCACAACGCACCACGCTGACCCGCCCGTTGCGCGGGGCAGAGGCACGGCCGCCGCTTACACGTCCCCAGCGAGCAAGGGCTCATTACACGGCTCAGCTGGCACCGGCAAAAGACCCACCTCGACGACAACCACCACGACGGTCCCCACAACGCCTACGACCACGACTCCCACCACGCCTACGACCACGACGCCGACAACCCCCACCACGCCTACAACCACGACCCCCACGACCCCCACGACGACTACGCCGACGACCCCCAGCAACACCACCACAACCTCACCCCAGCAGCGCAACAACGGCTGAGGGCGGCCAGAAGTGCGGTCTTCCTTTGGCGCTCGCTGCTGCCGGTGGCCCGATCGGCTTAAGAAGCACCAAGCCTCAATGAAACGGCTCTCTTCCGCTCCGGGCTAAAAGGATCGGCCGTGGTCGGCTGTCGGAATCCCGGAATGCAGGAGTGCGGCGTACCGACTTACCGACCGAATCCCGACGCTCGCTTTTCGTTCGCCTGTCTCGTCCGACCTGACGCTCGCAATGCGACGAACGCGGTCGCTCGCGAAGTTCGCCCCACGCCCTAACGCGCTGGGACGAGAGCGGTGTTACCTGGCCAAGAGCGGATGATCGCGGCCTAAGCGTTGCCCTTGCCATATAGGCGATATAGGCTGATCAACCAACTAGGTTGAGAGGAGTTATATGGCAGACAGTGTTTACCGTGTGACCGAAGTAATTGGTACGAGCAGTGACTCCTGGGAAGCGGCCGCGCGAAACGCGGTCGAGACTGCAGCCACGTCTGTGCGCGACGTCCGCATCGCCGAAGTGATCCGGCAGGACGTGACGGTCGAGAACGGCGCAGTTGTGAGCTTTCGAGTTCGGCTCGGGATCTCGTTCAAGTACGAGAGCGGCGACTGAGAGCACCCCGAGGCACCTTCCGCCGACGGAGGAATCTTCGGACCCTCAAACGGTCCGGCAAGAACAAGTCTCGCGCCGCGCGGACTCGTGGAGCGCATGGGGCAGGCGCCTCAGGCAAAGCTACGGCGGCGGTCCTCGGCTGGCAGCTCTGCCTAGCCGCCGCTCGCCGCGAAGTTGGGCCTCTGGGCGACTAAGCAGCAGGGCGTGGTCTTGACTGAGTGCTGCTCTGCTCGCGGTGGCCTGCGAGGATCGTTACCGCCGGTGGCCAGCTCCCGCTTTTTTCACGACGCTTGCCCCGCGCTTTACGACTGTCGTGAAGGCGGGCCCTGGTTGTCGGTGGCTTAGCTTAGTCGGTCCTCTCCGCGCCGCAGAATCGGCGCTGTTCTGTCAACCGCTTCGTGGACGCGAGGAGGACGCCGACATTCACAAGGTCGCGGCACCGCGTCTCGCTTTTACCGATCTCCTCACAGGGTCCCGGGAAAGCGCTTGACTGACTGACTGACTGGTCGCGTGCGTTTTTACCGGGCGTCACGCGGGATCACGCGGTCGACCTCGACAGCCTCACCTGCCCGCGTGTCGGCGTAGACCACGAACACCGTGGGGGGTCCGCCGAACCATGCGCTCGTCTCGCCCTCGCCGACATACTCGGCCGCTCGCTGCGTCCCCTCTTCCTCGATGACCCACACCGGCTGGCCCTTGTGAAACTGGCTGTCGCCGATGTCGGTCATTCTTGGTTGCGTTGACCGGTTCCTGAATCGGCGGGCCGTCGCGGTCCTTCTGCGGCTGCCTGCCGCTTTTGGCTTTCGGTCCTAGACGGCCACTTCGCGCGCCTCATCCTACACCGGGCTGTCCACAGCGACGACCGCCCGCAGCTCTCTTTGGTGAAACGCGGCACTCTCGCCGACGCTCGCTTTGCACGCGCGCGTCCTGCGTTAGCTGACGCTCGCATTGCGACGACGGTAGGGAGGGTGCTCAGATGTCCTACTTCGGACGGCGTCGCTGTAGCTGCTGGTCGCCCGAGTCGTGCGAAGGACCGACGACCGCGACTGGCGCGTAGGCGACGGCGAGCGCTCTCGGGCGTAGGGTTTGGTCGTTGAGCGCGATCTATCTGCGATACGGCGAGGAGTTCGTCGCAATGCACGAGCAGCCCTACAAGGCGGAGGCGTTCCTGCAGGCGCTGCTGGCCGACCACCCTCAGATCCTTGTTGGAGGCCAGACCGAGAGCGACCGTCGAGGCTGGGTCCTGGCCAAACGTGAGGCTGGGGTCACGGACGCGGAGGATGCCGCGGACCGGTGGTCTCTCGATCATCTGTTCCTGGATTCCGAAGGAGTCCCGACGTTGGTCGAGGTGAAGCGAAGCTCCGACACGCGTGCTCGCCGTGAGGTCGTCGCTCAGATGCTCGATTACGCGGCTAACGCGGCCGCGTTTGGAAGGTGGAGTTGTTGCAGGCGTGGTTTGAGGCCGAATGCGAGCGTCGGGGGATCGATAGCGCGTCTCCGCTTGACGCGGCGTGCGGCGTGACCGAGCCGGAGAGCTATTGGGAGAGGGTCCGCACAAATCTCGCCGCCGATCGGATCCGACTTGTATTCGTCGCTGACGAGATCGCTCCCGAGCTGCGGACGATCGTGGAGTTTCTCAACCGGCAGATGAGCGAGACCGAGGTGATCGCGACC
This sequence comes from Solirubrobacteraceae bacterium, assembly GCA_036501265.1. GTDB lineage: Bacteria > Actinomycetota > Thermoleophilia > Solirubrobacterales > Solirubrobacteraceae > Palsa-465. Next base: position 850 of record DASYAP010000071.1, on the reverse strand, counting down.
GAGGTCAAGCAGTATGTCGACACCGACGACGCCCGGCAGACGATCGTCCCCCGCGTGGTCGGGCGTACGGAGGCCGCGAGGGTGGCAAAGGGAGCGACTAGCCGATCGGTTCGAGCGTGGGACGAGGAGTCTGTTATTGCGGAGATCGCAGACCGCCACGGTGATGCGATGGCGTTGATCGCTCGTTCACTCATCACGTGGGCGGATGCCCATGAGGGTGTGCGCGTGGTCTACGGCACAGGTGCCCCGGACGGGTCGGCCGGGATTCGACTCGACCGTGACGGAGCGTCGTTGCATGCGTTCAACATCTGGACCTCGCCCGGCTCGGTGGAGATACCGTTCGATTTTCATGGCCTCCGCTTCTCAGGCGCGGTTTGCCGAGAGCCGAAGCGCCCGTGATGAACTCCGCCGCCGCATCAACCAAGCCACCATCAGCGCCCAAATCCCCCCTGAGGAGCAGCGTCCCCGCCCGAGCTTCAGTCTTAACGCTCTTAGCGACGAGCAAACCCGCAAGCGGTTCCTCGACACAATCGAATGGTCGTTCAACCAAGCCCAGCAGGCCCAGGCGCCACACTCGTCGGCGCAGCGCGACGGCCCGCGCTGACCGGCGACCCGGCTCATGGGCAACTCTCGCTCAGTAAACAATGGCGTGTCGCTCATCGCGCGCCGACCGAGGTCCGAGTAGTCACCCGGAATCCGAACGGCGCGCTCGGCGCTGGCTGCGCTGTCCTCCTGCCCCGATGGCTTAAGACCTCAAACGAGCCAGCGACGCACCCCGTTTCCCGGCGGCTTCCGCGACTTTTGCTCTCGCGGACGGCTCCGCCCGGGAGGCTCAGGCTCGCATTGCGAC
>DASYAP010000070.1:0-5432 GCA_036501265.1 Solirubrobacteraceae bacterium | reverse complement strand
GCGGCCGGACGGGCTGGGCGAATTGTCTTCGCGCTTCCGCCGCTGGTTGAGACAACGATCCCGACGGCAATGGCGATCGCCACGACGGCGCCCGCAACTGATAACCGTATGCGACTCATAGTTGTAACTCCTTGTCTTTGGAGCCTCATGCCGTGGTCCTCAAAAGCGAAGCGAGTGACATGGGGCCCAATCGCTTGTCGTTAAGGAAGACGCTCTTTGCGCGAGCGATCTTCCCCAATCTACGACGCATAGTCGTAATCCGACGAGCAATCTACGATCAGGAGTAGTAGACTCCACATGAGACTTAAGCGCCACGTCGTGCTTTGCGCGCCGCTGGCCGATGTTCCCTGGAGGGGCCGTTCGTCGGGCGCGCCGCCGGGGCCCTGACGGATCCGCTCAGCGGCGACCGCATCGGTCGGGCGGCTCAGCAGCATCCCTTGTGTGATTGAACCGCAACCGATCCTTATAACGCGGTTGGTGATGCCGAGTTGCGCTCCGACTCGGCGCTCTGCGCGCGATCACGGCGCCGGGCCTCGCTGGCCTTCTGCCAGTCGCTCGGATTGCCCCTGAGGATGTAGCGCCCGCGATCATCGGAGCTCAGCTCGCCGCGCCGGCGCAGCCCCTGAAGCGCGCTGGTCACCGCCTGCCTTGTAGCGCCAACGATCTGCGCGAGCAGTTCGTGCTTGAGGCGAAATGGGACTTTGACACCATGAGGCGTGACCCTTCCCCACTTGCTGGCGAGGTGCCAGAGCGTCGCGAGGAGCCGGTCGTCGACGCGACGGAGACTGCACACCGCCAGGAGGTACTGGGCGGACCGACTTTGTGCAAGCAGGCGATTCGAGAACGCCACGACCAGCTCGGGCCTCGTGCCCATGAGCCTCGTGATGTACCCATCGAGCACCGCGAGCCGGGTCGGCTCAGAGACAAACCACTCGACTCGCGCGGGCACGAAGCTCCATGGGCAGGCTGTTTCCCAAGGCCGCACGATGTCACCGGAGCCAAGCAGCTCGCTGACCAGTCCCCGCCCAACGCGCGTGCGGCGGCCGAGCAAGCCGTCTAGCACGAGAAGCCCATAGGTGGTCCGCGGGTCGAGCTCCGGCGGCTCCCAGTCGCCTTCGCAAAGGTCGATAACAGGTGCCCGGAAGGCCTCGGTTGCCGCGAGTCGATCCTTGGGCGAGAGCATCTGCGCGAGGTCCGGATCCTCGCTCAAGATGAAGGCGCAGTCCGAAATTGCGAAGCTCCTGATTTCGGCTCTGGGTGGGGCAAAGCCGCCATCGGACGCCGCGCTGCCAGAGAGAGTTGGCTCGTCAGCGGCCATGATCGGAGATCCGACCGCAGGTGTCCCGCCCAGACGATGGTGCCTCATTCTCAGCGTCCAGTATGCGTGCGACGCGCTGGCGGCCACGGCAGAGCCGGGTGGTGATCATCCCTCGCGGGCGCGCACGGAGCGGGCGGCCTGGCTGTAGGACAGGCTAAAGACGTCCAAGGCCACGAGCGCGACCCGGAACAGCTCGGGCAGCGTCGCGATCGCGGCGTACACTTCCCGCGCCGCGAACGCTTGTTCGGGCTGAGTATCGGTGGCTTGGTCCGGAGTATCGATGTCCTCGAGTGCCGTGGTCACTCGCAGGCGTCGGCTCGCCGATCTACGTGTGCTGAAGTGAGTTTCCGAGCAATCGCAGCCGGTAGCCGAGACCGTCGTCGCAGTGCAGCAGGCGCGGCTTATGCAGAACTCTCGCGTAGGTCTCCTGGACCAGGTCCTCGCCGTCCTCGTGTGATCCACGCAGGCCCCAGGCGGACCGGTAAAGGTGGTCGAGGTGTTCGACCATGGCCTCGGGCGCGAGTGTCCTGATGCTGCGGGCTCTCCAATGCTCAAGGGTGCCTCCACCTTTCGCACTTCTTCGGCGCGCGTTCCTGGGGCGGTGTGCGGCGGCGGTTGGGCCGGGGCGGGCCTGGGGCGTCGGGCGCTTGCACCGTCCATCAAAGCCGAGTCCTCGACCTGCGCAGGATCCCGACGCGAGGCTAAGGCGCACACAGAGCTTGAGTTCGCGCGCCTGCGTACAGACCTAAACACGGGCCGCCAGACTCGTACATGACGGATCAGTGGGCGCAGATTGGCGGCCGCGAGCACCGCCCATGCGGACCCGCTGAGGGTCAAGGGCAGCAGCAGTGAGACGCCTCGGTAAAGGAACACGGCCACCACCGCCGGTCCCGCAGGGGCGCCATAGAGCACGAGCGCGGCGATGATGCCTCCTTCCACCGCGCCGATCCCGGCCGGGACCGGTAGCGCTGAGCCCAGTGACCCCACGAGGTATCCCATGACGATGACGCCGATTGGCGGTGTCCGCCCGTACGCGTGAAATGCGGCCCAGAGCACGGCGTTGTCAAATGCGTAATAGCCAACGGCGCCGAGCAGCTTCCAGTTCCGGTCTATCAGCGCACAGCGAGCCTGCGAAACGCCCTCTGGCACCGCCATCAAGGCTGCCGTTATGCGCCTCTTAATATTGCGCGGCCTAGTCGAGGACGGTGGCTTGGCGGCGGATCGTCGCCCGATCACGCACACGCCGGCGATCGCGACGAGCGCCAACCCCGCCGGTACCAGCGTCCTCAACACATCGCGAGGGCCATGGAGAATGCCCAGCCACAGCAGCAACCCGAGTGCGCCGACGACGACGATACTCGGCAGGACAGTAATGACGGTGAACGCGATCGTTGACCGTGCGAGTTCAGTTGGCGGGACCTGGCCGTCGCGGGCCGAGCGGGCTCCCACCGCGGGTCCGACGATGGCGCCCGCCGGAAGGAGTGTGCTCGCGCCGAGCGCGCGCAGGCTGGCGCCAAAGGTTTGGCGCCAGCCCAGGCGCGCACCGAACAGGAGCTTGAAGACCAAGACGAAGCCCAGGGCCGACAGAGTCTCGAGCGCGCCCGCCAGCGTGATCCACGCCGCGCATGCCGAGATCAGCCGGCCAGTTATAGTCGCCATCGCTGGCACAGCGCTGTAGGCCGCGGCGATCGTCGCGACCGCAAGGAGGCTCAGCGCGACGCCCCGCCTGTTGATCACATCAAGGCAGTGACGGCGCGTCCCAAACGTAGCAGTCATTTACTACAGAGCGTAGGAGTTATTCTGCGGCCCGACTGGGCGAGATCTCAACTTGGAAGGACTAGTGAGCGAGGTCCCGATCTGAGAACGGCCTGCAGTGAGATGGCCGATCGCTGCGAGGGAGAAGAATGCCATTTGAGTATCTACTACGAAGTGTAGCAGAGCCTACTATATGGCGTAGGAGAAAGTTGTCCAGCGCGTGTGGCTCGGCTAGCCGAGGCCTTGGCCCGGCTGGGCGTCAGTCCGCGTGCGCGAGGAGGACCGCGGTACTCAGGACTTGCGCGCGAGACGCTGGAGCGCCCGTCGTCGGGCGGGATCAAGACTTGCCATCTGTCGGGCGAAGTGGCTCAGCGCCACGTCTCCATACTGCGAGACGAGATCATCAACCCCAGCTTGGGCGCGTAGCGCCATGTACTCGTCGCGCTCGTAAGCGGGTGCGTAGTAGTCGGTCTTACCCTCACGCCTGCGGACCAGCAACCCTTTCTTGTAGAGGCGGGCCATGATCGTCATGTACGTGGTGTAAGCGCGATCGTTGGCTGTCTTCCGGTTGAGCGCTTCCATGACGGGTCGCACCGAAGCCTCGCCGCTCCTCCACAGCTCCTCCATCACCTCGGACTCGAGCTCGTGAAGCGGCGGCACCACGGTCTTAGCACGGGAGCGCTTTGTCGAACGAGCTGCCATCTACGACGCAGGATAGCAGCAGACGTTACGTTCCGTGGAGGTGGGCTACGCTTTGTCGTAGGCGATGGCTTTGGTGAACGACACGGCCGCGGAAGGGTCCCGCGACACGTCCAGCCCGCACGGGCGGAAGCCCGCGGCGAGCGCCGCAACCCAAGTCGCCGGGGCCGAGATTCTGCTTGGCGTGCTCGGCCTAGCGTCTTCAGCGTTCGTCGTGTTACGGCTTTTGGAGCGGTGGCGAGTCACGCCGGCTGCGACCTCGCACCAGATTTCGCTCCTCGGGCAGGGGTTCAGCTACCCCGCGGCGAACTTCATGGCGATCATCGTCCTTGTGTTGGCGCTGTGCGGCCTCGCGATCGCGGCGGCGGTCGTCGGTGGTGCGGTCCGAGAGCTCCTCGCCTCGGTTCGCTTCGGCCACCGGATGAGCGCCTCCGCTCCAAAGCGAGTCCAAGATGCCTGGGTCTTTGAAGATGAGCGACCGCGCGCTTTCTGCGCGGGACTGCTCAGGCCGCGTGTCTATATATCTAGCGGGGCCATCGCGGCGCTCGACGAGCCGGCGTTGAACGCTGTCTTGCTCCACGAACAGCGACACGCTCGTCGCTACGACCCGTTGTGGCTGGCGACGGGCAGAGTCCTCGCACGAGCGCTGTTCTTCGTGCCGGGGCTTCGACAGCTCGCCGCGCAGCAGGAGGCTCTCGCCGAGCTGAGCGCCGACGAGAGCGCGATCGACGCGGCGCCGGAGAATCGCTCCGCCCTTGCGCGCGCGATGCTGAGCTTTGTCGGGGAATCAGGCTCAGGCGAAGCCGCAGGCATCGACCCAGCCAGGGTCGATCACCTTTTGGGAGAACCGCCGCGGCTGCCGTTTCCCGCGCTCATGTGTCTCGCTGGACTGTCGATGCTGGCTCTCATCGTGGCAGTCGCGGTTCTCGCCGGACAGCTCGCCGCCGGCTCTGCGACGCTCGCGCCGCCTTTCCTCTCGAGTCAGCCCTGCATCGTCGTGCTTGCGATGATCCCCGCCTCACTCGGCTTGCTGAGCTTCCGCCTCGTGCGCAAACGGTCGGGGCTCTAGCGTGAGCGCTTAGCGAGCGCTGCCGGGGTCCCGAACCGAGCGGGCAGGTCGCCTTGTCCAGCCGCTCGTGACGTTCGAGGCAGCCGCCACCGGCAGCAACTCTACGCTTCGTGGACGAGCTCGGTCGCACGCCGGTAGTCACAGGCGGCGACCTCCTCGCGGTCAAGCGCGGCGACATATCGATCGAACGCGATCCTTCGCTGCTTGTTGGTGGCGTGCCGCCACTTTCGATAGGACTCGGCCACAGAGCGGCTCTCAGCGCGCCAGTTCACGTAGCTCTCGAGCTGGGCGTCCAGCAGTTCTAGCCGACCGGCTGCCCGACGCGAAGATGTCCGCAGTTTCATTTCGTCAACTCCTTGGTGCGAGATGGCTTGCCGCTTGCCTGCTACTCGTCGTAGTAGATCAGGCCGGTTGACTACTTAGAGGCTGTCCGGGACACAAAACTTCCCGTCTACTACGCGGCCTCGGAGATTTGTTGGGGATCGGGGAAGGTTTCGGGCGCGGCGGGGTCTTTAAGCCCCAAAGGCACTACTACAGCACGTCGTAGCGTGTTCCGAAACAGGCAAAGAACAGCGAGGAATCCATGAAGAG
>DASYAP010000069.1:0-21565 GCA_036501265.1 Solirubrobacteraceae bacterium | reverse complement strand
TCGGTCCCCGGACGGCCATGTGGCTGTGGCGCCTAGCAACGGCCGACGCGCTATGTCTCCGAGCGTTGCGGCGCTTCATGAGCAGGCCGGGAACGTCGCGTTGCTGAAGATCAACCCGGACCTCGCGGCCGATCTGGCCTCAGATCAGATGCAGCTCGCGCTGGGCGCGCTGGTCGCGCCCGCGATCAGGGTCCAGGGGGGCCAGTGGGACTCCGAGGCATGCGCGAATGACGACCGGTTGACCGGCTCGCTGATCGGGCTGCTGGTGATCGATGGCGTCGTGCTTCGCCAGATGATGCTCGGCCCATACGTTTCCGCGCAGCTGTGCGGACCGGGCGATCTGTTGGAACTGCGCAGCGCCAGCCATCAGCGCTGTTTGCCCGCGTTGGCCACGATGTCGGTGCCCGGGACCGCCGTGCTCGCGTTGCTCGACGACCGCGTCCTGGCGGCTTCGCGCCGCTGGCCGCAACTGGGCGGGCGCTTGCTTGCCCAGGCGATGGGACAGATCGGCGACGCCGGCGCGCATCAAGCGATCTCACAGCTCGCTCGCGTGGAGGATCGCCTTCTCGCGCTCTTCTGGCACCTGGCGGATCGGTGGGGCCGCGTGCTCTCAGCCGGGGTCCGGATCGATCTCCCCCTTACCCACGAAACGATCGGGCATCTCATCGGAGCCCGCCGACCCACCGTAACTCTGGGCCTCAGAGCCCTGCGGGCCGCAGGGCTCCTGCAACGGCAGGTCGACGGAGCGTGGCTGCTCGCTCACGACTCCCTGCAGCGTCTCACCACAGCCGATGCCGAACGGTCCGCGGCCACCGAAGCACATTGACGCCCCTCGGCCGCTGAATTGCCGAGATAGCGACGCGCGGGCGTGGGTAGAGTGCGCTCTTGCCGGCTGCGAACAGCAAGACGCCTCGCGGATCTGCGGTCCGGCAGTCGATGCGCGTTGAGCCGACGGCAACGCCAGCACGGCACGGCGGGTTCTTCCGCGTAGCGGCCGGGGAGGCAGCGGGCCTGGCATGAGCCGCCCGCGCGTCGAGGTGGCGGTGCCAGCGCTCGCGCTGCGACGGGCAGCCGCGGCCGCAGCGTGCGGAGTATCGCTAGAGATCTTCGACGAGCACATCCGGCCTGGCCACGGTCCATGTCGGAACCGTGACTCTCTATCCACACGCCGAGCTTGAGCGGTTCCTGGCCGAGAGCGCGGTCGTGGAGGCCCGCGCGGCGTAGGATGCGCGGCACCGAGAGAACGTTGCGCCGCGTGCGTGAACCCCGGCGCCCCGGGCCAAGGACGCACTAGCTCCATGAGCACCAAGCACCCCACAGCACGGACTCCGCCGCCGCTGGCGTCTTGATGGCGCTCTCGGAATGCATCCGATCCAGACATGGCCGCAGGTATGCCAAGCGCAGCGGCGGGAGCTGTGACTGCACGCCTTCGTACGAGGCGGTCGTCAAGGCGAAGGATGCGCGGAAACTGCGCAAGAGCTTTCGCAAGCCCGAGGACGCGATCCGTTGGCGCGACCGCCTGCGCGTAGGCGTTCGCAACCGCACCGTGGCCGCTCCGACATCGATTACGGGCGAGCGGACGTTCGTTCCGCAGACGCTTCACCGCCATACCAAGCAGGCGTGGAAGGAGGCGGGGCTGACCACCGAGTGGGAGGCCAACGGGATGGCGGCGCCGGGGCTGCACGACGCCCGCCATCACTGCCTCACGCACTGGGGGCGGGTGTGGGACATCGGCACGCTGCACCACGCGGCCGGGCACTCCGACATCCGCCAGAGCCAGCGCTACCTGCACGTGCCGCCCGACCGCGACGCGGAGGATGCCGCTCGCCTAGACACCTACCTCGCACCGGACGTGTGGCCGAAAGGGGTCACGCAAGGGGGTCACGCGTGGACAAGACCCCTGCAAAGTCCAGCGGAGAGGGGGGGATTCGAACCCCCGAACGAGGTCAACCCCCGTTACGCGATTTCCAGTCGCGCCCGTTCAACCACTCCGGCACCTCTCCGGAAGGTGCAAGCGTAGCGGTGAGCGCACCACGCTCCACCTTGCTGCTCTCGATCGACTTCGAGGACTGGCACCAGCTCGTGCACCGGCGCGTGGGGGCAGACGGCTGGGAGCGGCCCGGCCCCGCGCTACCCCGACAGACCGCTGCGCTGCTCGATCTGCTCGACGAACTCGAGCTCAAGGCCACCTTCTTCGTGCTCGGGATGGCCGGGCGCGCATACCCAGACCTTGTCCAGGAGGTGGCAGCGCGCGGGCACGAGATCGGCTGCCACGGCGACGGCCACGTGCTCGTTCACACGCAGAGTCCGCGCGAGTTCGAGGCCGATCTGCGCGCCGCCAGGGGGACGATCGAGCAGCTGACGGGACGGCTGCCGAGTGGCTACCGAGCCCCCGCGTTTTCGATCACGCGTGCGAGCGACTGGGCGTACGAAGTTCTCGCTTCGGAGGGATTCGCTTACGACGCGAGCGCTCACGACTCCCCCGCGCTGCGCGACCGCCCGGAGGCGGCCAAGGGCACGCCCCACCCACTCGAGCTGGCCGGCGGGCAGCGGCTGTGGGAGTTCCCCGTCGCCGTCTGGCACACGCGCGCGGGCGCGATACCGATCGGCGGCGCCTCGTACTGGTCCGTGCTACCGAGCTCGCTCATCCTCCAGGGACTCGAGCGCGCCGGGTCATTCGCGGGCCTCTACCTGCATCCCCACGAGCTTGACCCGAGGCCCCTGAGGCCGCGGCTCGGGTCGGCCAGCGAGCCCAGGGCGCGCCTCCACGCATACGCTCGCGCGGCCCAGCGCAACAGCGCTCGCCGGCGGGCGCCGGTGATGCTGCGGGCGATCGCCGAGCGCTTCCAATTGATACCCTATGGTGACGCGCATGCGAGGCTCTCAGGCGCAGGGGCCTAGCGCGACCGCCGCGCCCGAGCGCGTCCGCAGGCGCTTTCGGGAGCGGGCGCAGGCGTTCGACGACCTCTATGAGGACGAGCGCCCGCTGGCGCGGCTGCTGCGGCCGGGCCTGATGCGCCGCCGCAACCTGGCCGTGCAGACCGTGCGCGAGTACTCACAGCCGCGAATGCTGGACGTCGGCTGCGGGTCCGGCCGCATCGGCGAGTTCGTGCTCGCAGCTGGCGCCGGTCACTATGTCGGAGTCGACTTCTCCGAGCCGATGATCGAGCTGGCCCGCGCGCGCCTTGCGCCGTTCTCCGACCGGGTGCAGCTGCTGGTCGAGGACTTTCTGACCGCCCCGCTGCAGGGGCCGTTCGACGTGGTTTTAGCCCTCGGTCTCTTCGACTACCTCCCCGAGCCCCACCGCTTCGCTCGCCGCATGTTCTCGCTGTGCGCGCAGGGCGGTTGCGTGGTCGGGTCGTTTCCCACCTTCTCGCTGCTCAAAGGGCCGGTGCGCAAGGTCCGCTACAAGTGGATCGGGGATTGCCCGATCTTCAACTACAGCCGGCGCGAGCTCGAGCTCATGTTCGGGGCCAGCGGGTTTGAGCCGGTGCAGGTGTTGAGCCCCGGTCGAAGCGGATACCTGCTGCGGGCGTACAAGCCTTAGCGCCCGCGACCGCGGGGATGGGGTCGCTTCCCGGGATCGGGGCCTTTCCTAGATCTGCCAGTCTCCGCCGCGCAGCAACGGGACCTCGCGTCCGTCGCGCGCGACGCCCGTTACAGCGACCTCGTCAGAGCCGATCATGAAGTCGATGTGGATCTCGGAGCGGTTCACGCGTTCCAGATCCGCATCTTGCACCGCCTCCTCGATGGCGTGTCCAAGCGCGATGTGGCTCGCGGCGTTCTCGTCGATGAGCGTGTCGTAGAAGACCATGTGCATCGCCGCGATGCGGCTCTCGCGATCGACCAGCGAGACTTCGCCCAGACGGGCGGCCCCGGGATCGCGCTGAGAGAGTCCGCGGAGCGTTTCGGCGCCCAGGTCGGCATCGATTGCAACCGCGCGGCCGCCCTCGAACCGGACCGTCAAACCGGTGATGAGACGACTCGAGGTGAACAGCGGTTTGGTCGAGCGCACCACGCCCTCGACCCGCTCGGGGTCGGGCGTGGTGAATATCTCCTCGGTGGGTACGTTCGGGCAGTGGTCGATCCCGTCCACCGTCTTCATCTGACCCGAGATCCAGCGACTCGTATCCAGCAGCCCGACGGTCAGGTCCGTCCCGGGCCCCGAGTAGCGCAGCGAATCGAGCCTCAGGCCGTCGAGGCGCGCGGCGATTTCAGAAAGCCGGTCAAGCCGCGTCCGCCAGGCCGCCGGCGGATCCGGTTCGTCGAGGCGGCAAACGTGCGCAACCTCGTCCCACAGACGCGCCGGAGCCTCATTTGGTTCGAGGTCCGGGTGGACTAGTCGTGCCCATTGCGGCGTGGGACAGGGAACGATCGTCCAGTTAGTGGTTCGCTGGTTGACGACCTGGAGCGACTCAGGGGTCGCGGGAAGCATGTCCCTCGCCGCGAGCGCGGGGTCGACGTCTTCCATGATGCGTGGGGCCACCGGTCCGGTAAGCATGATCCGAGCCGCTCGGCAGTCGCCCAGAGCGAGTGTCCGCTCGCCGTACCACGGCGGCACGAACCGCAGCGTGTCCGGGTCCGCGTACTGGGCGCGAGCCCGTTTCAGGTAGGGGTCGAACACCCGCAGATCGACGAACTTCGCTCCTGCTCTGTACGCCTCCTCGGCCACCGCGCGGGCGACGGCCTCCTTCCCAGGCTCTGAATAAAGGTCCACGACCTGGCCCGGCTGAACGTTGGCACCGAAGCGCACGGCGAGCTCCGCGAGGGCACCCACGTACCCCTTGGTCTGCTCTTGGGTCATCCCGGATGTCTGCGACATAGACTCGACTTTATGCCAGAACGATCGCTCTGGGCACCGTGGCGGCTCGAGTACATCGTTTCCGATAAGGGTTCTGGCTGCGTCTTTTGTGCGGCCGCGCGAGGAGAGGAGGAACACGCCAAGTGGGTGGTGGACAGGGGCGAGCACTGCTTCACGATCCTCAACACGTTCCCGTATGCGTCCGGGCACGTCATGGTGGCCCCACTACGGCACGTGGGCGAGCTCGAGGAGCTCGACGAGGCGGAGACGGGAGAGCTGTTGTCGCTTGCGCGGCGGGCCGTCGCGGCGCTGCGCGACGCGATGTCCGCGCAGGGGTTCAACGTGGGGCTCAATCTCGGCGAGGTGGCGGGCGCCGGGATCGCCGACCACCTCCATTTGCACGTCGTTCCCCGCTGGCAGGGGGACAACAACTTCATGCCGGTGCTCGCCGACACCCGCGTCATGCCCCAGGCGCTCGAGGCGACCAAGGGCGCGCTCGTCGACGCCCTGACGGGCGTGAGATGACGGAGGTTTGCAGCTGAGAGCGTTCGCGCAGAGAGGCAAGGGGGGGCCACCGGTGGCGCTGGCCGCCGCTGTGATCGTGGTCGGCCTGCTCCTGGTGACCGCGATCGCGAGCCGCAAGCCGCTCAGCGGCGAAGGACAAACGGTGCCCCCGGCTGGCGGTGGGCAGTCGCAGATAAACGCTCCGCCGTGGGCGCTGGCGCTGGTCGCTGCGGGCGCTGTGGTGGCGCTGGTCGGGATCCTGGTGGCCGTTGACTGGCCGCTGTTACGTCGCCGGAAGAAGGACGACGAGCTGGTTAGGGAGTTCCGGATCTCGCGGACGGCCAAGTTCGTGGCGTTGCTGGTTCCGTTCGTGTTGGGCGCGGTGCTCGTGGTCGCCGCGATCGAGGGCTCTCGTGCGCGGACGCCGATCAAGCCCAGCGGAAACGTGGTGCCGCGGGCGGGGAGGGCGCCCAAGCCGGGCCATTTCTCTTCATACACGCCGCCGACTTGGATCCTGCCAACGGTGGTCGGAATAGTCCTGCTTGGCGCCGGCGCCGTCTTGCTGGTGGTCGCCTACCGGGGCCGTCTCGGCCAAGGCGCCGAGCCCGCACCCGACGTAAACACGGCCGCGTTGAGCGAGGCTGTCGAGGCATCCCTGGACGACCTCCGCGGCGAGCCCGATCCCCGGCGCGCGGTGATCGCCGCCTATCGCAGGATGGAGACCACGCTCGCGGACGCGGGTCTGCCGCGTCGCGCCTGGGAGGCGCCGCGCGAGTACTCGGGCCGCGCCCACAACCACCTGGAGCTGAGCGCGCGGCCCCTCCAGACGCTCACGACTCTGTTTGAGCGGGCGCGGTTCGGTGTCGGGCGTGTCGGTGAGCCGTTGCGCGAGCAGGCCATCGCTGCGCTGAGCGCGGTTCGAGAAGAGCTCCGGGGATGATGACGCATTCGGAGAGACGTCGATGAGCCTCGTGCTAGAGGTCGCCGCGATCGTGGTCGGCGCGCTGGTTTTGGCGGCGCTCGTGCCACGGGGGTATCCACGGCCGCGCGCGAGAGGCAGTCGCCGCTCCGTCTCGCGCCCTGCCGCACTGCAGCGAATCGAGCGGGTGGTCGGCGCAGGGCGCCAGTCGGCAGGGGATGTACAAGTACGGGTGAGGCCGTTGTTGCGTGCAATCGCTGATCCGCTCCTGCGCCGCGAGGGCGTCCGTCTGGACTCGGAGCCTCAGCGGGCGAGGGCGCTGCTGGGTGAGGAGCTGTGGGAGGTCGTGCGCCCCGATCGACCAAGGCCGCAGGACCGCCGCGCCCCCGGGCTCACGCTCTCGGAGCTCGAGCGGCTGGTGCGGAAGCTGGAGCGACTGTGAGCGAGCGCGTCGAGATGCTCGAGCTGGACCAGGTCGCGGCGCACGCGATCGCGATCCTCGACGAGGTGCAACGCGCCGTCGTGGGCAAGCGGGACGCGCTTGCGCTCGCGCTGATGGCGCTCTTGTCCGACGGCCACGTCCTGATCGAGGATTACCCGGGCCTCGCCAAGACGCTGATGGCGCGCTCGTTTGCCGCGGTCACGAGCGCGCAGTTCGCGCGTGTGCAGTTCACGCCCGACCTGATGCCCTCAGACGTGACCGGCTCGTCCATCTTCAACCAGCGCACCAGCGAGTTCGAGTTCCGGCCCGGCCCCGTGTTCACCAACGTCCTGTTGGGCGACGAGATCAACCGCGCGCCGCCCAAGACGCAGGCCGCGCTGCTGGAAGCGATGCAGGAGCGCCAGGTCACCGTCGAGGAGCGCACGCGGCATCTGGAGCCTCCCTTTCTGGTGCTCGCAACCCAGAACCCGATCGAGTACGAGGGCACTTACCCGCTGCCGGAAGCCCAGCTGGACCGCTTCCTGATCCGGTTACGCGTCGGGTACCCCTCCGCCGAGGACGAGTGGGTGATCCTCGAGCGGCGCTTGGAGCGCCAGGCCGATGAACCCGAACTTCGTCCTGTGGTCAGCCGCGAGCAGCTGCTGGCGATGCAGCGGGCCATCGAGCGCGTCCACGTCTCCGAGAGCGTTGGTCGCTACATCGTCGCCGTCGCCGGTGCCACCAGGGAAAGCCGCAGCGTGCAGGTAGGGGCTAGTCCGCGCGGGACGCTCGCGCTGATGAAGCTCGCGCGCGCCCGCGCGGTCCTCGACGGGCGCGACTTCACCGTGCCTGACGACGTCAAGGCGCTCGCCGTGCCAGCGCTGGCGCACCGGCTGACGCTGCGGCCTGAGCTATGGGTCCAGCAGGTCGATAGCGACGACGTGGTGCGCGAGTGCCTCGAGTCGGTCCCCACGCCGCCGACCGAACCGGGGCGCTGAGCGCCGAGGGCCATGCGAGCATCGCCCACCCGCAAGCTGCAGCTCTACGTCGCGGCGGCCGCGGTGGGGTCGGTGGCGGGACTGGCGCTTGGACTGCCCCAGCTGGTCGCGCTCGCGGCGCCCTTCGCCGTCTACGTCGCGGTCGGGCTCGTGCTCACCCGCAGGCCGGAGCTCACTGTCGAGGTGACCGTCGCGCGCCGGCGGGCGCTCGAAAACGAGCCGGTCCCTGGCTGCGTGACTCTCACGGCACGCTCTGCGGTCGACGGCTTACAGCTCGAGCTTGCACTCGGCGCAGGCGTGGTCGTGGCCGGGGTGCCTCTGAGCTGGCCGAGGCGGCTCGCGGCGGGTGGCCTGTGCGAGGTCGAATTCGAGCTGCGCGCGAGCCGCTGGGGGGCATACGACCTCGGCTCCCTCCGCGCTCGGGCCACGGACCGGTTCGGGCTGATCAGGTACGAACTGTCTGGCGTCACTTTGGGTCGGCTGCGCGCATTACCAAGCCGCGAAACGCTCCGCCTGCTGCTCGCGCCGCTCGAACTCCAGGCCACGACGGGCAGCCGCACCGCACGGGATCGTGGCGAGGGAATCGAATTTGCGGAGAACCGCCCGTTTGTCTCAGGCGACCGGCTGCGCCGGATCAACTGGCGCGTTACCGCGAGGCGCGGCACCCCCTACGTCTCCGAGCGCCACCCCGAGCGCAACGCCGACGTGATTCTGTTCTTGGACACGTTTGCCGAGGCTGAAGGCACGGGCGGAGGAGGAACGCTTGCTTTGGCCGTCAGGGCTGCCACCTCGCTCGCGGCCGCCTACCTGGCGCGCAAGGACCGCGTCGGTGCGGTCGGCTTTGGGGGGACGCTGATTGGGGTACGGCCGCGGCTGGGTCTCGAACAGCTTTACCGCATCATCGACGCCCTGCTGGGCAGCGAGGTCGTTTTCTCCTACGCCCACAAGGACGTGTCGTTCGTCCCGCGCCGGATGCTGCCGCCGAAGGCGCTGATCATCGGCATCTCGCCGTTGCTCGACGACCGCTACATCAACGCGTTGCTCGATCTTCGGGCGCGTGGCTTCGACCTGACGGTGGTCGAGGTCTCGCCCGAGCCATTCGCGGAAGCCGGCGCGGGCCGCTCGGGTGAGCTCGCCTACCGCCTGTGGATGCTGCAGCGCGAGGCGCTGCGCACGCGTCTGCGGGAGCTGGGCGCTCCGGTCGCCCGCTGGCGCGACGACGAGCCGCTGCAGGTGCCGCTCGCCGCCACCTCTGAGGTGAAGCGCATGCTGCGGAGGCCGCTGGCGGGATGACCTTTCTGGCGTGGGCGGCATGACCGCGACTTTTCTCGTGCCTGCGATCGCCGCCGCTGTGCTGCTCTGCGCGGAGGCCTTGACCGGTCCGCGCCGCGACCCAGCGTGGCTCGCCGGTGTCGGGATCGCGGCCGTGGCGATCGCCGCGGTGGTTGTGCTGGCGGCCACCGCCGCCGTCGGACGTTCGGTCGCGCTCACCGTCGCGGGGGCTGCGGCTGCGGTGGCTGCGGTCGGCTTGCTGCGGTTCTTGCTGCGGCGCTCGCTTGGACGCTGAGGCTGGCGCGTAACAGGGCGTTCGCTGGGTAGACTGCCGCCGAGCGACGAGGTCCGCTGCCGTGCCCAGCACGGGATCTGGGGTGGAGGCCTCTCGAGCCATGCCACCGCCCCGCCCCAGACATCGCCTGCAGCCCATGCCCGCTAGAAGGGCGTGGTGGCTCGGCGCGCTGACGATCGTTGCCGCCTGCCTGGGGCTAGTGGTCGCGTGCGGCGGGGCGTCGACCTCGAAGTCGCATGGCGAGATCAAGACCAACTTCCACACGCCGCCCGAGCCCAGTCTCCGCGGGATCCACAAGATCCGCCACGTGGTGATCATCATGCAGGAGAACCGGTCGTTTGACTCCTACTTCGGGACTTTCCCAGGGGCGGACGGGATCCCGGGGCTCGCGGGCAACCCCGGCAAGGTCCCGTGTCTGCCGCGGTCCCCGGCCGCGTTGCGCGCGGCCCACCGCCACCGCCACCGCCACCGGCACCGGCACCGGCGGCATCACTTCGGACAGGGATGTGTGCGGCCGTTCCACGACCGCATGGACTTGAATCACGGCGGTCCGCACTCCTACTCCAGCGCGCTCGGGGCCATCAACGGAGGCGCCATGAACGGCTTCATCGCCGAGCAGAAGAGGGGGTTACGACGCTGCCAGATCGCGAGCCTGAACCCGGAGTGCTCGGGCACCTCGGTGGGCGGAAAACCCGACGTGATGGGCTACCACAACGGCAGGGACCTTCCCAACTACTGGGCCTACGCGCGGGATTTCGTGCTTCAGGACCACATGTTCCAGTCAGACCTCGCTTGGAGCCTGCCCTCGCACCTGTACCTGGTCTCCCTGTGGGCGGCACGCTGCCTCAACGGAAATCCGATGAGCTGCACCAACGTCCACAACAAGCCAGAGACGCCGACCGATTTCGGGAAGAGACGGTCGCCCCGTAAGCGACCGCCCATCTACGCGTGGACCGATCTGACCTATCTGCTTCACAAATACCACGTCCCGTGGCGCTTCTACGTGTTCAAGGGCGCTGAGCCCGACTGCCCGAACAGCGCCGCGATGGCATGCGCACCGGTTCCTCAGGGGGCCAAGACACCGGGGATCTGGAACCCGCTGCCGTACTTCGAGACCGTTCGCCAAAACCATCAGCTCTCGGACATCCAATCGCTTAGGCAGTTCTTCACGGCGGCGCACAAGGGAACGCTGCCGGCGGTCTCCTGGATCACGCCCACGCAGCGGGTTTCCGAGCACCCGCCGGGGCTGGTCAGCGCCGGCCAGTCCTACGTCACCGGACTGATCAACACGATCATGAAAAGCCCCGACTGGAAGTCCACCGCGATCTTCGTCGCTTGGGACGACTGGGGTGGCTTCTACGACAGCGTCGCCCCGCCACACGTAGACATGAACGGGTACGGGTTGCGCGTGCCGGCCATGGTCATCAGCCCATACGCCAAGCGAGGCTTCATCGACCACCAGACGCTCAGCTTCGACGCCTACGCCAAGTTCATCGAGGACGACTTCCTCGGTGGGGCGCGCATAGATCCTCGCACCGACGGGCGCCCGGACCCGCGCCCCGACGTGCGCGAAGACGCGCCCCAGCTAGGCAATCTGGTCCACGACTTCAACTTCCATCAGACTCCCCGCGCGCCGGTGGTCCTTCCCATCCGTCCCAAGACCGACCTGATCGAGCCACGGAATTCCAGCCTCTCCAGCTTCCCGTGAGCTCGCTCTGGATGCTGCGCACCGCGTCCGCGATCCGCACCGGTAGACCACGATGGAGATCACCCGCATCAAGTTCGAGTAGCCGAGTGACGTGTACTGCGCTCGGCGGTATTGTCTGCGCCGGAGCGCCGGGAAGTCTGGTCGGCATCCCCACACGGGGAAGACCGTCATGTCGCCATACCAGCTCCACAGCACGCACTCCTGTCCGCGCCGATTTGCGCCCGCGCGCGCGCGTCATCGTCGTCACGACGACCCCCCGCTTCGGTGAGCCTGTCCGACCCCCTGTTGGTGGTTGTGTTCCTCGCGGGCGCCGGAGTGAGCCTCGGCACCAGCTGGCTGCTCGTCTCGAGGCTCGAGCGGATCGGCGCGCGGCTTGCGTTGACCGAGGGGCTGCTGGGATTGGTCGCGGCGCTGGCGGCCGATGCACCCGAGCTGACCGCCGCCGTGACCGCGTTGGCGGGGCACCAATCTCGAATCGGCGCCAGCGTGGTTATCGGCTCGAACGTGTTCAACCTGGCGGCATTGCTCGGCCTGAGTTCGGTGGTCGCCGGGAGGATCGCTTTGCATCGGCGGGTGGTCGTGCTCGAGGGAGTAGTCGCACTTGGGGTCGCGGTCGTTTGCGTCCTTGTGGTTCTGGGGGCGATCCAACCGGCGGTCGGGCTCGTCGCGGTCATCGCGGTTCTCGCTCCCTACGTGGTCGTGCTTGCCGTCCGGCCCAACCGTCTCGATCGGCTTGGCCTTCCTCGTGCTTGGGCAAAGTGGCTGGCCACTGCGGTACACGAGGAGGAGCTCGAACTGAGCGGGGCGCTCGATGCACGACCTGCTCTGACTCGCGACGAGGCCGTGGCGTTTGTGGCGGTGTTGGTCGTGGTCGGAGCAAGCGTCGCGATGGAGCAGGCCGCCTCAACGTTCGGCACGCGTCACGCAATCCCGCAGACGCTGGTCGGCGGGCTCGTTCTCGCCGGCGTCACCAGCCTGCCCAATGCGGTCGCCGCCGTTTACCTGGCGGCGCGAGGCCGCGGCGCGGCCACCCTGAGCACGGCCATGAACAGCAACGCGCTCAACGTCGCGGCAGGTCTGTTGCTGCCGGCCACCTTCCTGAGCCTGGGCGCTCTCTCCGGGGCGGCGACTTTTGTGGCGGTCTACTACCTCGCGCTCACCGTGTTCGTGCTCGGGTGTGCATATTTGTCGAGCGGGCTCCGCCGTGTGCACGGGGTTCTGATTGTCTGCGCCTACCTTGTCTTTGCGGGCGTATTGGTCGCGATCGCGTGAAGGCCGCCCCGACGCACTGAGTCGGCGTCTCGTTCGCCCGTCAGGTGGCTAGTTCGGTAAGAGCCGCGTTCACCTGCGACGCTTAGCCCCTAACGCAACAGTGAGAGGGAGAGATGAGCAACCAGACATTCGTGATCGTTGGGGCGGCACTGGCCGGGGCGCGGGCTGCCGGTGAGCTGCGAGAGCGTGGCTTCGACGGAAAGGTGATCCTTATCGGCGCCGAGCCCGGGTGGCCGTATGAGCGCCCACCGCTCAGCAAGGACTACCTGCGTGGAGAGTCCGAGCGCGAGAAGGCCTACGTGCACCCGGAGGACTACTACCGCGAGCACGAGATCGAGCTGCGTACCGAGACCGATGCGAGTGCGATCGACCCCGCTGCGCGCACCGTCACGCTCGCCGGCGGCGAGGTGCTCTCTTTCGACAAGCTGCTGCTGACCACCGGCGCCGAGCCCCGCCGCATTCCCGTTGCCGGGGCGGATGACCTCCAGGGGATCTACTACCTGCGCACGATGGCCGACTCCGAGGCGCTGCGCGAGCGCCTGCAGAGTGGCGCCCGCCTGGCGGTCGTGGGTGCGGGATGGATCGGCACCGAGGTGGCCGCATCGGCGCGCCAGAAGGGAGCCGAAGTCACGCTGATCGACCCTCTCAAGGTGCCCTACGAGAACATCCTGGGTGAAGAGATCGGGGCGTTCTACCGCGACGTCCACGCCGGCCACGGGGTCAATCTGTTGCTCGAAGATGGCGTCCAGTCGTTCGAAGGCGACGGACGGCTCGCACGCGTCCGGACCACCAGCGGGCGGACGGTCGAGTGCGACTTCGCCGTGGTGGGCATCGGAGTGGCGCCGCGTACGGACCTCGCGCACGGTGCCGGCCTCGAGGTCGGCGACGGTATCGTCGTCGACGCTTCGCTGAGGACTTCGAACCCCAACGTGTTCGCAGCAGGCGACGTCGCCAGCGCCTGGCATCCCTTTTTCGGGGAGCACGTCCGCGTGGAGCACTGGGCAAACGCGCTCAACCAGGGCCCGGCTGCGGCGGGCGCCATGCTCGGCGACAAGGCCCGCTACGACCGCATCCCGTACTTCTTCTCCGATCAGTACGACGTCGGCATGGAGCATTCAGGTCACGCGACGACGTGGGACGAGGTGGTATTTCGCGGCGACCGGGAGGGCGGCGAGTTCGTGGCTTTCTGGCTGAAGGACGGTCGGGTCATCGCAGGCATGAACGTCAACGTGTGGGACGTCAACGACCAGGTGCAGGCGCTAATCCGCTGCAGACGAGAGGTCGATCGCGCGGCGCTTGCAAGCTCGGATGTCTCGCTCGAAGAGCTGGCGGGGTCGACTCAGGCGGGGTAGCGGGCGCTGCTAGCCGATATCAGCCGCGACCACCCTCCTGTGCCGCGATACATCCAACAGATCGCGCCCGGCCTTTGGCGTTGGACCGCCCCTCACCCCGAGTGGCCGGCGAGGGTCTCACCCGAGAGCCCGAACTACTGGCCGCAGATGGTGGGCTCGGTTCTCTACACGACCGACGAAAGCGCGGCGTTCATCGACCCGCAGCTTCCGCCCGACCCGAGGGAGTTTTGGACCTGGGCGGATCAGCGCGTCCAGGACCGGCCGGTTCACGTGCTCACCACGATCCACTGGCACCGCCGCAGCCGCGACCAAGTCGCAGGTCGTTACGGCGCCTCGA
Organism: Solirubrobacteraceae bacterium; assembly: GCA_036501265.1. Taxonomy (GTDB): domain Bacteria; phylum Actinomycetota; class Thermoleophilia; order Solirubrobacterales; family Solirubrobacteraceae; genus Palsa-465. Next base: position 7,686 of record DASYAP010000069.1, on the reverse strand, counting down.
CATCGCGCGCCAAGCCCAACCTGCCCCAGGGAGTCGAGTCGTTCGTGTTGCGTCGCGCGGGCGAGACGGTGTTCTGGCTGCCCGGGCCGAGGGCTCTGATACCTGGCGACCGCATCCTCGGCGGCGACGACGGGGGGTTGCGCCTGTGCCCCGAGTCGTGGCTGCACCATGGGATGACGCAGCCAAAGCTCAAACATCTGCTTCGCCCTCTCCAAGAGCTGCCGATCGAACACGTCCTGGTTTCGCACGGGGAACCCGTGATTGGAAACGGATCGCGCGCGCTCGCGGACGCGCTCGTCCAGGGGAGCGAGCCAAAATCGCATCACCTTGGCGGGCGCGGGGGCCGTTTGCGAAAAACGCTCGATAGGCGAGCATGATTCGCAATACCTTTCGGGCGGGCCCGTGGTGATGCGAGTTTTGCTCCCGGAGGGGGACGCGCTGATGGTCGGCGACCGGGGGCCACGCCCTCAAAGGCCGCAAGGCCCCCAGGCCCCCGCAAAAGCCCCCAAGCCCCCCCGCGAGCCCCCCAAGCCCCCGCCAAGCCCCCCAAGCGACCTACCCCGCCTTCACCGCCTCCGGAATCTCGATCACGCGCTTGAGGATCTTGCCCGTGGGCCCCTTCGGCAACTCGTCCACGATCCAGATCACCCGGGGGTACTTGTAGGCGGCCACGCGCTGCTTGAGGTAGTCGCGCAGCTCGTCCGCGGTCGCCTCGCAGCCGTCCCGCAGCGCGACCGCGGCGCCCACCTCCTCGCCCAACGACGGGTGCGCGAAGCCGAGCACGGCCGCCTCGCGCACCGCAGGATGCGTGTAGACCACCTCCTCGACCTCGCGCGGGTAGACGTTGTAGCCCCCGCGGATGATCAGGTCCTTCTTGCGGTCGACGATGAAGTAATAGCCGTCCTCGTCCACCGTCGCGATGTCCCCCGTGTGGAACCACCCATCGCGCATCACTTCCTCGGTCGCCTCAGAGCGGTCCCAGTAGCCGCTCATCACGAAGGGCCCCCGCATCACAAGCTCGCCCGGCTCGACGGGGAACGTCCTCGCCCGAATCGTCGACGAGCCTGATCTCGGTACCGCCGATCGGGACCCCGATCGAGCCCGGCTTGCGCTCGCGGTCCGGGGTGTTGAAGGTGCCCATCCCACAGGTTTCCGAAAGCCCATACCCCTCGAGCACCTTGGCGCCGAACGCCTCGTCGAACCCCCGCAGCACCTCGACCGGCATCGGCGCTCCGCCCGAGACGCACAGATTCAAACTCGAGACATCGAGCTGCTCACGCTCGGGATGGTGCAGGAGCGCTGCGTACATCGTCGGCACGCCGCCGAACGTGGTCGCGCCGTCGCGCTCGATCACCTCGAGCACCTTGGCGGGATCAAACCTCGGGACCAGCGTCAGCAGTCCGTGCGCGCGCAGAGTCACGTTCATGATCGCGCTCATCCCGAACACGTGGAACAGCGGCAGCGTCGCCACCGTCACCGAGTCCGGGCCCGCGTCGACGAGATCGCGGCCCACGTCCGCCCCGGCCGTGAGGTTTGCGTGCGTGAGCGTCGCGCCCTTGGGGGTGCCCGTGGTCCCTGAGGTGTAGATGATCACCGCCGGATCGTTGTCGGATCGTTGCGCGATTTCGCGAACAGGCTCGGCCGAGAACAACAGCTTCTCGAACTCCCCCGGCTCCACCAATATGCACTGCGCGCGGGCCTCCGAGGCGCCCGCCGTGCACGGATCATGGAACTGGTGCCAGCCGAGCAGCAGACGTCCCGGAGTCTGAGAGGTGGTAGGCGATCTCCCGCTCCTTCAACAGCGGGTTCATCGGCACCACGACGGCGCCGAGCCGCAGAGCTCCGAAGTAGACGACGGGGAAGTAGGGGACGTTGGGCAGCTGCATTCCGGCCCGGGCGCCAACTTCGACGCCCCTTGACCGCAGCAGGTCGGCGGCCCGCGCGGTCGCCCCGTCTAGCAGCTGGTAGTTGAGGGCGAGGTCGTCGAGCTTGATCGCGGGGTGGTCAGGATGCTCGGAGGCGCCGGCCTGAAGCTGCTCGGCGAAGTTGGTCACGCCTTCGCCTCCGCCTTCTCCTCCTTCTCGGTCTCCGAGTCCGCAGATGACTCCATCTCCGCGAGTTCCCTCTTCAGCACCTTCCCGGTCGGGTTGCGCGGAAGCTCGTCCAGGAAGGCCACCTCGCGCGGGACCTTATAGCGCGCGAGGTTCGACTTCACGTGGTCCTTGAGCTCCTCCTCCGACGCCTTCCCAGAGTCGTTGAGCACCACGAACGCCCGCAGTCGCTGGCCGAACTGCTCGTCGTCTACGCCGATGCAGGCGGCGTCCGCTACCGCGGGATGGCCGGCCAGCACCTCCTCGACCTCCTTGGGAAAGACGTTCTCTGAACCCGAGACGATCATCTCGTCGTCGCGGCCCTGGACGAACAGGCGTCCCGCGGGGTCGAAGTAGCCGATGTCGCCGGTGGCCATCAGGCCGTCGATGCGGTCCTTGTCGCCGCCACCCGTGTAGCCCTCGAACAGCATCGCGTTGCCCACGAAGATCCTTCCCGTGTCTCCCTGGGGCACCGGACGCCCCTCCTCGTCATACAGGCGCACGATGCTGCCGCGCGTGGGCTTGCCGGCGGTGCCCGGAGCAGCGCGCAGATCGCGCGGCCGCGCCAGCGTGGCCGCCGCGACCTCCGTCGAGCCGTACATGTTGTAGATGTTGTCCCCGAACTCGTCCATCCACTGCTTGGCCAGCTCGCCCGACAGCGCGGAGCCGCTCGCACACACCGCGTGCAGCGAGCTTACGTCGTAGCGCTCGCGCTCGGCAGGGGGAAGGGCCAGGATGCGCTGCAGCATCACGGGCACGACCACGAGCACCTCGCATTGATGCTCGCCGATATCGGCCAGGCACTGGGCGGGATCGAACTTGCGCCGCAGCACGAAGGTCGACCCGAGCGCCAGTCCCAGCGCGAAATTGGACAGTCCCCAGGTGTGGAACAGGGGCGCCCCGATACGCACCCGCTGACCCTCGTGCATGGGGATCCGCTCCAGCAGCGACGCGGGTGGGTCAAGCGTCAGAGGCGTGTGCTCACGAGAGGCACCCTTTGGTGTTCCCGTCGTTCCCGAGGTGAGAATCGTCAGCCGGCCCGTGCGCTCCGGCCGCGGCGGACCCGCGGTGTGGCCGCTTGAGGCGAAGTCCTCGAGCCGCGGGTCGGCGAGGTCGTCTGAGTCGTACCAGCCGATGAACCGGCGCCTCCGGCGCCCCGCGTCATGGACCAGCTCGGAGAACTCCTCGTCGTAGATCAACGCGGCGGCGCTCTCGCGCTTGGCGACCTCGGTCAGCTGGGGCCCCGCAAAGGACGTATTGAGCAGCAAGACGTCGGCGCCGATCTTGCCCACCCCGACGACGGCCTCCACGAAGCCGCGGTGATCGCGGCACATCACGCCTACCCGGTCGCCGGCGCTCACGCCCGCCTCGAGCAGCCCGTGGGCAATCGCGTTGGTGCGCTTGTCGACCTCGTCGTAGGTGACCATCCCCAGCTCGTCGATGAGCATGGGTCGCTCTGGATGGCGTATCGCGCCCGCCACCAGGCCCGTGGCGAGCGACGCTCCAAAGCGCACCGCGGCGAGCCCGATGCGAGCGACCTTGTCCGGCCGCATCGGCGCTACCAGTCCCGCTCGGGTCAACACCCACACGTTCCCCGCCTCGTGCAGCGCCCGCACGACCAGGCCGCCGGCCGCGCCAGAAGCACTCGGCGGCGCGTTTCCCTCCGCGGCGGCCTTCACCCCCTCGAGCCACCTGCGCGCGAGCCCCGAGACCTCGCCCCGAGAGACCAGCTCGGCGAGCGTCCCCAAGAATGTCCCCGGGGCGCCGTAGGAGAGGCGCAGCTGCACCCGAGTGCATCCCGAGCGGCCATCGCGCAGGCGCATGTGCACGCGCTGCTCGATCCCCCTGATCGAGGTCCAGGAGATATCCCGCTCGGGGTCGTACTCGACGATCTCGACTTCGCTTGAGACCTCAGTCGCGCCGACGCGGTAACGGATTCGGTAGCGGGCGCGGGGACCGGGTTCGCGCTCGGGGTCCTCGGGGTCGCAGGTGGTTATGCCCTCGAGAAGCTTCGGATAGCGACTTGGGTCGCAGACGACCTCCCAGACCCGGCTGCGTGGGGCCTCGACCAGTGTTTGTTGCTCGACCCTCATCCGATCACCGGCAGGCGGCGATCCTCGGCAAGCGAGGTCAGCACGTCTTGCATCTGCGCGCGGATGTCGCGGTCGACCTCGGCTACATCGGGGTCCTTGCCGTAGCGCTCGCGCAGGTCGATCGGCGGCAGCACCCGCACGCTGATCTTTGCCGGGAGCGGCAAGTGCCCGAACAGCGCCGGCTGAAGCCCGAACGGCAGCCCCACCATGAACGGCAGGGTCTTCAGACGCAACAACCGATCGGCTCGCGTCAGCCTGGCGAGGCCCTCGCCCCGCGTCAAAAATAGAGCCGTCTCCTGGCTGCCGATGGAGACCACGGGCGCGATCGGCACGCCGAGCTTGAGCGCGGTGCGCACGTAGCCGTTGCGCCCGCCGAAGTCGACCTCCTCCTGTTGCCAGCTGGGGCGAAAGACGTCGTGATCGCCGCCCGGATAGACGAGCACCGCGGCTCCGGCCTTGAGCGCGAGCTCGGCGTTGCTGGTGTTCGCCGCGACAGTGCCGTACCCGCGCACGAGCTGGCCCGTCGGTCCGGCCACGACGAGGTTGTGGGCGAGCTGGTAGAAGGGCCGCTCAACCCCAAAGTAGGTGCTGAAGGCGAGCACGAATACGAACAGGTCGGGAGCCACGACCCCGCCCGAGTGATTGCCGACCAGCAGCACCGGCCCCTCCTGCGGCACGTGGTGCAGACCGTCCACGTCGGCCCGGAAGTAGCGGCTGGCCAGCAGCCATAGGCCCGGGAGCGTTTCGCGGATGTAGTCGGTGTCGCGGGCGTCGAGGTCGCCTGGTGGGATCGCCGCGGAGATGGCGTCTTTGACCGCCCGCGGTACACCGAGAACCGCCCGCCCAGCAGCGGTGGGCAAGCCCGCGACCGCCGAAATCCCCGCCTGCCGAGGCGCGCTCACCGCCATGCGCGAACTCTACCCCGCGTCAGTGGTGCTGACGCTTGACCGGAGCGATGGAGTCGCCGCGTCCAATCTTGCTGCACGCGTTGACCGCGGGGAGCCCATTGAGGCGGTCCTCCAGGAAAGGCATCGCGGCGGCCTCGAAGGGGACCGCGGCATCCGTGTGATCGAGTCCCTTGAAGCGCTTGAACACGACCGGGACGTTGCGCGTGCAGTACGCGTGCGCGAGCGCCTCATCGTCGGCGGCAACCATCACGCCGTCCCCCTTTTGGCCCTTCTCCTGTCCCACTCCGATCAACATCGGCTCGCGCGGCGTTCCGGTGCGGCTCATGATCAGGCGGTTGACGATGCGCACGAAGACCTCGGTCGAGAAGATCGGCACGTAGCGGGGCTTGAGCAGCTTTTGGTACTTGAGCCCCGGGTACTTGCCGAGGTAGTTATTGATGCACCCGCCCTCCTCCTGGCCGATCAGCTTGCGCCCGTAAGCGGAGGCATACCGGTCGATGTTGACGCCGAACGCTCGACCCAACGAGAGCAGCACCGCCGGGATGATTCCCGACCAGCTGGGGCTGCCGTTGATGTAGAACAGGTTGTGCGCAAGGTCCACGGGAACGCCGCCCTCGGCGGCGCCGACGATGTGAAGTTGACGTGCGTACTTGCCCGCGACCTCGGCGCCGAAATCGGTGGCGATCGAGCCGCCCGAGTAGCCCACCAGGCCGACCGGCGTCTTGCTCTGCGACAGCTTGAGCAGATTCTCGGCGGCGCGGATGCCGTCGAGCGTTCCGTACCCGGACTGCTGCCCGGCAACCCACCGCAGGTTGACACCCTCGTAGTCGGGGACCAGCACGGTGTATCCCTGGGCCACGTAGCCGAGGATGATCTGCTCCTCGGATTGGGCCGTGCTGTCGCCCTTATTGCCGCCGCGCAGCGTGTAGGACGGATCGCACTGCGAACCCAGAGCATCGTAGGCGGTCTGGTAGGAGACGATGCGCGTGGACAGCTCCGGCACGGCGGGACGGATCACCGTGGTGACCGCGAGCTCGGGCTGACCAAGTTCCCCGGTCGTCCGGTAGAGGATCTGGGTGGCCTTGACGGGGGTCTTGTTGCCGTTCTCGGCGATGTTCACGTTGCGTTTTTTGAGCACGGTCCCCGGCGCGATGGGCGCCAGCGGGCGGCCGTAGCGGTAGAAGGGGTCCTTCGAGGGCAGCACGGGTTTGCTGCCCGTATGCGCACCCGACGCGCTCGCCAACCCCACGAACCCGACCGCGCACGCCGTCGCGCTCAGTGCAACCGCTCCAATTGCGCAAGCTAGCCTTGCCATCGCGTCCTTCGGAAACCTAACACTCCGGAATCCGGCGTGCGTCACAGAACCCGTAATCCAAGGAGATCTAGATGACCACCACGACCGATCACGCCACCAGTGTCCGCGACAAGCTCTACATCGGTGGGGAGTGGGTCTCGCCCGCGGGCGCCGGCAAGATCGAGGTGGTCAACCCGACCACTGAGGAGCCGCTCGGGTCGGTGCCGGAGGGCAGCGCGCAGGATGTCGAGCGCGCGGTGGAGGCGGCCCGCGAGGCCTTCCCGAGTTGGTCGCAGGCGCCCGTGCAGCGGCGCGCCGAGTCCCTTCAAGCGATCGCCGACGGCATCGGCGAGCGCATGGACGAGATCGCCGCGCTGATCGCCCACGAGGTGGGGATGCCGGTCAAGCTCGCGCGCATGATCCAGGCGGGGCTGCCGCGCACCGACTTCGCCTCGATGCCGCAGGTCATGGAGCAAACTCCCTGGGAGGAGGAGGTCGGCAACTCGTTGGTGGTACGCGAGCCGATCGGCGTGGTCGGCGCCATCACGCCCTGGAACTACCCCTTGCACCAGATCGCCGCCAAGGTGGCGCCGGCGCTCGCGGCCGGCTGCACGGTGGTGGTCAAGCCCTCCGAGGTGGCGCCGCTCACCGCCTTCGTGCTGGCAGAGATCATCGATGGCGCGGGGCTCCCCGTGGGCGCGTTCAATCTCGTGACCGGCTACGGCCCGGTGGTGGGGGAAGCGCTCGCCGCCCACCCCGGAGTCGACATGATCTCCTTCACCGGCTCGACGCGGGCGGGGCGGCGCGTCTCGGAGTTGGCCGCGGCCACCGTCAAGAAGGTGGCGCTCGAGCTGGGGGGGAAGTCCCCGAACGTGATCCTCGAGGACGCGGATCTCGAGCAGGCGGTTGCCGACGGCGTCTCGAAGTGCTTTTTGAACTCGGGGCAGACCTGCAGCGCGCTCACGCGGATGCTGGTGCCGCAGGCCCGGCTCGCGGAGGCGGAGCGGATCGCGGCGGCGGCTGCGCAGCGGTTCACACCGGGGGACCCCTTCACGCCTGAGACGCGGCTGGGCCCGGTGGTGTCGGAGACCCAGCTCGAGCGCGTGCGCGGCTATATCCGCAAGGGTCTCGAGGAGGGCGCCAAGCTGGTGGCAGGCGGTGCCGACCTCCCCAAAGGAGTCGACCGCGGCTACTTCGTGGCGCCGACGGTCTTCTCCGAGGTCAGCCCGGAGATGACGATCGCGCGCGAGGAGATCTTCGGCCCGGTACTCGCGCTGATGCCCTACGAGGACGAGGAAGAC
>DASYAP010000068.1:0-17958 GCA_036501265.1 Solirubrobacteraceae bacterium | reverse complement strand
GACGCTGCAATCGGCCTCGTGCAGCCACGTCACCACGATCAGCTTCGAGCCGGGCGTGACTCGATGAAGTGCTGAGGCCAGGCCTGGGTTGATTTCAAGGGTCGCGGGGGGTGCTCCTTCGAAGGCCTGGCGTGGCGCGTCTCCCCGGTCGCGAAGCGCCGATCGGACCACCCCGATCGGCTTTATCTCAATGGAGATCGGCATCGCGTTATTTTCGTTGCTCCGACGGCCCACTACTCATTGAGCGGAAAAGTCTCGGGGAGCCGACCTCGGGGCCCCGCACATCAGCCGAACACCGGGTTCGCGAGCTGGCGGCATCGTCTGGATTCAATGGGTTGCTGGCCGCTGCGCGGCGCGTGGCCTCGTCGCGAAGCGAGCTTCAGCTGGGACAAGATACGCGAATGGAAAGCACGCATTCGGTCGGTAGGTCGCTACGCCGTACTGCTGCATTCTGGGATTCCGATAGCCGAGGGCAAGGCCGCTCGTACCTCTTAGCCCGATGGGGCGATCTGGCGGAGTGGGCCTGAGAGCGATGCCTTCGCTCAGATGCCGCAGCGCGTTCGATGCCGTTGGCGATCAGTGGGGAAGCGGGCGAGCAAAGACCCGCAACCGGTCCGGCGTCGAGGCTTCGACTCGGCTCGCGAAACACCGTCGCCCGAGCCGAAGCTCGGGCCACGGGAAACGTGCGACGCCCGCCTACCTTGTGAACGGGACGCCGTGGGCGCATACGGCAGCGGAAACAACCGAGCAGTGGAAGGTCAGATTCGGTGTTCCGTTGGTTTCATTGAGCGGCACCTCGATCCCTCTCCGCTTCTCGCGCAACTTGGTGAGCTGATCGAGCGTCGTGATGTGCGTAACGAATGCGCGGTGCGTAAACAGGACGAGGGTCGGTACCCGGGCAACGTTGAAGTCGCCGTTGCTCCCAGGGCCGGCCATCGGGTGATCATGCCCGATCACCCCCCGGTGACCCGAGTGTCAGACCTGGTTCTGCGTGACGTCGGGGTGCTTGGCTTGGCGATCGGCGTCGCCGGAGCCACGCGCCAGCGGCTCCTGCTGCTTCGATGACTCGGGCCGGTTCTGGCCCAGGACAACCGGACGTTGCGGTCAGTGGCTCACTGGCGTTGTGCGAGGCGGGGCGGACGACTACCTGCCACGGATGCGGTGCTATCCCGTCCGCGATGGGTCGGGGTCGAGCGCGAGGCCGCTCCTCCAGCCCACCAGCGTGAGATCGAGCTGAAGAACAACTCCTGGCTTGTGGCCACCACGCTCGCCGACGCGCTCACCCTCTACGCGTTTTTGATCACGATCCCGTCCACGACGTTCGCCGCTCGCTCGGTGGAGTCGATCGCCTCCTCTAGACGCTCGAAGATGTCCATCCAGCGGATAACGACCATCGGATCGATGCCCCCCTCAAACAACGAGGCGATTGCTCCCCGCACGATCCGATCGCCCGCGTTCTCGAGGCGACGCACCTCCGCCGTGTGCTCCCTGACGTCACCGAAGCCCCGTAGCAGCGGGATCGCCAGCGCGATCTGCCGTGTTGCCTGCCGGAGAATATGCGCAAGGGTCTGGGCCTGCGCCATCGGCGCCTCGACCTTGTAGAGCCCGAGGTAGTCGGCGACCTCCTCGGCATAGTCAACGATGTCGTCAAGCGCCGAGGCGAGATCGAGAATGTCTTGCCGGTCGATCGGCGTGACGAACGTCTGGTTGAGCCGCGTGATCAGCTCGTGCGTGATCTGATCGCCGGCGCCCTTGCAGACCAGGATCTCTTGCGCCAACCCCTGACTGTCGGGAAACCCCGCGAGCATCTCATCGAGCAGTCCGCCAGCGCGCTCCACGTTCGCTCCAGCCCGCTCAAACAGATCGAAGTACTCGCGCCCAGCGCCGCGCATAAGGCGTGAGATCGAAGCCATCAAAAGTTCCTCGTTCACCTGGGCAGCTGCCCAATGTCGTGTCGGATGCGCCGCGATCAGCCGCGACGAGCCGCCTACTCCCTCCGGTGTGGCGCACGATAGGCTGGGAGCACCGGCGATGTTAACGACTTGTGAACGCCACTGTGAAATTCCGACAGCCAAGCGCAACGCCGCTCGTCTTCGTCCTTAACGCGTATGGGATCGCGGCGGAGGTTGCGGTGCGTCAGCCGGTGCCTCCCTCGACCGCGCGCAGTCCGGGCCGGCTGTCGGAAGTGCACTCGTCGAGCTCGGCCGACAGCGATTCGCTCTCGGACCGCCTCGTGACCGCCGGGCGCGTCGAAGTAGTCGCGCGCACGGATGGCGGCGAGCCACTTCTAATGGCGGCCCAGGTCGGCGTCGGACTCCTCCAGCTCGGTGTACATCGCCGCGCCGCGGCGACGCTAGAACTGGAGCTCCTCGTCGAACAGCCGCGTGCTCTGGACTACCTCGTGGTACCCGTCGGTGCGCTCGCGCTGGATCGTGTCGATGACCGTGGCCTCCTGCTTGGAGTCGGTCAGGCGGGTGCGAAGGATCTCGCCGTGGCCGCCCTCCGCGCGCAGTCGGGTCACCAGCCGCGTCGCGGTGCGCGCGGCCTTCGGCGTCGCCGGGAGCTCGTAGAGCGGATTAGCCGACAGCCACGCCCAATTGCGATTCGTGATCGTGACGCACAACATGCGGCAGGCCGCCAGGGTTGCCGACGCGACCGTCTTCATGCTCGAGGGAGAGTTGATCGAGCACGGCCCGACCACGCGGATGTTCACTAAGCCCGACAACGAGCTCACCGAGCGCTACGTCACCGTGAAGGTCGGTTAGATGGCACCATGCACTACGAGGTTCGCCATCAGTTTCACGAGGACCTCGAGGACATCGAAGCGCAAGCGCTCGGTGGCCTGGATCTCGATATCCGCCAGCTCGACCGCGTGCTCGAGGCGCTCTCGTATCAGGACGTGGAGCTGGCGGGAATGGTGGTTGCAGGCGACGACCAAGTCGATGGACGGTACTTGGAGGTACGGCAGGGAGTCCTTTCGCTGCTGGCGACCCAGACACCCGTGGCGACGGACTTGCGGCTCGTGGCCGCGCTGCTTCACGTCATTCGCTGCATCGAGCGCATTGGCGATCAGTGCGTCAACATGGCCAAGCTTGTCCCCCTCTCCGGCCACGAGCAGCCCAAAGACAAAGAGATTCTCGACGCGATCGATCGCATGGCGCGCCTGGCGCGCTCGCAGCTCTCCCAGGCCAAGGAGGCATTTGCCGGACGCAACGTGGATCTGGCCAAAGACCTCGTGCGCCAGGACGCCGAGATCAACCGGTTGCAGCGAGCGATCTTCAAGAGGGCCGTCGAAATCGGAGATGATCCCGAGATGCGCGAGTGGGCGATGCTGATGATCCTCGTGGCCCGCGCCCTGGAGCGAATCGGCGACAACACGGTCGACATCGCCGAGCAGGCCGTTTTCGTGGTCACGGGTCTGTTCAGGGAATTCGCCGACGCGTCTCACCCCGTGCCCTAGCGCCACGAGATCGCCAGCGGCTAGCGCTGCCCAGCGCTACTGAGACGCACTGCCGCGCAAGGGTCTTGGGGCGCGAGGCTTCACTTGCATGGCGGAGGCTGCGGTAGGCGGCGTGGACTGTGTTAGGCGGCGACCTGCACTGGGGGCGCGGTCAGCAGCGAACAGACCGCTTCGAGCGCGCCTTCGGCGAGGCGGTAGTAGCTGTAGGTGCCGCGTTTCTCGCGTGCGATCGGGCCCGCGTCGATTAGCTGTTTGAGTGGTAGCTGACGGTCGCCTGGGCGAGGCCGAGCTGATCGCCGAAGTCGCACCCGCAGATCGCCTCCGCGTGTGACGCATGACGTAAACGCTAGTGGTTAGTCGGACGATCGTCTCCTCGAGGTAGGAGCTCGGCTAGCCGGGCGTCTCGCTAGTCGCTGGCGCGGCGGTCACGCCAGGGCGCCGGGGTGAGGCAGCCTTTATCCTTTCCCAGCCAATCCGCCGCAGCACAAGCTCGGTCGCGAAACCGGAAGCCAACGGCGGAGTCGCCTCGCCGAGCCCTCTGCCCATGCGCGAGGGGGATGAGGGCTTGGTCGTTCGCCTGCAGTCAGCAGACGCGCGTACGGTGATTCATCTGTATTGGATGATGAAGACGCGTAGGGCTGCCGCAAGGATGCCGCCCACAAATGTTGAGCGCCGTCCCGGATTCACATTTCGTTCACGCGATCGTTACAACGTCGGCCCATCGGTCGGCAAGACTTTCCAGCCGAGGGCGAGGCAGCGAGCAAATACCAAAGTTATCCGGGAGGCTCTAGTTGGAGGTAATCGACGCGATCAACGAGGCGCGCCTCTCGCGCTTTCACTCCAAGGCGATCTTTGTCTCAGGGATGGGGTTCTTCACAGACGCCTACGACCTCTTCATCATCGGCGTCGCCTCGACGCTGATCGCCACGCAGTGGCATCTCAGCGCGACCCAGACTGCCCTCATCAACTCGGTGACGCTCTTGGGTGCCTTCCTGGGCGCCTGCTTGCTCGGGCGGATGGCCGACCTCGTGGGGCGCAAGCGGATCGCCGTGTTCGACGCCTCGATGATGCTGGTGTTCGCGCTCGCCTCCGCGGTGGCGCCGAGCTTCATCTTTCTTGTGGGCTTTCGGTTCCTTCTTGGTCTCGGGGTCGGCGGGGACTATCCCGTCTCGGCGGTTTTGATGAGCGAGTATGCAAACCGCAAGGATCGGGGGCGGTTGGTGGGTCTGGTGTTCGCCATGCAGGCGCTCGGGACCGTGTCCGGATACATCGCGGGTCTGGTGCTGCTTTCTGCGGGGGTCGACCACACGCTTGTGTGGCGAATCCTGCTCGGCCTCGGGGCGGTGCCCTCGGCGGCAGTGCTCTACGCGCGGCTGCGGATGCCCGAGTCGCCGCGGTACCTGGCTTGGGTCAAGGGCGATGGCCGCGGCGCCGCTGACAGCGTGCAGACCTTCTCGAACGGCGATGTCGTGGCCACGGGCGTGGACCGTGTCGCTGAGCGGATCAGCCTCAGGCGATTTCTGTCCAACCGCCGGTTGCTGTTGACGTTGCTGGGGACCGCCGGAACCTGGTTCGTGTTCGACTACGCCTACTACGGCAACGCGGTCTCCGCTCCCAAGATCGTGCTCCAGGTGCTGGGGCCCGGAGCGACACTGCAACAGTCGCTGGTCTTCAACCTGATTGTGTTCTCGGTTGCGGCCGTTCCCGGCTACGTACTCGCGTGCCTCTTCATGGACCGGATCGGGCACCGGCGCCTGCAGTTGATCGGCTTCCCCGCGATGGGCGCGATGTTCCTCATGTTGGCGCTGATCCCAGGCGTGACCGCCCTGACGGCGCCCTTCCTACTGCTCTTCGGGGCGAGCTACTTCTTCGCCGAGTTCGGGCCCAACACGACCACGTTCGTGATGGCGGCCGAGTGCTACCCAACCTCGGTACGGGCGACCGGGCACGGCCTCTCCGCCGGGATCGCGAAGCTCGGCGCGTTCATGGGGGTGTACCTGTTCCCGCAGATCAGCAGCGCCTTTGGGCTGACCGGCGCGCTCCTGTTCGCCGCCGGCATGGCTATGGCCGGCACGCTGCTCACGCTCTTGCTGCCGGAGACCTCGCGCCGCAGCCTCGAGGACATCTCGGAGGAAGGGCGCACCAGCGGTGGGCTTGAGCGGCTTGTGCCGGTCGGGGTTCAGCCCGAGGCTGCCTGACCGCTGAGCGCCGCGCTCCGCGACTACCGTCGAGCTCGCGCGGCGCCGCATAGCCTCGCTCAGCCGGCCGATGCGGCTGGTGCGCAGCCCTCAACTGGCAGCTGGTGCCATGCAAGCGCGTGGACCACGCGCCCGCTTTCACCGGTCCTACGCTCGCTTCGCTCCCGAGCACCGGACGCTCCCTATCAACGGCAAGGGGGCGCGGCCGCGCTGGCGCTGACGTCCCCAATCGCAAAACGGGAGTCATCACGATCGCTGCCCTCCCGGCGAGTGCTTTGCCCCGGGATGCGCTCGTCTCGCTCGGGCCAGACAACAGAACCGAGTTGGACGGGACTCAGCAGGACACGCTGCTGGCTGACTGATGGGTGGCCAAGCCATCCGATCGACCGCGCGGAGTAGCTCGTGACGGCGGCCGCCGTAAAGAAAATTTGGAACCAAGCGCGCTCACGGCGCTTCTGCGCTCGTAGACGCGGAACCGGTTGGGGACGCAGGGCCGGCTCGGCTCTCGTCTGCTGAAGTCGCTACGGCCGGCTCCCGCTCGGCCCGTGGGTAGATCCTACGGCGTACCGGAAGCTTGAGACGTCGGCGGGACGCATGGTGGTCGCGAGCGTGCGCGAAGCGTCCCCGATCGGCGGTTGCGGCGTCCCACTTCAGTGGGTTCCATGGCGTCATAGGACGCCGCGGAGAAAACGGTCTTCGAGCCGACCGTGAGGAGTCAGTTTGTCGACGGCATCCAATCTCCAAGGTCCGGGCCCTGCCTGGACCTGCGATGTGGACTGACGCGGCATCTATCAGCGACTATGGGCAGGAGGAAAGGACGGCGTGATCTGGCCGTACCTGACGGTCGAGCAGTTGGCCGAGATCGCGCAGCTCTCGGAAAAGACCGTGCGCCGCGCGATCACCAGGGGTGAGCTCCACGCGTTCCGCTGCGGGACGCGGGTGCGGATCCGCGAGGATGAGGCCCGCGCCTGGATCGAGGCCGAGCCCGCTCGGGCTCAGCCTCGGTCAGTACCAGGCCCACCACGGCTGTCCGCTGGACACCGGCGCACCGAGCAAGGAAGCTACCTGGACCTGATGGAGATCGATCGAAAGGTGGCGGGATGAGCGTCCAGCGGCGAGGGGATGGTTGGCGGGTCAGGTGGCGGGAGGGCGGCCAGCAGCGCTCCCGCCAGTTCGCGCGCAAGAGCGACGCGCAGGCGTTTGAGCGGGAGATCAAGCGCCGACAGGCACTCGGCCCGCTGGCTGCCATTGTGCTCGTCTCCGGGACGACCCTGACCGATTTCGTGCGCGGCGAGTGGTGGCCGAAGTACGCGGTGCCGAATCTCAAGCCGAGTACCCGCCGCCGCTACGCGGAGGTGTGGTCGGCCTACCTGCTGCCCCGACTTGGCGGCTATCGCCTCGCTGAGATCACCCCAGCTCTCGTCGAGGACCTTGCCGCCGAGCTGCACCGCCGCGGTCTCGGTACGGCGTCACAGCGCAAAGCGCTCCTGCTCCTTCAGGGCATTCTTCGTCGGGCTGTCATCCGGGGCCTCATCCCCGCCAACCCGGTCCCGCACGTCGACAAGCCCAAGGCGCCGGCGCCTGCATGGCCGACTCCGCTGGCGCCGGCAACTGTCGAGCGAATCCGCACCCAACTGGGTCAGCACGATGCGTTGCTGGTTTCGCTGATGGCATACGCCGGGCTGCGCCCCGGCGAGGCGACGGCGGTCCGCTGGCGGGATCTCAGCGACCGGACGATCTATCTGCTGGCGTCCAAGACGCAGCGGGAGCGGCGCGTGAGCCTGCTGGGGCCGCTGGCACAAGACCTCGCAGAATGGCGGCTGGCGTGCGGACGGCCGGAGGCCGGGACCCTCATCGTTCCTAGGCCACAGATCGGTGCTTGGACCCGCACCGCTTGGCAGAACTGGACGCAGCGCATTTATCAGCCGGCGGCACGGGTAGCGGGAGTCACTGGCGACCTGCGGCCGTACCGGCTGCGCGGGTCTTTTGCGTCGCTGCTGCTGTGGGAGGGGCACTCGCTCGCCTATGTGGCCGAGCAAGACGGTCACTCGATCGCGACGCTCGCCAGGCACTACGCAGGGGTACTGGAGGAGCTCGAGCATAAGCCGCGCGTCTCGGCCGAACAGGCGATCCGCGACGCGCGGGAGCTGATCTCGTGTGCCCCTGGTGTGCCCGACCTGGCGGGCACGCTCATAAGCGCCGCCGAATCCCCAGCGTTCACCGCCATGGGCGATGCTGGGCTCGAACCAGCGACCTCCGCCTTGTCGAGACGGCGCTCTCCCAGCTGAGCTAATCGCCCGTCAGCGCAGAGCGTAGCGACCCGAGAGCCACGAGGGCGGCGAGCGTCGCGCCCCCGAGATCGCCCCCGCTTCGCCGTTAGCATCAGGCGCGAGATGGACTTCGAGCTGCCTGACGGCACCACACTCGCTCTGCCCGATGGGGCCACGGGCGCCGACGCCGCGGCCGCGGTCGGGCCTGGGCTCGCAAAAGCGGCGCTTGCGATCAAGGTCGACGGCGAGCTGCGCGACTTGGAGCGACCGCTGCCCGATGGAGGTGGTCCACCGAAGCCACTCGAGGTGATCACCGAGCGCAGCGGCGAGGACGCGCTGGCGCTGATTCGCCACGACGCCGCCCACGTCCTGGCGACCGCGGTGATGGAGCTCTACCCGGGGGTCAAGATCTCGATCGGGCCGCCGATCGCGGACGGCTTCTACTACGACTTCGACTTTCCCGACGGCACTCACCTGAGCGACGCCGACTTCGACCGCATCGAAGCCCGGATGAAGGAGCACATCGCGGCGGGGGAGCCGTTCGTGCGCGAAGAGGTCGCAGCCGCGGATGCGAGAACGCGCTTTGAGGCCGAGCACCAGGACTACAAGGTGGAGCTGATCGACGACTTGGTCAGCGACCAGGGCGTAGCAACCGTTTCGCTTTACACCAACGGCCCTTTCACCGACCTCTGTCGTGGACCGCACGCCCCATCCACGAAGTCGATCAAGGCATTCAAGCTGCAATCGGTGGCGGGGGCGTACTGGCGCGGGGACGCCCACAACAAGATGCTCACGCGCGTGTATGGAACGGCTTTCTTCTCGCGCAAGGACCTGGACGAGTTTTTGGAGCGGCTCGATCAGGCCCGCGCACGCGACCACCGCAAGCTTGGGCGCGAGCTCGGCTTGTTCATGTTCTCCGAGCTCGCCCCCGGGGCCCCGTTTTGGCAGCCGTTCGGGATGGTGATCTGGAATGAGCTCACGGCGCTCTGGCGCGAGGAGAACGCGGCCCGCGGTTACCGCGAGGTGAAGACTCCGATCCTCTACGACGTCGAGCTTTTCAAGACATCCGGGCATTGGGACGTCTACCGCGAGCACATGTACTTCACCGAGGTGGAGGGGCGGACCATGGGGCTAAAGCCGATGAACTGCCCGGCGCACGTGCAGCTATTCAAGGACGAGCGCCGCTCCTATCGCGATCTGCCGATCCGCTACTCCGAACAGGGAGTGGTGCACCGCCATGAGCCCGGCGGGACCCTGCACGGACTGCTGCGCGTTCGCCAGATCACCCAGGACGATGCCCACATCTTCTGCTCCGAAGCGCAGGTCCCAGATGAGGTCAACCGCTGCCTTGACTTCGGGCAGGCGATCTATGACCACTTCGGGTTCGTGCCGCGCGTCGAGCTTTCGACCCGCCCCGACAAGCGGATCGGGTCCGAGGAAATGTGGGACCGCGCCGAGAATGGCCTCAGAGCCGCACTCCAGCAACGTGGCGTCGAGTACCACGAGGCGGAAGGAGAGGGGACGTTCTACGGCCCCAAGATCGACCTACAGATGACCGACTCGATCGGCCGCTCGTGGCAGCTCGGAACCGTACAGCTCGACTACGTGATGCCCGAGCGCTTCGGCCTTGCCTACACCGGCCAGGACAACGCCGACCACCGCCCGGTGATGATTCACCGCGCCCTGATGGGCTCCTTCGAGCGTTTCATCGGGATTCTCATCGAGCACTACGCGGGGGAGTTCCCGGTCTGGCTGGCCCCGGTTCAGGCGGCCGTGCTCCCGATCGCCGACCGCCACCTCGATTACGCGCAGACCGTCACGGCGCGCCTCAAGGACGAGGGCATCCGCGCCGAGCTCGACGACCGGACCGAATCGATCGCGCGCAAAATCCGCGACGCCGAGCTGCGCAAGATTCCATACATGCTGGTGGTCGGCGATCGCGAGCAAGCAGCCGACGAGGTCGCCCTGCGTGAGCACCGCGCCGGCGACCGTGGCTCTGTCAAAGTCAGCGAGTTCGCGGCAAACGTCCGCCGCGAGGTAAGCGCGCGGGCGCCCCGAGATTGACGGATTAAAATGTGGCCGGAGAGGGCCGAACCGCCGCTATACTGGCGCCCGTTGATCCAAGTAAATCGTCACACCCCGTCCGGCACCGCTTGACGACACTTCTTCCTCGCAGCTAGTGCCGGTTCCAAGGAGGTTTGACCGGCGCCCGCCGGAAAGGGACCAGACCCGGATCAATGACCGGATCCGCGTGCCCGAGGTCCGGCTGATCGGCGTCGACGGGAATCAGGTCGGCATCGTCAAAACCGACGACGCGCTCCGCTACGCGCAGGAGCGCGACCTGGACCTGGTCGAGGTCGCGCCGGAGGCCCGGCCGCCCGTGACGCGCGTGCTCGATTACTCCAAGTATCGCTACGAGCAGTCGCAGAAGCAGAAGGCGGCACGCAAGCATCAGCAGCAGGTGACGATCCGCGAGATCAAGTTCCGGCCCAAGATCGCCCAGAACGACTACGACACCAAGAAGGGCCACGTCACCCGGTTCCTACGGGGCAAGGACAAGGTCAAGATCACGATCATGTTCCGCGGCCGCGAGGTGACCCACCCCGAGCGGGGCACTGCGCTTTTGGACAAGCTGGCCGGCGAGCTTTCCGAGATTGCGGTCGTCGAGCAGTCTCCCGTCCAGGACGGGCGCAACATGACCATGCTGCTCGCGCCCAGCAAGGCCGTCCTTTCGGCCGACCGGGAGCGTTCGACCAACGGCGCGGGCGACCGCGCGGCAATAGCCGTAACGGACGGCAATTCAGCCGAGGATTCCTCGGGCTGAAGCGCAGCGCCCGCGGCACCGCTGAAGCCAGGGCCCGTCTGGTTTACTAGGCCATCAAGCGATGCCCAAGATGAAGACCCATTCCGGCGCTAAGAAGCGCTTTCGCGTGACCGCCTCAGGCAAGATCCGCGGCCGTAGGGCCTTCTCCACCCACATCCTCGAGAAAAAGTCGCCCAAGCGCAAGCGTCGTATGGCGCGGCCGTCTGACATCTCGCCCCACGACCGGGAGAGGGTGAGGAAGCTTTTGGGGGTCGGGGCTCCTAAGACTCGCGGCAAGGGGGCCAAGCAATGACGCGCGTAAAGCGCTCGGCTCACGCGCGAAAGAAGCGGCGCGCCACCCTCGAGCTCGCCAAGGGCTACCGCGGCGACGCCAGCCGGCATTACCGCAAGGCCAAGGAGGCCGTGCTCAAGGCCGACCAGTACGCCTACCGGGACCGCCGCAACCGCAAGCGGGATTTCCGGGCGCTATGGATCACTCGCATCAACGCCGCCGCGCGCCAGCACGGACTCTCTTACTCGCAGTTCATCCGCGGCGCGAAGCTCGCCGGCATCGAGCTCGACCGCAAGGTGCTCGCCGACATCGCCGTCCGCGATCCAGAGACCTTTCGACGCTTTGCCGACCGCGCTCGCGAGGCGCTGGCGGCCGGCTGAGACTCTCCGGAAGCCAGTCCAAGCCAACCGGGCGCTCCTCACGAGGGGGCGCCTTTTTTAGTCCCTACGAAAATGAGCATCACAGGCCAACACAACCACAGACTGAAGGAGATCCGCAAGCTCCGCATGCGCCGGCGCTGGCGCGAGCGCTCGGGGCGGTTCGTGGCCGAGGGCGAGGATTTACTGGCCGCGGCGGATCGCGCCGGGTGGCAGGCCGTCGAGCGCTACTGCGCCGCCGGGAGCGGTCTGGAGGGGGTGGAGGTCAAGCCGGAGCTGCTGGCCTCAGCCTCGGGGATCGCGTCGGGCACGAGGGCCCTCGCCGTCTTCCGTGAACAGTGGGCCGGCCAGCCGACCGGTCCGCTATGCGTCTACCTGCACGGCGTCCACGATCCCGGCAACGTCGGCGCGGTGTTGCGCGCGGCGGAAGCGTTCGGGGCAGCCTCAGTCGCGCTGGGTTCCGGCAGCGCCGACCCGTTCGGGCCCAAGGCGGTGCGTGCGAGCATGGGCGCGGTCTTCGCGGTTCCGCTGGCAAGAGCGGCCAGTATCGACGCACTCCCCGGGGCCAAGATCGCGCTCGTCCCAGGCCGGGGCGCCACGCTGCGCGAGCTCGAGAAAGCTCCGGCGGCAACCTTGATGATCGGCTCCGAGCGCGAAGGCCTCCCAGAGACCATCGTCGATCGGGCCGACCACACGGCTCACATCCCCATCCACTCGAACTCGCTCAACGCCGCGATGGCCGCCACGATCGCGCTTTACGAACTCGCGCTTAGGATGCAGAACCGATGAGCGCACTGGACCAGATCGCACGGATAGGGCGCGAGGCGCAGGAGGCCGTGGACGGCGCGGGCTCGAGCACCGAGCTCCAGCAGATCCGAGTCCGCTACCTGGGCCGCAAGGCCGAGCTGCCCAACCTTCTTCGCCAGGTGGTGAAGCTCCCGGCCGAGCAACGGGCCGCCACCGGGAAGGCGGCCAACGAGGTCCGTCAGGCGATCACCGCCCGCATCGACCAAAAAGCCGGCGAGCTCGCGGCCTCGGAGCTTCAGGAACGACTCGAGCGCGACCGCGTCGACGTGACCCTGCCCGCCGACCCGCTGCCCGCGATTGGCCACCTGCATCTGATCACGCAGACGCGGCGCGAGATCGAGGACGTCTTCGTGGGCCTCGGGTTCTCAGTCCAGGAAGGACCCGACGTGGAGACGGCCTACTACAACTTCGACGCGCTCAACACGCCCGTCACTCATCCGTCCCGGCTCGAGACCGACACCTTCTACGTGAAGCCGGCGGACGACATCTTTGATCCCGACACGGTCCTCCTACGTGTCCATACCTCGCCGATGCAGATACGCACCATGGAGAGGAACCCGCCGCCGCTCTACGTGATCGTCCCCGGCCGCGCCTATCGCCCCGACTCCGACGCGACCCACGCGCCTCAGTTTCACCAGGTCGAGGGGCTGGCCGTGGATACCGACGTCACCCTGGCCGACCTCAAAGGCACGTTGCTGCGCTTCGCGCGCGCCATCTTCGGCGAGGACCGAGAGGTTCGCCTGCGGCCCCATTTCTTCCCGTTCACCGAACCGAGCGTCGAGCTCGACGTCTCTTGCTTTAACTGCGTCGACGGGGTCACCTCGGACGGCGAGCGCTGCCCGCTGTGCAAGGGCACCGCCTGGATCGAGCTACTGGGCGCGGGGATGGTGGACCCAAACGTCTTCGAGTACGTGCGCGAGCACGGATATGACCCCGAAAAGGTGCAGGGGTTCGCGTTCGGGATGGGCATCGAGCGGATCGCCCAGCTCAAGCACGGCGTGCCCGACCTGCGACTGCTCTACGACAACGACGTCCGTTTCCTGGAGCAGTTCTGATGCGCCTGCCCCTCGAATGGCTCCATCAATACTGCCGGCCCGAGCTCACCGCGCAGGCGCTCGCCACCCGCCTCGCCCTCACCGGCACGGAGGTCGAGCGCATCGAGCACCACGGCCCCCAGAACACGGACCGCTTCGTCGTGGGGCGGGTTCTTCAGGCGCAAAGGCACCCTCAGGCAGACCGCCTGTCGGTCTGCGTGGTCGACATCGGCAACAACGAGCCGTCCCAGATCGTGTGCGGCGCGCCCAACGTCAAAGCCGGCCAGACCGTGGCGATCGCACAGCCGGGGGCGGTGATGCCCGACGGGACGCCGCTGAAGACGGTCAAGCTGAGAGGCGTCGAGTCCCAGGGGATGATCCTTGCCGAGGACGAGTTGGCGCTGGGAACCGACCACGAGGGGATCCTCGTGCTGAATCCGGGAGACGGCGTGGCGCAGATGGGGCCTGACCCAGGCGCGCCGCTTGAAAGCCTCATCCCATTCGCCACCGAGGTTCTCGTGCTCGAGATCACTCCGAACCGTCCCGACTGCCTGGGCGTCTACGGCGTCGCGCGTGAGGTCCACGCCGCCACGGGGGCCCCTCTCAATCCGCCGCCGTGGCGAGACGACCCCGGCTCGAACGGCAGCGTGGAACTGGCCACGGTCGAGGTGCAAACGCCGAATGAGCTGTGCCAGCGCTTCACCGCGCGCGTCTTTGAGGACGTAAAGATGGGCCCTTCGCCGCCGTGGCTGAAGGCCCGCCTGATGGCCGCCGGCCAGCGCCCGATCTCCAACGTCGTAGACGTCACCAACTACGCGATGCTCGAGACCGGCCAGCCGTTGCATGCCTTCGACTTGGATCGCGTGGCTGGTCATCGCTTGATCGTGCGCCAGGCGCAGGCACAAGAGACCATGCGCACCCTCGACGGTCAGCTGCGCGAGCTCGACGAGCAGATGGTGCTGATCGCCGACGATGACGGCCCGACCTCGATCGCGGGCGTCATGGGGGGCGAGCGCTCGGAGGTCTCCGAGACCACCACCCGCGTGCTGATGGAGGTCGCCACCTGGAACGGCCCGAACATTCATAGGACCGCGCTCAAGCTCGGCCTGCGCAGCGAGGCGTCGGCCCGCTTCGAGAAGCAGCTGCAGCCCGAGCAGGCGCTCGAGGCTCAGGCCGTCGCCACACGCTTGATGATCGAGCTGTGCGGGGCGCGCCTTGCCCCGGGCACGATCGACATCGGCGGGCCTGGGCCGACCCCGCCCACGATCCAGCTTCGCGACGCTCGGGTCAGCGGCCTGCTCGGCGTCCACATACCCCGCCCGCGTTGTCAGGAGATTTTGGAGGCGCTCCAGTTCACCGTGAGCGAGAACGAGGAAGGTCTGGACACAACCCCTCCGCCGTTTCGGCGCGCAGATATCACGCGCGAGGCCGACGTGGTCGAGGAGGTGGCCAGGATCGACGGCGTCGACAAGCTTCCGCCCACTTTGCCTTCGCGGCACGGCGCCTCAGGGCGCCTCACCCGCCATCAGACGCTGCTCCGGCGCGCGGTCGACGCGCTCACCGCCCAGGGGCTGCACGAGGTGGTCGGGTGGAGCTTCGCTGCGCCGGAGTTGGCACACAAGCTCCGCCTCGAGCACCACCGCGCCGTCGAGCTGCTCAACCCGATGTCCTCGAGCGAGGCCGAGCTGCGCACCACACTGCTGGGCTCGCTGCTTGACATCGCCGCTCGAAACCGCAGTCGCGGCGCGCGCACGGTACGCGTGTTCGAGCTGGGTAAGGCGTACCTGCCCACCGACGAGCCGCTTCCGCGTGAGCCAGAGCGCGTCGCGGCGCTCGTGAGCGGACCCGTGAGACCGTCGACCTGGCGCGAGCAGGCGCCGCCTCAGGCCGACTTCTTCTCCGCCAAGGGCGCCCTCGCGGCCGTGCTCGACCTCCTGCGCGTGGACTGGGCGCTCGAGCGCGCCGAGGAGCCCTTCCTCCATCCAGGGCGCGCGGCGGCGATCATGCTCGACGGTCAAAGGGCCGGCTGGATCGGCGAGATCCATCCGCTCGTGCTCGGCGAGTGGGATCTCGACGGCGTCGTCGCCGCCTTCGAGGTGGACTTGGATGCGGTCCTCGACCGCGTCCCGGGAGCTGCGCAATACTCGGACCTGACCACCTTCCCCGCGGCCCATGAGGACCTGGCGGTGGTCGTTCCCGACAACATCGCGGCGCAGCGAGTGGGGGAGACGATGCTCGCCGCCGGGGCGCCACTGCTGGCGTCGGCCGAGGTGTTCGACGCGTACCGCGACCCAGAGCAGATCGGTCCGGACCGCGTCTCGCTTGCGTTCCATCTCGAGTTCCGTGCGCCCGACCGCACGCTGACCGACGAAGAAGTCGCGGGAAAGAGGGAGGCAATCACGCTGGCGCTCCAGGAGAAGCTGGGCGGGACGGTCAGGGTCGCGTGAACGGCGCCACCGTCTCCGTCTTCGGCGCGGCGGGCTTTACGGGCGCGCTGAGCGCGCGGCTGCTGGACCGCCACCCCTGGTTCCAGCTAAAGGACATCACCGCGCGCTCGGCGGTGGGCAAGAAATTGTCCGACCTCTATCCCCGCCACCGCGTCACGCTCGAACTCGAGGAGCTCGACCTGGACCGCCACGCCTCGGTCGACGCCGCCGTTGTCGCCTACCCGCACGGTCAGGCGGCGCCGCTCGCCGCGGCCCTGCGCGAGCGCGGCGCGCGCGTTGTCGACCTGAGCGCCGACTTCCGCCTGCGCGACCCCGGCACCTACGAGGAGTGGTACCGCGCCCATCCCGTGCCCGAGTTGCTCGACCAGGCGGTCTACGGTCTACCCGAGCTCGGTTACCGAGAGCGCATCGGCGAGGCGGCCCTCGTGGCCAACCCGGGCTGCTACCCCACCGCGGCGCTGCTGGCGCTGGCCCCGCTCGCCCGCGCGGGGCTGCTCGAGGACGTGGTGATCGACGCCAAGTCGGGGGTCTCGGGCGCTGGGCGGGCGGCCACGGAGAAGACCCACTTCGTCGCCGTCGACGAGAACGTCTTCGCCTACGGCGTGCCGCGGCATCGCCACACGCCCGAGATCGAGCAGGAGCTCGCCACTCTCGGGGCGAAGCTCAGGGTCACTTTCACGCCGCATCTGCTGCCGCTCGATCAGGGCGAGCTCGTGTCGTGTTACGTGACGCTCAACGACGGCGCGCAGGCCGACGTGGAAGGTCTCTATGCCGAGGCCTACGCGGGCGAGCCGTTCGTCGAGGTCGCCGAGGCGCCGCCGGGCGTGCGCGACGTGCGCGAAACGAACATCTGCCGCGTCTCGGTCCACCGCGATCTGCGCCCGGGACGCGCGATCGTGTTTGCCGTGATCGACAACCTGTGGAAGGGCGCCGCGTCGCAGGCCGTCCAGAACCTCAACCTGATGTTCGGGCGACCGGAGGGGGAGGGGATTTCGTGACCGCCACGAATGCATTTTTTCGGTCCCGCTGGGTGCAGCGCCCAGCGCACGTCACCGAGCTCGAGCCAACCAGGCTGCCGGCCGGCTTCCGCGCAGCGGGGGTGGCGGCGGGGCTGAAGCCGGAAGGACTCGACGTGGGCGTGCTCGTCTCCGA
Source organism: Solirubrobacteraceae bacterium (assembly GCA_036501265.1). Lineage (GTDB taxonomy): Bacteria > Actinomycetota > Thermoleophilia > Solirubrobacterales > Solirubrobacteraceae > Palsa-465. The sequence goes on along the minus strand of DASYAP010000068.1, from coordinate 1,118 downwards.
TCGCGCCGACACGGTCTCCGCCGCCCGCTTCACCACCAACGCGCGCGTGGGGGCGCCTGTGACCGTCTCGCGTGAGGCAGACGTAGGGCGGCTGCGCGCGGTCGTCGCCAATTCCGGCGGCTCCAACACCGGCGACGGTGAGCGCGGTCTTCAGACGGCGCGAGCGACCCAGCAGGTCGCCGCGGAGCTTTTGAGAGTCGAGCCCGGCCAGGTCGGAGTGGCCTCCACGGGCGTGATCGGCACCGAGCTGCCCAGGGAGCCGCTGCTGGAAGGCGTGCGTGCCGCGGTCGCGGAGCTCGGCGACGACGCGGAGGGACTCTCGCGCTCGATCCTGACCTCGGACCGTGGTCCCAAGCGTGCCTGCCTGGAGGTCGCACTGCCCGAGGGGCCGGTCACCCTCTCCGCCCAGGCCAAGGGCGCCGGCATGATCTCGCCACGCTTCGCGACCATGTTCTGCTTCGTGCAGACCGATGCTGCGATTTCTCGAGAAACGCTCGACCTCCTCACCACCGTGACCGTCAAGCGGTCATTTGACCGCATCAGCGTCGACGGTCAACTCTCCACGAGCGACACCGTCTTCGCGCTCGCAGGGGGCGCCTCCGGAATTCGTGTCGAACCCGAGACCGAGAGTGAGCTGCGCTTCGGCGAAGCGATGGACGCACTGCTGCGCCAGCTGGCGCTCGAGATTGTCGCCGACGGCGAAGGCGCGGCCCGCGTGGGCAGGGTCGTGGTCCGAGGGGCCGCCGACCTGGCCGAGCCCGTGGCCCGCGCGATCGCCAACTCGGCGCTGGTGAAGACCGCGCTCCATGGCGCCGACCCCAACTTCGGGCGGATCCTTCAGGCGGCGGGGATGGTCTGCCCGCCCGGCTCGGGCATGGTCGCCGACCTGGAGATCGAGGGCCGGCTCGTCGTCTCAGGCGGAGACGCGATCGTCGACGAGCTCTCTGAGCTGGATGGCCTCGTGCGGGGCAAGGAGGTCGAATACGCCCTCACGTTGCCCGGTCACGGCGGCGAGAGCGAGGTCTTCTTCTCCGACCTCTCGCCCGAGTACGTCCGCTTCAACTCGGAGTACACGACCTAGTGGCCCCGAGCGCGACCGCACCTACGAGGAGGACGAC
>DASYAP010000067.1:0-10488 GCA_036501265.1 Solirubrobacteraceae bacterium | reverse complement strand
CGACCGGATCGCGCGTCTTCAGCCGGCGCACAACCCGACCGCTGCGGGCATCTACCTCGGCAAGCGGTCCCTGCGGTCCGGTGTTGCTGTTACTCAGCTCCCCTACCCAAACCGAATCGCGAGCCACGGCCATCGATTGCAGGTCCACGGCGATCGTCTTGAGGCGACGTCCCTGAGCGCCGTACTCGCGCAGGGGCCCACCAAAGTCGGCCACCCAAACATTCCTCCACACGGCGACGAGATCATGCGGGTTCTCGCCCGCATTGAACGTCCGGACCGTCGGGTGGGTGACGACGGCGGTCGTCGACGTGCTGCGTTGGCCGGTACCTGTCTGGGCGTGAGTACTGGTTGGCGCTGATTTGCCGCCGCATCCAGCCGCCGCCAGCGCGAGCGCCCCGATCCCCACAATGCACGCGCCCCATCCTGATCGTGCGCGCCGTCCCGCGATTCCGAGTGCCATGCCCCCGTCCCCGTCATTCATAACTAGGCCCACGAGCAGGATAGTGGGGCGGCGTCGTACGAGGCAAGCGTGCCCCGGATGCAAAGCTCTGAATAGCGCGGACTACCACAGGCTAAAATCTAAGTCAGGCTCACTGAGATCATCTAGCTTTCGGATCAACCGCTTGCTATGATTTCCTTATCTTTAGTAAGCAACTACCGAAAGCGTAGGATTAGCCTCAAATGTCCACGACGCGCCTCCTTCTCGTCCCGCTCGACGACGTAGTCGTCTTTCCGGGCATGTCAGTGACCCTCGCCGTCGATACGGGCGACGAGGATCGTGTTCTGCTCGTTCCCCGACACGAGCAGGAATTCGCCAATGTCGGCACCGTCGCCGAAGTTGCCGACCGCGTCCGCCTGCCAGGCGGCGCGCGCGCTGTCGCGCTTCAGGGCCTGCACCGCGGGATCGCGGGCGCTGCACACACCATGCCCGACGGTCGGCTCTACGTCGAGGTCGAGGAGCAGCCCGACACAACCGAGGGCCCGCTCGACGGACACACCCGCAATCTTGAGCGCGAGTATCGCGCCCTCATTGAAGAGATCCTGGAGGTACGCGGCGACGACGGCCGTATCTCGGCATTTGTGCGCAGCATCACTGAGCCAGGAGCGTTGGCCGACACAAGCGGCTACTCGCCCGACCTTTCTTATGTCCAGAAGGTCGAGCTGCTCCAGGCCACCGACATCTCTCAGCGCCTCGAGCTGGCACTGCGCTTCCAGCGCGAGCGACTGGCCGAGCTTCAGGTCCGCAAACGGATTCGCGAAGACGTTGAGTCAGGTGCCGAGCGCCAACAGCGCGAGTACTTCCTGCGCAAGCAGATGGAGTCGATCCGCAAGGAGCTTGGCGACGACGACGCCTCGATAGTCGAGGAGTACCAGACCAAGATCGAGGAGGCGGGCATGCCAGAGGCTGCTCGCGAGCAGGCCGAGAAGGAGCTGCGGCGCCTCGAGCGGATGGGCGAGCAGACCGCGGAGTCGAGCGTAATCCGAACCTACCTGGATTGGCTGATCGCGGTGCCGTGGGCAGAGCGCTCCGAGGAGCGGCTCGATCCGGGCCACGCGCGCGAAGTTCTTGACGCAGACCATGCCGGCCTACAGGACGTCAAGGACCGGATCGTCGAGTACATCGCGGTCAAGAAGCTGAGGCGGGATCGCGGCATCACCGAGGATCCCAAGACGTCGGGGGCGATCCTGACGCTGATCGGACCTCCGGGCACCGGCAAGACCTCGATCGGCGAATCGATCGCCAGGGCGACCGGCCGGAAGTTCGTGAGGATGTCGCTCGGCGGCGTGCGCGACGAAGCTGAGATCCGCGGCCACCGGCGCACCTACATCGGCGCGCTGCCGGGTCGACTGGTGCGGGCGCTGCGCGACGCCGGCACGATGAACCCGGTGATCATGCTGGACGAGGTCGACAAGGTTGGCGCCGACTGGCGCGGCGACCCGAGCGCAGCCTTGCTCGAGGTGCTCGACCCGGCCCAGAACCACAGCTTCCGCGATCACTACCTGGACGTGGAGCTCGATCTCTCGAGCGTGTTGTTCATCGCAACCGGCAACGTGATCGACACCATTCCCGGCCCGCTGCTTGACCGCATGGAAGTGATCCGCTTCGACGGCTACACCACACACGAGAAGGTGGCAATCGCACGCGGCTATCTGTGGCCGAGGCAGATCGAACGCAATGGTCTGACCCCCGAAGAGGTCGAGATCTCCGACGAGTTGCTTGAGACAGTGGCGACGGAATACACCCGTGAAGCCGGCGTGCGCCAGCTTGAGCGAGAGTTGGGCACGCTCCTGCGAAAGACCGCGACTCGCATCGCGTCAGGTGAGGCCGCCGCGCCGGTGACGATCGATCTCGACGCGGTTCGCGATGCGCTCGGTCGCCAGAAGCACTTCCAGGAGTCGGCTATCAGGACTGCGGTTCCCGGCGTGGCAACGGGTCTCGCGGTGACCGGGACCGGCGGTGACGTGCTCTTTGTCGAGGCGACTGCGATGAGCGCCGAACATTCGGGTGGGCTCACCCTGACAGGACAGCTGGGTGACGTGATGAAGGAGTCGGCGCAGATCGCGCTCTCCTACGTGCGGGGTCACGCCGATGAGCTCGGGATCGAGCCGGCAGCCTTTGAGAACCGTTCGTTCCATATTCACGTCCCTGCCGGTGCGATCCCCAAGGACGGACCGAGCGCGGGCGTCACGATGGTCACCGCGCTGGCCTCGCTCCTGTCGGGTCGGCCCGTGCGTCACACCGTGGGCATGACTGGAGAGGTCACGCTTCAGGGTCGGGTGCTCCCGATCGGCGGGGTTAAGCAGAAGGTGCTCGCCGCCCATGCCGCGGGATTGACCACCGTGATTCTGCCCGAGCGCAACCGCGGCGATCTCGATGATGTGCCGGAGGAAGTGCGCGAGGCGATGACCTTCGACTTCGCGATGACGATCGACGAGGTGCTGCAGAACGCGCTTGAGCTCGCGGCCGTCCCCGCGGCGGCGTAAGCCGAGTCCTCCTCTACGGCCCGCGTCTCTCCTCCCCCCCCACGGCCCGCGCGCGGCGACCCGCGTGCGGGCCGTGCCGCCTTGGAGGATGCGAGGCGATGTCCGCGGTCGGGTAGTTTCCTTCCATGAGCACGATCACTTCTTCTCAAGAGCAACAGGTCATCGATCAGGTCCCCAAGCAGCTCTACATCGCGGGCGAGTGGCGCGATGGAGCGGAGGGGACGCTGTCGGTTGAGGATCCGTCCACCGGCGAGGGGCTGTGCGACGTCGCCGACGCGTCGGTGGACGACGCCACGGCCGCACTCGATGCCGCGGTGCAGGCTGGCCCCGAATGGGCCAACCATCCGCCGCGTGAGCGTGGCGAGATTCTCCGCCGGGCGTTTGAGGCGACCATCGCGAGGACCAACGAGCTAGCACTGCTGATGACACTCGAGATGGGCAAGCCCATCGCGGAGTCGAAGGCCGAGATCGCCTACGGGGCCGAGTTCCTGCGCTGGTTTTCAGAGCAAGCGGTTCGGATCGATGGCCGCTATGCGGTCGCCCCCAACGGACAGGGCCGGCTGCTGACGATGAAGCAGCCAGTCGGGCCCTGCCTGCTGATTACGCCATGGAACTTCCCCCTGGCGATGGGCACCCGCAAGGTGGGTCCGGCGATCGCCGCCGGATGCACCATCGTCGTCAAGCCTGCCCAGCAAACGCCGCTCTCGATGCTCATGTTGGCCAAGATCCTGGAGGAGGCGGGTTTGCCGGGAGGCGTGCTCAACCTCGTCACCGCCTCTTCCTCGAGCCGGACCATGGCCCCGTTGATCGAGGACCCGCGGCTGCGCAAGCTCTCGTTCACGGGCTCGACCGAGGTTGGCCGCAAGCTGATGGAGCAGGCCTCGCAGAACCTGCTGCGCCTTTCGATGGAACTCGGCGGCAACGCGCCGTTCATCGTGTTCGAGGACGCCGACATCGACGCCGCGGTCGAGGGGGCGCTGATCGCAAAGATGCGCAACGTGGGCGAGGCGTGCACGGCCGCCAACCGCTTCCATGTTGCGGAGGGCGCCGCCGAGCAGTTTGCGTCTCGTATGGCCGAGAAGCTCGGCTCTATGCGCGTCGGCCGCGGCACGGAAGACGGAGTCCAGGTCGGCCCCCTGATCGACCAGTCGCAGCGCGAGAAGGTCTCAGAACTGGTCGAGGACGCGGTCGATCGCGGGGCGCACGCCCTTGTGGGCGGTCACTCACGCGACGGAGCCGGCTACTTCTACGACCCGACGGTCCTCAGCGATGTGCCCGACGACGCGCGCCTGCTGCACGAGGAGATCTTCGGCCCCGTCGCGCCTGTCAAGGGCTTCACCTCCGAGGAGGAGGCGATCGCCGCCGCCAACGACACCGAGTACGGGCTCGTCGCCTACGTCTACACCCGCGATCTGAAACGTGCGCTGCGCGTAATCGAAGGCCTCGAGACGGGGATGGTGGGCCTCAACCAGGGCATGGTCTCCAATGCCGCCGCCCCATTCGGCGGTATCAAGCAGTCGGGCTTCGGCCGCGAAGGCGGTCCCGAAGGGATCGAGGAGTACCTCGAGACGAAGTACGTGGCCGTGAACCTGTAGAGGGGGTAGGAGGAAGGGGCCGGATTTTGTCCCCCCTGGATCGTGACGCCCTGGCTTCCCGTCCCCCGCATAGCCACCGACGCTCACGTGAACGAGAACTGAAACCAGTCCAGCGGGTCTTGCTGGCTGACGCAGAGATAGAACGGAGCCCCGGAGCCAATCCCCGTGAGATGGCCGGTGATCGTACAGTTGAAGGTGACGGCCTGGCCGTTCTGCGTAAAGGTGTTGAGCCCGGGGGCGTGAAAAGTAGCTGGAGTGCTGGTGAGACGCTGTGTGGCCGCCTGAATCAGCGCACAGTCGCCATGGGGCCAGCGAACCATCCCGAACGGGCGTCGGCGCTGCACCTCGTGCCCGCCGGAACGCAGACAATGCCGCCATCCGCATTGGGTGTGTAGTCCGCCGGACAGCGACCGGGCTGTGCAGGCTTACAGTCGGGCGGTGCGCCGTCGTAGTTGGGAGAGGGCGTACACGTCGCGGCGCTTGGCGTGGCTGTCGTCGTCGGCGCGCTAGTTGTCGTCGTCGGCGCGCTCCGCCGAACTGGAGATGGCCGAGTTCGCCGCGTGAACGTGTGCGTCACCGTGACGGTGTGCGTCTCCACGGTAACCGTCCGAGTCGCCGAGCCGCACCCTGCTACTGCTATGGCCATAGCGATCAGACCGATAGCCGCAAGCCTCCTCACGACACACGCTCGGGCCAGCTCGACCGATAGGCGGGCGATACCCGCCGCGACCATCGCACGAACGAGTCGATGTGTGGGCCGGTCGCTTGCGCGAGCTCGCGGTGCGCACGACGGATTGCTCCATCGGGCTAATTTGCATCGGTCCTCCGGGACCAAATCGGAGCCGAGAGGGCTGCTCGTTTTCCTGAGAATGCAGCAGCGCTGTCGAGACTGGTGCTTCTCGATCAGAGCGGGTGAGGACCGAGCCAAGACGAGCGCTCTCGCTCACCCAGGGAAAGCAGGCGTTCACTCCGGGCTCTGGCGGGACTCTCCCAAGGGAGTGCTGAACTCACCGTGCCCGCTCCGCGAGGGTGCTCGTCGACGGGCTGGCTAAGCCCGTTGGCTGCTTAGCGAACCCAGAGCTGGTCCACCAGCACCCCCCACTGTGGGTTGTACTGGTAGTTGCCGACCCGGCGGGCGACGAAGTCCGCGTCCAGCTCGTTGCGGATGGGTACGTTGACGGCTCGGTCGACGAGGGTCCGGTCGATCGCCGTCCACTCCTGCGACGCGACTCCGGGATTGGGGACCTGGGTTGCAAGCGCCTTGTTGATGCGGGCGTCGAGGCGATGGTCGCAGAACCCTCCGGGGTTGAAGCCGGTCGCGATGGCTGAGCATTCGACCAGGTACTGGAAGAAGTCTGAGGGGGCAAGATAATCCTGGAACCAGGTGTCGACGCCCGCCTGGAAGCGCGCCCAGTCCGATGAGAAGTACCGGGACCCCGGCACCTCCACGAGGCGAGCGCGGTATCCGATTGCGCGAAGTGTCGTCACCAGCATCTGCCCGAAACGACGACCAGCGAAGGAGGGATTGACGAAGGTGACGCGTGCGCCCGTCGTTCCGGACTCGCGCACGAGTGCGTGGGCCCTTGATACGTCGGCGGCCAGCCATCGCCCTGACAACGCCGGATCCACCGTGTACGGGCAGTACGGGACGTAGGCGGGGAAGTGGGGCGGGAGGAGCTGACAGGTTGGCCGTCCCACGCCGCCGTCCGGATCGACGTATCGAGCCAGGGCACCCCTGTCGACCGCGTAGTTGAACGCGCGGCGCGCGAGCAGGTTGCTGAACGGCGGCGTGCGCACGTTGAGCCACAGGTAGGTCGTCACCGGCAGGGTGTTCTCGTGGACCTGCGACGGGAAAGTCCGGCGCAACGCGGCTTCCGCGCCGCCCGGTAGCGGATCCCAAGCCAGGTCGGCCCGACCCGCCTTCACGGCGTCAATCTGTTGCGTCTGCGAGTAGTTTGAGCGGACGACGATCTGATCGGGGAACCCGGGCGGTTGGGCCGCGGCCGACCACTCGCGGAAGTACCGGTTGCGCGTCAGTATCAGCCGGCCGTGCGCTCGCGGATTCTTCGAGCGGTCGGGGGAGTAGGACGAGATCTGGTACGGCCCGGTTCCGGGAACCGAGCGACCCCGAAGGTGAACGGGCGTTCCGGGCGGGACCGGATAGGCAGGGGGCAGTGTGAGCTGGTCGAACAGGTCGGGATCGGGATGAGTCAGGTGGAAGGTAACCGTGTTCGCGGCGTCATCGGCGACGACTCCTCGCGACAGATCGCAGGTTTTCGGGTGCTGCAGACACTGCTGGCCGCCGACCAGCGCGGTGTAGAACTGGCCTAGGCCACTTCCGATCCGGAGGGATCGCTCGAGACCGCGCCGGAAATCCGACGCGCGGAGCGGAACGCCAGTGGAATAGCGGATGCCGGAACGGATCCGGAACGTGTAGGTGAGGCCATTGTCGGTCGGAGCGGGTAGCGCGACTGCGAGGTCCGGAACCAGGGCGTTGCCGGCGACGCCCCCCTGCCGCCGGTAGCCGACCAGACCGTCGCCGGTCATGGCCAACACCCGGTAAAGCTGACTGCTGGACGCCGAGCCGGGATCGATCGCGGGGGGATCGCCCCCCTTCGTGAAGTTAAAGCCGCTGGCGAGCGCGTAGAGGGCCCCTCCGCGATGCGCGATCGCGCCGATTCCGTCTGTCGCGACCCACAGCCGGTCACCGGCGAGCGCCAGGCCGAGCGGCGCGCTGTGGGTCTGGATGGTGCGCGTGACCACGAGCTTCGCGGGATCCACTTCTGTGACCGCGTTGGCGTACTCATCGCTGACCCAGACATGTCCAGATCGGACGTCGACGTCGTACGGGCCCTGGCCGACATGGATCGTCTCGACGCTGTTGGTCTGCGCGTCGATCCGCGACAGCGTCCCGTCGATGCTGTTAGCGACCCACGCCGCGCCGTCCCCGAACGCGATGCTTCGCGGCCCGCCACCGACCGTGATTGGGGCCGCGACCTGCGCCCCCGTCCGTGGATCGAGCCGGGACACCGTCCCGTCCCCTTGGTTGGCAACCCAGATCGAGCCGCCTCCCGCAGCGATCCCAGCCGGCTCTGACCCCACCGGGATCGGCGGGCCTACCCTGCCGCTCGAGAGGTCGATCCTTGATACCGACGCGTTCAGCGTGTTCGCGACCCAGACGGCGTCCGAGGTGGCAACGAGCGCCGACGGACCCCCTTCGACCCGGACGGACCCGACGACGCGGTTGTTCTCCGGACTGACCCGCGAGACGGTCCCGTCACCACTGTTCGCGACCCACACTGACCCATCACGAGCCACGGTCACCGCCACGGGGTCAGTCCCCACCGGGATCGGGATGACAGAGTGACTCCGCGGATCGATCCGGAAAAGCGTCCCCGTCGTCGCACTCGCGACCCAGATTGAGCCGTCACCAACGGCGACGCTCGTTGGCTGAGCATCAACCGGCAATGCTTGCGTGACCTGGCCGTTTCCCGTGGCGATCACGCCGATCTCGCCCGGGGCCAACCGGACGCTCGGCGATCCGCCCAGCGCCAGCACCGCCCCGATCGCAGACAGCACGGCGAGCGCAGCGACCGCTGCGATAGGAACCAGGCTGCGCCGCCCGCGCCGGCGTGCCGGCTGGACCGCAGCACGAGAAAAGCCAAGCTCGGCAAAGCCACGCACGGTATCTGTGGCATCCGCCGTGACTCGCACATGGCTCACCGGCTCAGCAATCCCCTTAACGCGTGTCGCAGCGCGCGGCAGGTAGCGGAAACCGTCGATCGCCTGTGCCAAATGGGTGACCTCGGGGGTGGCGAGGACCTCGCCGCCCGCCGCGATCGAGCACAACCGCGCAGCGACATTGATCGCGTTCGCCCGCCACCCGTCCGGAACCACGACCGCCTCCCCGACATCGATCCCCACACCAGCGGGCATCGGCAGGCTCGGATCCTCACGCGTCACCTCCAGCAACGCCTGCTCGAACGCCATCGCCGCCCGGATCGCCTGACGTGGAGATTCAAACGCAAACAGCACCTCGTCGCCGCGGTTGCCGATGCTCTCTCCCCCGAACCCGCCGAGCACTCGCTCAGCGATCGCGATGAAACGCCCAGTCAGTGCGGCGGCGGCCTCATCACCGCGGGCGGCAGCAAAGCTGCTGTAACCGCGGATATCAGAGAGGACAAAAGCGCGAAACCCCGTCGTGCCCGCCCCATGATCAAGCCTGGGCTGTTCATCGGGCTCGACGCCGACGTCCATGCGCTCTTGAGTCATCGTTCGAGTCCCACCCCCAGCGGAGCGCCTCCGAACCAAAGCGCAAGCCCGCAAGTGGATGACCACGACTAGTGTCCCACACCCACCCGATCGTCAGGCAAACCCCCGTTTCCGTGGGAATAGCCGTGACATGAGCCTGGGGCGTGATGGCCGACTGATAGGCGAGCTAGGCCGGCCGCCTGGTACCCCGCTAGTTCGGTTGTTTCGGTTGCGCGGCTGCCTGCGGCGGGGCGCGAAGTGGGGAACGGCGGTGACCAGCGTCTCGAGAAGGCGATCTCGCATCGAGCGAGAGTCGTCATCCGAGCCGCGACAGTGTGGCCGGGCCACCGCGCTCGCCCGGCCCCGGCTATCTTCTCCGTGGATGGCATGACGTACAGCGCCACTGCTTTTCGACTTCTATTCTCGGCGCCGTCAGACATACCGCAAGCCGATCTCAACGCGGCGTTCGCAGCAGTTCTTCGCTGGAACGTTATGTACGGCTAGCAGTTCGGTGCGGTCGTCGCGCCGACCCGCTGGAGGTACATTCCGTAGCTCGGTCGACGTCGACTAGATCCGCGAGGAGGCGTCGTGCTGAGGCGACGCCGCCTGCCGCGATCTATGCGGGTCTCACTGACGGATCGTCGGTTTTTGCGATCGCCCCGCAGCGCCCGCAGGTCCACGCCACGTGCTCAGGGTCGAGCTTCATGATCTTCGGACAACCCCAGGCGTGCGGCGGACATCCCTGCAATCCGTCGGCAACCCACCAGATCGTCTCTCGCATCGAGCGCACTGGCCTTGGGTTATAGAACGGGCTGACGCTGTCGGTTAGCAAGACCATCACCCGAGCCACGCCACAGGGGTTTACCGGGCATGTTTGCTCGAGTCGATCGGCCAACCCGAAGATGGCTTCGCGCCAGGGCAGGACTGCGCGGCGGCAAATCGGTACTGCGGAGCGGGGCCTGACATATCTCTTCTCGCACTCGGTGACCACGCCTCGCAGCGAGCGCGCGAGCGACCGGCGCCTGGCGCGACTCGTCAGCTGCCGCGCGCGCAGCTTAAGCGCGGCTGATCGCTCAGGAGAGCAGCCGTCGGCCAGCTGGCGATCGAGTCCACCGCGATGCAAACTGACCTCTAAGCGCAGCAGCCGGGGAGCCGATCGCGAACGGGGCATCCGCTACCCGCGCGTCGAGCCGCTGTAGAGCTCGATGAGCTCGAGGAGCTCGAGCCTGTGCTCGTCGCTCACGTCCTGCTCCCCGACCTCGCGTCCGCGTCGGCAGTCATGCCGGCGATCGCCAACTCGCCTTCCGTTCTGGGCGCGATGTCTAGCGACTTGGTCGCGACGAGCAGTTGGCGTCGAAGCGCGCCGGGCTCGGCGGCGTTGTAGAGCTGGCTCATGTCCGCGTCGGTGAGGATCAACTCGGCAAGCGCCATTCCCTCGGCGCGGACGGGCTGTGCGTCTCCCAGCCGGCTGATCAGGGTGTTAAGCGCGTCCTCGGCATCAATCACTTGACTGCGATTGATGATGACCACCCGCGACCGAATGAGTCGAGGCCTGTGCGCTTCGCTGACCGTACGGCGCAGCGTGCGTGCGACTTGCTTACGAAGGCGGTTGCTGGTCAGCTGCGAAGCGCGCAGTGCGAGCTCGGGCGAGCAGCTC
>DASYAP010000066.1:0-2908 GCA_036501265.1 Solirubrobacteraceae bacterium | reverse complement strand
GCCTGCGCGCTCGCGATCCCCAGCCGCAGCAGCGGCTCCTCGCGAGGCTGGGCCTCCGATACAGGGGCGAGCATTCCGGCGGCGACATGAGAGGTGCCGCGGCCGGGCTCGTTCCGCTCCAGTAGGACCACCCCGGCCCCTCGCTGGGCGAGCCGCCACGCGACCGCCAATCCGATCACGCCGCCGCCGATGACGATCACCTGAGATGACTGTCCAGTCGACGGATTCAGGCCTTCGATGCTAGCGCGGAGGGTTCGGCTCGAACTGGCGGCGCCGTTGAGGCGTTCGAGCAGCGAGCACGTCATGTCGTGCCAGACTTGCAGCGTGGAGCTTGCACCAGAACGCGCGCAACGCCACAGGCTCCAGCGCGCAGGCCGCCTGCAATCGGCCCGTCTGTACCTCATCTGCGGCGGGCAGGACGACCGCTTCCTGGAGGCGTCGCTGCGCGGTGGAGTCGGCATCGTGCAGCTTCGTCTCAAGCATGCAAGCGACCAGGAGGTCGTCTCGACGAGCCGCCGGTTTGCGCGCATGTGCGCCGCGCACGGGGCGCTGTTCCTCCTCAACGACCGTCCGGACCTGGTCGCCGAGGGTGAAGCTGACGGTGTGCACGTGGGCCAGGACGACATGCCAATCGGACAGGCGCGCGCGCTGGTCGGCCCGGAGCGGCTGGTGGGGCTCTCCACGCACAGCAAGGCTCAGGTTGATGCCGCTGGGGCGACAGAGGCTCCCGACTACATCGGGGTCGGACCTGTATACGAGACGCCGACCAAGCCCGGGCGGGCGGCGATCGGGCTCGAAGTAGTCACATATGCGGCGGAGCGGTCGGCGATTCCGCTCTTTGCCATCGGTGGGATCGACCAGCGCACGGTTGGTGGCGTCGTCGCCGCCGGTGCGCGGCGCGTCGCGGTGGTGCGTGCGCTGGTAGACGCCGCGGACCCCGAGCAAGTCGCGCGACGCCTGCGAGAAGCGCTCGACGGCAACAGGGAAGCAGTTGGCACAGCGCAGTCGTAAGCGTGGGCGGCGTTCCAAGCCGCCGGAGCCCAGGCCGCGGGCGGTCGCCGTACAACCGGTCTCCGAGCAGCACAGCACCCAGTCGGCGGTCGCCGTGCAACCGGTCTCCGAGCAGAAGAGCGCCGCCGTGGTCAGCCGCTCCGAGCAGAAGAACGCCGCCGTTCGGGCCACGCTTGAGCCGTACGGCAGCGGGGAGCGACCGTGGTCGATCAAGGTGGCCGTGCTGGTCGCCTTCCTGATCGGCGCGGGTGACCTCGTTGACGTGCTGGTCGGTGGGAATATCGGGTTCGGCGGGGCTCATCCCGCAGAGGGCGGCGTGATTCTGTTCTCGGTGCTGATGCTCGTCTGCGCAGCAGGTATGTGGCGGATGCGCTACTGGGCCGTTCTGGGATTCCAGGCGATCCTGGCCTTCGTCGTGATCTTCTTTTCGCTCGCCCTGATCAGGGCCAGCAATGTCGCAGGCGCCATCATCGCGGTCCTCGTGGTTTGCGGCGGAGGGTTTCTCTTCTACAAGCTTGTGCGGGTGCTGAGCCGCCTTCAGATGCCGCGCAGGGCACGCCCGTAGCGCCTCGCGGACGTCCTATAGGCTGCTTAGGCGATGCCGGATTCCTCGTACGACTGCATAGTCATCGGCTCTGGCCCAGGCGGCTACGTGGGCGCCATTCGCGCAGCGCAGCTCGGCTTCAAGACGGCGATCATCGAGATGGACAAGGTCGGCGGCCGTTGTCTGAACTACGCCTGCATACCCGCCAAAGCAGTTTTGCGATCTGCCGACGTCCTCTCTGAGGTCCGCGAGGCCGGGGAGTTCGGAATCAAGGTCGGAGCTCCCGAGGTTGACTACGCTGCGCTCTCTGCCCGGCGCGAAAAGGTGATCTCGACGCTGACCGGCGGAGTGGCAATGCTGCTGAAAAAGAACGGCGTCGAGACCATAACCGGCCGGGGAGCACTCGCCGGCAACCGCACCGTCAGGGTTGGCGACCTAGAACTTCAGGCGAAGACCATCGTGCTCGCGACGGGCTCGGTGAAGAAGCCGATTCCGGGAACGGAGTTTGGGGGGCGCGTAATCGGCACCGAGGAGGCCTGGGCGCTGACCGAGCTTCCGAAAAGCATGGCGGTGGTAGGAGCGGGCGCCTCGGGGGCCGAGATTGCCTCGGGCTACGCCCGGCTCGGTACGGAGGTGATGCTGTTCGAAGCACTCGAACGAGTGCTCCCGACCGAGGACGCCGACATCTCGAAGGTCGCCGAGCGAGGGCTCAAGCGACAGGGAATCGACATCCACACCTCGACGCTGGTCGAGCAGGTGGAGCCGACAGAAGAGGCCGTCAGATTGAGAGCCGGTGACGGCGAGGCCGAGGTCGAGTGGTTCGTGATCGCTGCCGGGCGCGATGCGGACGTAGAGGGACTGGGGCTGGAAGCCGCGGGCGTCACGCTTACGGGCGATGGGCTACTCGAGGTCGACGGGGCGCAGCGCACCAGCGCGGAGGGCGTCTATGCCATTGGCGACCTGGTGCACGGGCCGGCGCTGGCTCACAAAGCCTCGGACGAAGGCGTGATCGCGGTTGAGGATGCGGCGGGGATGCCGATCCACCCCATCGAGTACCAGGACATTCCGAGGGCCACGTTCTGTGCGCCCAATGTTGCGAGCTTCGGGTTGACCGAGGCTCAGGCTCGTGAGCAGGGACACGACGTGACGGTGGGCAAGGTCCAGTACGGAGCGGTCGGCGGCGGGACGGTCTACGGCGACCGGGGAGGACTTGTCAAGATCGTCGGGGAAAAGCGCTACGGCGAGCTCCTCGGCGGCCACATCGTGGGCTCGCGCGCAACCGAGCTGATCCAGGAACTCGTCAACGTGCGCGTGCTGGAAGGCGGCTATCCCGAAGTTGCGCGCACCATCCAT
>DASYAP010000065.1:0-17656 GCA_036501265.1 Solirubrobacteraceae bacterium | reverse complement strand
TGCGCCGGCGAGGAAAGCGTCGACGTCGGCGGCGAACTCGGCGTGGTGTTGAAAGAGGAAGCCATGCGCCGCGTCCGGATAGATCTTCAGACGCGCTTCGGGGATCAGGCCGGCAAGTAGATAGGAGTAGCGCGGGAGGATCATGGGATCGCTGTCTCCGTTGGCCACAAACACCGGCCTGTCGATTGCCGAGACCCTCTCGAGCAGGGAATGATTTGGCTGACCCCAGGCGCACACCGCGTCGTATTGCGCCAGGCGGGTCTGCCAGGTGGTGTCCGCGTCGCGGTCGATCGTGCGCGCCCCGTAGATCCGTCCGAGGAGCTCTTCTCCTGCTGCGTGGCTCGCCGCCGACTCCGTGAAAAAAACGCTCAGGTACTCCTCCGCCGAGGTCTCGGGTTTACCCACGGCGCCGATCACGTCAGGCGCCCAGCCGTGCATTTCGCTCGCTCCCCGGGGCGCCGAGGAGGCCAGCACCATCCCGCACACGCTGGACGGGCGGATGAGAGCGACCTCCTGGGCCAGGAAGCTGCCGATCGAGAACCCGAGCAGGTCGACCGATCCGACTTCGAGCGAGTCGATGAAGTCGATCGCGTCGAGCGCCATCTGGGCGATCGTGTTCGGAGTCCTCCCGCTTGAGCCGGCCACCCCTCGGTTGTCGAAAGTGATCACCCGGCGGCCCCTGGCGAGCGCATCGATGAGCGCAGGATCCCAGTTGTCGAGGTTGCCCCGAAAGTGCTGCAGCAACACGAGCGGCCTCGCGGCAGACTGGCCCGTGATGCGGTAGGCGTAGTCAACGCCATTCGAGGCACTGAGCGTCTGCGTTTCTGCGTCGACATACGTCGCGACCGATGTGGTCTTTGACATTTGTTCTCCTTCCGCGGGACCACATGTTCAGCTTGCCGGGGCGATCCGACATCACACGCCTGTGTGATTGCTAATTACCGGTGAATGTCGCCTCGAGTAGCTTGATCGCACCATCACGATCCAGCGCCAGTTTTCGCGCAGCGCCGCTATCCGGTGCCGCGCCTGCTGCGAAGACAACGGCGTCACTCCCGGCCACCGCCGCTGCAATTTGATTGACGGTCGCGTGCTCGAGATCGCAGATCGCGGGCTCTATGCCCGCTGCCCGTGTATCTTCGGCGTGCTGGGGTTGCGAATCAGCCCGACGACATCGTCGCCGCGATCGACGAGCAGTCTCGCGAGTCGCATCGCGACCTGCCCGTGCGCTCCCGCGATTGCCACGCGCACGCAGTCCTCACCACCATTTCCGTTCACGGGCCCTGTCCGTCCCACCGGTTTGATCGAGGGCGTCGAGCGTCGCCATGTCATCGTCGGTGAGCCTGAAGTCAAAGAGCTGGCCGTTCTCCTCGATCCGCTCACGATGGGTCGACTTCGAAATCACGACTGTCTGGCGCTGGATGCACCAGCGCAGCAGGACCTGCGCCGGCGTACGCCCGACGCGTTCGGCTATCTCGGCGACCGTGGGATCCGAGAGGTGCCGGCCGGTTCCGAGGGGGCTGTACGCCTCAATCGTGACGCGGCGTTCGAGGCACGCCGCAAGTAGTGCCTTCCTGTACTCGAACGGGCTGAACATCACCTGGTTGACCGCCGGCCGGCTGGTCGCGATCGCTGTCACCTGTTCCAGCTCGCTGACGCTGAAGTTGGAGACGCCGATCGAATGAACGTGCCCCCGGCGCTGTGCTTTCTCCATCCCAGGCCATGCCCAGGTCGAACCGCCCTGCGGCCAGTGCACGATGTATAGGTCGATCTGATCGACGCCAAGGCGTCGCAAGCTTTGCGTGGCTTGGGCCGCCGGGTCGCGATGCGCGGGGTAGAACTTCGTGGTCAGGAAGACCTCGTCCCGCGCTACGCCACTCTCGCGAAGCGCTCGCCCGACACTCTCCTCGTTGCCGTAGGCCTGGGCGGTGTCGATGTGGCGGTAGCCAAGCTCGAGCGCCCAGCGCACTGCGTTCACGCACTCTGGCCCGTTTGGGATCTGCCACACGCCCAGTCCGAGGCTCGGGACCGACGCGCCATCAGCCAGCATCCGGGTACGGCCGTCGCTGTCTGTTGATCTGTCTGCCACTCCGGCTCCTTACGCTCTCCGAGCTGCTCGGTATACAAGAGTCCCGGAGATGGGGGCGTCCGGGCATCCCATGGTCGTGCGATTTCTAGTGGCCGCTCAATGCCCTGGATGCAACGGTGCTACATAGACTCGACATCGTGCAAACGGCGACACTCCCTGCTCTTACTCCGACGGTCCGCGGCCGAGATGCCGAGCTGGCAGCGGTCGGCACGCAGCTCGATCGAGTGCGAGCCGGGATCGGCGCAGTTTTGCTTGTCGAAGGGGCGCCCGGGCTGGGTAAAACCAGGCTACTTGTGGAGGGAGCGAGGATCGCTAGGCGGATGTCGTTCAGGGTCGGCAGCGGGGCCGCTGAGCCGGACGAGAGCGTAGTGGAGCTGGCGCCGGTGATGTCTGCGTTATTCGATGGAGCCGAGCCGCTTTTGGAGCGCGAGGCGCTACAAGCTCTGCACGCCCTGCCCGAGCAACGCTACTGGCTCTTGCAGGACATTCAGGCGCTCCTCGAGCGAGCAGCGCTCGAGCAACCGCTGCTCGTGTGCCTGGATGACCTGCAGTGGGCCGACAGCGGCACAGCCGCCGCTCTGCGCGCGCTTCCGGCCCGCTTGGCCGCTTTGCCGATTGCATGGATGATCGCCTTTCGACCCAATCAGGACTCGAGCCAGCTACAAAGCGCAGTCGAATATCTCGAGCGGGGCGGGGCCGAAAAGATCGTCCTGCGACGGCTTGACGAGGCGGCCGTTGAGCAGGTCGCACTCGACGTGATGCGAGCAGAGCCCGATCCGGCTTTGCGCGAACTCGTCAAGCGAGCGCACGGCAGCCCGTTCCTGCTGATGGAGCTCCTCTCGGGGTTGCGCGATGAGGAACTCGTCCGCGTCGACTCCGGACGCGCCGAGCTCGTCGAGGAGCGGCTTCCGCGTCGTGTAGCCGACAGCATGCGGGAGAGACTTCGCGGGATGTCTGAGCCCGCTCGCGAGGCGGCGACCGTGGCGGGGTCGCTGGGTCGGAGGTTTTTGTTCGCCGACTTGGCGACCATGCTCGATCAGCAGCCGTCCGCACTGCTGTCACCCGTGGAGGAGCTCATGAGGTTCGGTGTGGTAATTGAGCGCGATGGCCAGCTTGCGTTCCGGCACGACATCATTCGAGACGCTGTCCGCGCCAGCGTGCCCGCCTCGGCGCGGCGTGCGCTGGATCGCCAGGCGGCCGACGTGCTGTTGGCCGCCGGGGCCACGCCAGTCGAGGTTGCGAAGCAGCTAGCCGCCAGCGCCGAACCCGGCGACGAACTCGCAATCACGACGCTCTTGAAGGCCGCCGAGGCGGTCGCGATGTCGGATCCTGGAGCTGCCGCAGACTTGAGCCGGCGCGGTTTTGAGGTCGCGCCGCGCGGGCATCCCCTGCGGGGACCGCTCGTGGCTCAGACCGCGCTGCTGTTGCACGAGGCGGCGCGAGTCGAGGAGGCGAGAGGTTTCGTGGACACGTCTCTGCGCGAGGCGCTCCCATCGGAGCAGGAGGCGGAGGTTCGGCTCAGCATCGCTGGGATGTTTGCCGTCTCGCCCGACGTTCGCGTCGATGCCGGCCGGAAGGCGCTGGCTCTGCCCGATCTGCCACCCGCCCTGCGCGCTCGACACCTCGCGTGCCTGGTTCACAATCTGATGGTCGGGGGGCGCTCGGCGCAGGCTCTTGCGAAATTGGCCGAAGCCAGGGCGGCGGTCAGCAGCAGCGGTGACGCGAACGCAGCATTCATGCTGAATCTCGCGGAAGGCGGACTCGAGGCTATCGCCGGACGATTCGAAGCCGCGCTCGAGGTGACGGAGGCTGCAGCACGGTCTGGCTCCGCGACACACGACTACGCGCGCGAGCGCCTCACGCAGGAATGGCGCTGCGAACTGATGATGGTCCTCGATCGCATCGAGGAGTCCGTCGAGCTCACCGCCGACGGTATCGGGGCGACGCAACGAGACCGTCAGGCGTGGGCGCTTCACATCTTCGAGACGTGGCGGGGCAGGCAGCTGTTGCAGCTAGGGCGAGTTCAGGACGCCGCGGCGATACTCGAGGGACAGTTCAGCTCTGAGGAGGAGGACCGATACGAAAGCATCCTCGACGTGGCGGGTGTCGTTGCGCTCGGGCGTGTCGCAATCCACCTAGGCGACGCGCGTCTGCAGCGGGTGACGGCGGCGTTCGCCCGCCGGCTAATCGACCAAAATCCTCCCAGCTTCCGCCGGCAAGCCGCTTGGCTACTCGCACTCCAGGCGATCGCGGCAGGCGACCCGGCCGGCGCGCGGGAGTGGCTGTGTGCGCTCGGGGAGGAAGAGCGCAAGTCGATCCTGCCGCTGTTCCCAGTCGAGGTCACCGACGACACGCATCTGGTTCGCATCGCAATCGCCGCCAACGACCAGGAGCTGGCAACAAGCGCCGTGGCCGCGGCCGAGCGCCGCTCCGAGTTGAATCCCGATGCGCCCACGATCGCCGCAACCGCAGCCCACGCACGCGGCATCCTGACCGGCGACGATCAGCTCCTTGCGCGTGCGGTGGAGCTTCTCGACGAAGGCCGGCGCTCGCTTGCGCTGGCCTCGGCGCTCGAGGATTTGGGGGCGGCGCGAGTGGAGTCGGGGAGCCCCGAGGAAGGGATCGAGGCGCTCGGGCGAGCGCTGACGGTTTATGCCAAGTGCGGCGCCGCCTGGGACGGCGGTCGGGTGCGGAGTCGTCTGCGAGCGCAAGGGGTGCGCCGGCGGCTGGTCACTCCAGAGCGCGAGGAAACGGGGTGGGCGGCGATGACGGATTCCGAGCTCACGGTTGCGCGGCTCGTGGCCCAAGGACTCACCAACCGCGAAGTGGCCGAGCAGCTGTTCGTCTCCCCTCACACCGTCAGCAGCCATCTGCGCCGAGTGTTCGCCAAGCTCGACATCAACTCGCGCGTCGAGCTGACACGCCTCGCGGGCGATGAGGAGGGACGGTTCTGAACCGGATTACATATCGCGCGTCCATGTCATGACGATGGGCGGCGGCGCGAGGAGCCTCCCGATGCATGGTCCTTTGCAGTCACCGCGATCACATCAGGATCAGCGACCTGCCGGAGAGGGTCGATGGCTGCCAGGACTGCCTGGCGGCCGGCCGAGCGTGGCTCCACCTGCGGATCTGTCTCGAGTGCGGACACGTCGGCTGCTGTGACCAATCTCCTCATGGCCACGCCACCGCACACGCTAACGCGAGCGGCCACCCGATAATCCGGTCACTCGAACCCGGCGAAGAGTGGGCCTGGTGCTACATCGATCGAATCGGAATGCTGACCCCGGAGGTGACCGGCTCCACACGCATCCCACCGTCGCCACTGATGCCATAGCGATTCAGCACCAAAGGAGCTCACAGTGAGCCAGGAAAGCGATCTACAGACAACAACGACGAATGCGGCGGGGTATTCGCCCATCTCTCCCCTATTTCGAGTGTGCGACGGGGTGCGGATTCGGTTTGCTGACAACAAGGCGGACTTGGCAGTGACCGTATTGTTGTTGAGCCCGTGGCCGGAGAGCCTCTGGGCATACCGTCGGATCTGGGACCGAGTATCGGAGGTGGCGCGCGTGGTCGCGATCGACCTGCCTGGCTTTGGTCATTCAGATGGTCGCCCGGAGCTAATCGCACCGGATGCGACGGGCACGTTCCTTGCGCGCCTCATCGAGGAATGGAACCTCGGCGCGCCGCACGTGGTCGGTCCGGACGTGGGCACCGCCGCCGCCTTGTTCTTGGCGGCCAACGCTCCAGACCGCGTCACGAGCTTGACCATCGGTGGAGGCGCGGTGCGCTTTCCAATCGATGCCGGCGGCGCGCTCAAGGATGTCATCGAGGCACCGAGCCTCGACGTGGTCCGACAGCTGGATGCCCGAACCAACATCGGGTTCGCCGTCGAGCCCGCGGCCGGTACCGATACCGAGCCCGACGTCCACGAGGACTACGTCAGCGCGTATGACCTCGGGCGCTTTGCCGAGTCCGCTCGCTTTGTCCGCCACTACCCCGAGCAGAACCCGGTGCTGCGCGAGCTGTTGCCGACGATCACAACGCCGGCTCAGATCATCGCCGGACGCGAGGACGACTTGGTGCCGTGGTCCAACAACGAGTACCTCGCCGACCTGCTGCCGAACAGCGAGATTCACCCGCTGGATGCCGGCCACTTCGCGTGGGAGCAGGAAGCTGATGGCTTTGGCCGTCTCATTGTCGATTGGGTCACCGGCGGCTTCCAACGGCTCCATGGCGAGGTAACTGCCTGAAACGTCCGATGCGGGCGCAACCCGTTCACACGAGGCGATACGCCCAATAAGCTCAGCTCGAGATGGCTGGTCACACTGTCGGTCCGCGCCGCACCGACTCGCGTCGGAGCTACATGCGCGCGACGCGGATCATCGGCGGCCTCACTCTGCTCCTGCTTTCCGGTGCGATCGTCTGGGACCTCGCCGACGACGGGTTCTGGTCCCGTCACGCGCTCTTCACAAGTCTCGTCGCGAGCTTCGTCGTTGTCGCGGTCACCGCGGCGGTGCTCAATGAAGTGCTCGAGCGCCGGCAGCGCCAGCGCTGGTCGGTGCTCGCGCAGTACGCGCTGTTCGACTTGGTCCGCACGGCCCGCCTTGTGTGGACCAGTCTGCACGAGCTCGCCGGTCTCGTTCCCGACGACGAGCTTGAGGACGGGGCGCTCGCGGCCGGCTCCGAGGTGGTGCGCGACACGCCGCGTCTCGCCGCGGCGATGGACGAAATGCTCGCTAACGACCATAGCCGCGAACAGCTCCACAGGTTGATCGCGCGGCTGCTCGAGCACGGCCAGGAGGTACTCGGACGTTGGGCCGACGTGATGGTCAACTCGGGCACGTATGCGGAGATCGTCGATCGCCACGTCGAGCTCTACAGTCGTCTG
Organism: Solirubrobacteraceae bacterium; assembly: GCA_036501265.1. Taxonomy (GTDB): domain Bacteria; phylum Actinomycetota; class Thermoleophilia; order Solirubrobacterales; family Solirubrobacteraceae; genus Palsa-465. The sequence goes on along the minus strand of DASYAP010000065.1, from coordinate 10,679 downwards.
TACTGGTGGGGGAGCGTGCTCGACGAGTCAGAGCCGCTCGAGGAGCATCTGAGCCGGCCGAGGTTGAGCCGTGTTAGCCTGGCGACTCAGTCAGTGGGGCCGGTCGAGGACGAGTGGCTGCGCGACAATCTCGTAGCTATCGCCCAGCTTGCCGAGTCGCTCGATCGCGGCTCGTTGGAACTCGCGATGCGGATCGTCCCGCTCGACTGGTGGGTTACGCGGCTGCCTGACCGACCGTCCGCGGCTGAGGATCTGCCGACCTAGACGATTTCCGAAGCTCGAGCCGCTTCGGCCTCCCGGTCCCTCGGCCGAGGCCCACCTGCGTAGACCGACGTCGCGATCCGCTCGGCAATCATGATCGTCGTCGGGTTCAGCGCCACCGATGTGACAACCGGCATGACCGACGCGTCGACAACTCGAAGGCTGTCAATCCCCCTGACAGCGCATTGCGAGTCGACTACCGTCCATGAGTCCTCGGGACCGCCCATCGGCGCCGTTGCGACCGGATGGCCGTAGGAAGCCAGGTTAGACGCGATCACCTCTGCGAGCTGTCCATCCCCGACTGCGTCGCCGGGCAAGATCTCTAGTTCGAGCAATCGAGCGAGCGCCGGATTGCGGCCGATCTTGCGGGCGAGCTTCACCCCTTCGAGCATCCGGCGCGCGTCCCTGGCCTCAGCCAGGAAGTTGCAGTCGATCTCGGGCTGCTCGCGCGGGTCGCGGCTACGCAGGGTGAGGGTTCCGCGCGAGTCGGGCTTGACGACGGCGACGCTCAGCGAGATCGCTCCGCCGGTCGGGCTGTACTCGGGCGGAATCAAATGCGTGACCGCAATGTGGATGTCCAGGTCGTCTCCGCGGGCTTCGCTGGACTGCGTCCACAGCAGGGCACCGACCGCCGGCCTCATGTCGAGTGCGTCCGTCTTCAGGGCGTACGCGTTGTAGTAGAAGGGCTGGTCTTGAAGATGTTGCCCGACGGGCAGATCTGCCACGAGGGCGATGCCGTGCTTCGCCAGCTCAGCGGACGGGCCGACGCCAGAGCGCAGTAGAATCGCCGGGCTACCGTACGAGCCCCCGCAGAGGATCACCTCACCGGCAGGGATGTCAGCGCCACTCGCGGTAACGACCCCCACCGCTCGACGCTGATCAAAGAGGACACGATCGACTAGCACGTCGCCGGAGATCTCCAAGTTGGGCCGGTTGCGTACCTTCTCGGTGAGATAGACGATGCCGGTGTTCTGACGTACGCCGTCGATGACGTTGACCGGGTAGCCGCCGACGCCGCTCGGATCCGGGCCGTTGAAGTCGTTGCTGGGGCGGAACCCCTCGGCCACGGTCGCGTCGATGAACCCGCGCAACGAGCTGGTCAGGTCGTCGTACTTCAGCTGGCGGATCGGGAACGGTCCATTACGCCCGTGGTACGCGTCGTCGCCGTCGGGCGTGTTCTCCATCTCCCGGTAGGTGGCGTCAACGTCGTCGGTCGTCCAATCGTCAAGGCCATAACGGTGCCAATCGCGAATGTCACTGGGCCGTGCGCGCATCGCCACCGTGGCGTTGTGAGCCGAGCAGCCGCCGAGCACCTTGGCACGCGCGGCATCAATCCCCGCGGCGGCAGGTCCACCGCGCGCCGTGAAGCCCCACTCGTGCTCGGGGTTGGCAGGTACCCGCGCGGCGTCCAGCAGGTCGTCGGGATAACCATCGACGCCGTAGGCCGTTCCTGCCTCGAGCAGCAGAACCGAGCGTGTGGGATCTTCGCTCAGACGCGCGGCAAGCACGGCGCCCGCTGAGCCTCCTCCCACGATAACTACGTCGGCGCGACCGGTGCGATCAGTGCCGGTATCGGACATGGATCTCGTTCTCCTCGGGTCGATAACTCGCACCGGATCCTCGCCAGCGCGCAGGTGACGCGTCCTCGCCGGATCCCGGTGATTGGCAGTTGTCAGCCGCGACAACCGCGGGCGCGACGTCTTCGCTGGGTTCACCATCCGAGTAGCCGCCTGGCACATCGCCCAGTGAGATGACTCCCATCAGCCATCGGCAAGCGATCCAGATCGCTCGTGCTTGAAGAGCCAGGAGGCATGCAACGACTAAGAGTGACGGCACCTCAGACATCTCCGCCGACCGCTGGACGTGTCTGCATGGGCCGCAGGATCACCCGGAAGCAGGTGAGTGGTCCTCGCCTGATCAAGGTGATTCCGGTGCACGTCGGCGGCTGATGTCATGCGCCGGCAGCGCCACGCGGAGAGCGCGATGAACATGTCGAGGAGACCGGCGATCCAGGCGATTGCGCCGCTGACGGGAGCTAGAGCTGGTGTTGCGCCAGGTGCGTGCGCGACTTCACATTGAGCTTGCGGAACGCTTTGCGGAGGTGATATTCGACGGACTGGGCGCCGATCCGCTGATGAGTCCGAACGCGACGCCAAGCGCCTCCTGCTGGGGCTGTCGGAGACGGTCCAAGAGGTCCAGGAACGCGGAACACGGCTGCTGAACCGCCGCAAACGGCAGCTCCATTTCCGCTTTGACCCCGGACGTCCGGGCGACCCGAAACTCGCGTCCAGCCTCAACCGCGTACTCGAGCAGCGCCGTCTTGCCGACGCCCGCTTCGCCATGCACCACCAACACGCCGCCGCGCCCGCCCCGCACGCCGTCGAGCAGCCGGTCGAGTGCCTCGCGCTCGCGTTCCCGATCGAGCAACTGCCCTCCTGTCGACACAACCGGCTGCGAGGCTCCGCTCATGCCGCCTATCCATGACTGAGGAGCACGCTCGCGTCACGACTAAGGAATTCAGGGATTCGAACGCGCGGCAACGGCGTCACGCTTAGCCGACGGGGATCCCAGGGTCGGCCTATCGCGCACGGGCGAAAAGAGGCCAATAGCTGAAAGACAAAAAGAATATTGTCAAACGAGCGATTGATTGACTAACCTAACAGAACTACTCGACCGTTGGGGCAGCATGACCAGCTTGGCGACGACGCAGCGTGCACGGCACCTGGAGCAGGTGATCTCAAGAGACGGTTCGGTCGCCCAGGGCCTGCTCGACCGGGAAGACCTCGTCCAGATGCTGGATCGCGCTGTGACCAAACGGGTGACGATCATTTCGGCGCCTCCGGGAAGCGGTAAGACCTCGCTGCTCCGTCTATGGGCTGACCGCTCGGCCAACCATCGTCGCGTCGCGTTCGCGTCCGTCGATCGCGACCAACAGGATGCGAAGCGGTTCTGGTTCGCCGTCCTGGACGCGATCCGCGGTCCGGTCCGCTCGATCGAGCCTGAGACGCAAGCTGCGGAGACGGCTGCGCTCGACGACGACCAGCTGGTCGCCACGGTCGTTTCGGAGTTCGCCGAGCAAGTCGAACCGATCGTGCTGATCATCGACGATCTTCACGAGCTCAAGTCGGTCGACGCCCTCACGCAGCTCGAGCGGTTGCTCTCGACTCCGGCGAGCTCTGCGCGCGTGGTGCTGTCGTCTCGCCGGGATCCGCCGATCAGGCTGCACCAGCTCAGGCTGGCCGGCGAGGTAGCCGAGATCCGTGCCGACGATCTACGGTTCACCGAGACCGAGACGCACGAACTGCTTGCCGCATCCGGGATCAGCTTGTCCGATGCCGGGGCAGCCGCCTTGTACGAGCGCACGGAGGGTTGGGCGGCGGGCCTGCGCTTGGCGGTGATCTCCATTAGTCGTCACGCAGATCCCGAGCGTTTCGTGGCCGAGTTCTCGGGCACCGACAGGGCGATTGGGGAGTACCTGATGGCCGAGATGCTCGAGCGCCAACCGCGCGAGGTTCAGGGCATGATGTTGCGAACCTCGCTTGTCGAACGGGTCAACGGCGAACTCGCCGACCTGCTCGCAGGCCGCTCGGGCTCGGAGCAGATGCTCCTGGAACTGGAGGACGCCAACGCGTTCGTCGTGTCGCTGGACCCTCAGCGCACCTGGTTTCGCTACCACCAACTTCTGGGGGACTTCCTCCGCTTGGAGCTCCGCCGTACGTCGGCAAATGAGGTCGCTGACCTCCACCGTCGGGCCGCGCGATGGTTTGGCGACCACGGGGACGTCGTAGAGGCCGTGCGACACGCGCTCGCGGCGGGCGACCGGCCCGATGCCGCTGATCTGGTCGCAGACCACTCATTCAGGTGGGTGCTCGACGGACAAGCGGGAACGATCAGCGCGGTGCTAAAGGCGTTTCCTGAGGGCGCCGCGGCCGATCATCCCGACCTCGCGCTGGCGCACGCGGCAAATGAAGTGAACCAGGGACGGCAGGAGGAGGCCGCTGCTGCGCTGGCGCTGGCCGAATCCCAAGTCGAGAGCGCTCCGCTGGCTCGTCGCCGCCGTCTCTCGGTGGCCATCGCGTCCTTGCGGTTGGCGCTTGCACGCCGTAGCGGGCGGTTCAGCGAAGTAATCGAGCAAGTGAACCTGCTCGATGCGTCGATCACAGACGAATCCAACGAACTGCTCCCGATGGGTAGTGAGCTGCGGGGAGTTGCGCTCCTGAATCTTGGGATCGTCGAGACCTGGTCTGGGCGACTCGCTGATGCCGAGCGTCACCTCTCCGAGGGAGCCGCGCTCGCCCGCACGATCGGCCGACCCTACCTCGAAGTCGCGTGTCGCGCCCATCAAGGTTTCCCGTCAAAGACAGTCTCGGTCGCGACCGCACGCGAGCGCGGCCGTCAGGCCGTAGCCCTGGCCGAGCGTCATGGCTTCGACGATCGGCCAATCGTTGCCCCAGCGCTTGGAGCGGTTGGCGGTATGGCGATCTGGATGGGCGAGTTCGACGAGGGAGAGCGGTGGCTGCGCCACGCCTGGGAGGTCGCCGATCCAAGCGTTGACCCGGCGGCCACGGTGCTTTTGCGCGTGGCGACGGGCATGCTGTACGCCGGTCGCGGGCAGAATCAACCGGCGCTCGAGGAATTTGCGGCGGCAGCGGGGGCGCAGTCGCTACTCACCGGTGTGCACGCTCTCGCGCCGCGGATCACTGGATGGCTAGCCGCGACGCAGGCTCGTCTTGGGATGCCAGATGACGCGCGAGCAACGCTCATCACATTCTCGGCCGAGCCCGCGCAAATCGGTGCCATTTACGAAGGGCAAATGGGTGCCATTTACAACGCTCGTGCGGTGATCTGCCTGGTGGAGGGAGATCCCGCTACGGCGTTGGATGAACTCCGAGATCTTCGCCACGCAACCCCGCCGATCCTCCCCCCGTTCACACTAGTCGAATCCCATCTGCTTGCCGGCATCGCGCAGCTAGGCACGGGCGATCGAAACGCTGCTGCTGCGGAGGCTGAGGCGGCGCTCGCTGCCGCAGAGTCAGACCGGCTGATGTTCCCATTTGCGATGACCGCAGCCGCCGAGCTACTCGACGCGCTACCACGTCACGAAACGGCTCATGGCGCCCTCCAGGCCGACATCGTCGACCTGCTGCGAAGCGGAGCGCCCCCGAGCGTCGACCGAGAGCACCTACCGCAACCGGACGAGCTCAGCCCAAGCGAGCTGCGCGTACTGCGATACCTGCCGACAAACCTGACGCGGCCCGAGATCGCCCGCGAGCTCTACGTCTCGATCAACACGGTGAACACCCACATCCGCAACATCTACTCCAAGCTCGCTGCGCGCGATCGCTCTTCCGCCGTCCAACGCGCACGGGAGCTGCGGCTTCTCTCAACCCGGCGCTCGTGAATACCAGCCAGTAGTGAGCGAACCCGTCCCGCCACAATCACCAGATTCCGGCGTGGCCAGCTCACCTGGACGGGGGCGATGCTGCCACTCGTGCAACAGCGCCCGCAGACTCGGGTGGAGGGGCCCGCCGCCGCTCGTCGCGAGTGATGTCGGTGACCCGCATTACGCCAACCGACGAGCCAAGGCAGGAGGCTGTCAACTCATGAAAGTCGCACTCACTGGAGCAACGGGATTCATCGGTTCTCATCTCCTCGCCGAACTTCAAGAGCACGGACACGAGGTGACGGCGCTCGCTCGCGACCGCGACCAGGCCGACAAGACCGCGGCGAGCGGGGCAACGCCCGTGGTGGTCGACCTGTACGACCGGCCCAGGGTCGTAGCCCTCCTGCGCGATGCGGACGGAGCAATCCACACCGCCAGTCCGGGCGATGAAACCAGCGCGAACATGGACTCCGCGATTGTCGACGCAGCGATCGAGGCGTTCGCTGGCACAGGCAGGCCGTACATCGGGGTCAGCGGTCTGTGGATCTACGGAGACAACACCTCGATCAGCGAAGAGTCGCCTCTCAAGCCGCCCGCCATGGTGGCCTGGAAGCCGCCGATCGAACGCCGGATCCTCGACGTCCGAGACATGCGCGGCGTCGTGATCGTTTCAAGCGTCGCCTACGGCGACGGCGGAGGAGCGATCCCCGGCGCGCTCCTCGCCTCACCACGAGACGAGGACGGCAACCTGATCATGCTCGGCACGGGACAGCAGCACTGGCCGACGGTCCACGCCGCGGACCTCGCGCACTTCTTCCGGCGCGTGCTGGAGAACGACTCGGCTCGCGGTCGCTACGTTATCGGCGACGGATTGAACCTGCCCGTTGCGCAACTAACCGAGGCAGCCGCAATCGCAGCCGGCGCTCCGGGAGCGGTCCCCGGTTCCGACGACGAGGCCCGGGCGCGCTTCGGCGACTATTTCGCGGAGGTCCTTCTCCTAGATCAGGGCACCTTTGCGGCAAAGGCTCGGAACAAATTCGGCTGGGCTCCCACTCATCCCGGCCCCATCGACGACTTCCTCCACGGCAGTTACAGGACGCAACTGACGCACGGTTGACCGAATCGTCGCCTCCAGGTCGTGTCCCGCAACTCGCCGATCTATAAGAATGACTCCGAGCGGATCAGCGATGGTTGACGACCCGAATCGCAAGGCGCAGGACATGGGCGCGCGGGAGCATAAGCGAGCCCCAATCGCCGACCGGAAGGCGCGGGAGTTTCTCCGGAAGGCCGATCCAGTTCTTGCACGGCTGATCGACGCCCGCCCGGACTTCCGTCCGCGCGCCTGGATGGACGAACTCCCTGCGCTTGACGCGTTCGGAACGCTCATCTTCCAAGTCGCCGGACAGCAACTCTCTGTCAGCGCGACGCGGACGATCCTCTCCCGTGTCGAGCAGCACTTCGGAGGGCATTTGCCGTTACCGAGGCAACTTCTAGCAGCGGATCCGCAAGTGCTACGTGCCAGCGGCATGTCGACCCGGAAGGGCGCGACATTGCGAGCGCTCGCCGAGCGGTTCGTCGACGGACGCCTGAGCGACGAGGCGCTCGCGCGAATGACCGACGCCGAGGTCGAGGCGACCCTCACCGAGGTGCCGGGAATCGGGCCATGGACGGCGCGTGGCTTCCTGCTGGTGGGTCTCGATCGACCCGACGTGTTCCTCTCCGGTGATCTAGCGCTGCGGCGCGCGGTGCAGCGCGCGTACGGGCTCGACCACCCGCCAACCGACGAGGAGATGGTCCAGCTCTCAGATCGCTGGCGGCCGTACCGGAGCCTTGCGGTGAGCTTCTTGTTCGCGTCGGAATACGACGTGTGAAACGTGAGCACGGACCAGGCGGCCCAACCACAGCAGGTAGACGCTTCCAAGGCGCGTCGCAGCCTGCGCAACGGGTTCATCACGCTGATCCTCGGGGGCGCTCTGGTTGTCGGATTGTTGTTAGCGGTGCCGGGGCTGAAAGGTGTCGCGACGACGGTGTCCCACATGAGGGCCGGGTGGGTTGTGGTCGCGGTTGTGCTCGAGGTCCTTTCCTGCGCGAGCTACGTGGTGGCGTTTCTGCAGGTGTTCGACCGAGCGCCATTTCGGGTGGGGGCGCGGGTGGCGCTCAGCGAGGAGGCGTTCGGGGCGGCGGTGTCGCTCGGGGGTGTCGGCAGCCTGGCGGTTGGTGGATGGCTGATGGTCGAGCGCGGCGCGCGCGCGGGGCGGATCGCCGAGCGCTCGGCGGTGCTGTTTTTGTACACGAGCGCGATTAACGTGATCACGCTGATCCTGGCGGGCCTAGGCCTGTTCCTCGGGCTCCCAGGCCCGAGCAACCCGCTGCTCAGCATCGTGCCTGCGGCGGTCGGCGTAGTCGTGGTGGTCCTGTTTCTGCTGTTGCCGCGTTACGTGGACCGGCTCGTGCGGCGGATACGACCAGGGCGTCTCCACACGTTTCTGACCGAGACCGCAGCCAGCGTACGCGACACCGAGCGACTGATGTTCCATCCCGACTGGCGGATCGTCGGCGCGATTGGCTACCTGTGGTTCGACATCGCGGTGCTGTTCGCGTGCTTCGCCGCCGCTTCGGGCCATTTGCCGCCGCTAGCCCCGGTGGTGCTGGCCTACCAGATCGCTTATCTGTCGAACTTCCTCCCGGTGCCGGGCGGGATCGGCGTGCTCGACGGGAGCATGATCGGGATGCTGGTCATCTACGGCCTAGGCGGGACAGTGGCTACAGCCGCCACCCTGGTCTACCACGCGATTTCGCTGTGGGTCGCGGCCCTGTGGGGCACGATCGCGTTTATCGCGCTGCAGAAGACCAAGAAGCAGCCGGTCATCCTGCGCAACCCAACCGAGGAACTGCACCCTAGGTCCCACTGATCTAATGGTCGCCGTGCGGAATGACGACCCACCCCGTGGGCGTAGCTCTCCACCCTTCCGTGCGAGAATTTCCACGGCGCCTGCGGTCAAAATGCGGCCATGAGCTCTCGCCACGGTCGCGAGCGTCAGATCGCCGAGATCCTGACCCGGCGCGGAATGACCTACCTGGTGGGCGTACTCGGGCTTGAGCGCTTGGTCTCATGGGAACGAGGCGTGCGCCATCGCGACCCCCAGAAGCAGTTTCCCGCCCCGCCCGAGGACCTGCGCCTGGCGTTGGAAGAGCTGGGGCCCACGTTCATCAAGATCGGCCAACTGCTTTCGACGCGCGCCGATCTGCTCCCACCGGCCTATCAGGAAGAGCTCGCCAAGCTTCAGGACTCGGGTCCGAGGGTTCCCGCCGACGCTGTCCGCGACACGCTGGAGAGCGAGCTTCACGCCAGTCCCGAGCAGGCGTTCGCGTCGTTTGACGAGGAGCCGCTCGCCGCCGCGTCCATCGGTCAAGCGCATGCCGCGACCCTGCACGATGGCACAGAGGTGGTGGTGAAGGTTCGCCGGCCGGGCGTAGTGGAGGTGGTCCAGCAGGATCTCGAGATCCTGCAGAACCTGGCGGCGCGTGCCAGCCGGCGCTGGGAGACGGCCGCGCGCTACGACCTCGTCGATCTGGCCTACGAGTTTGGTGGCTCGCTGCGCGCACAGCTCGACTACCTGCGCGAGGCGCGCAACGCTGAGCGATTCGCGACCAACTTCGCCCAGGACCGTGACGTGCAGATTCCACGTGTGTTTGCGGAGCTCACGACCTCGCGGGTGATCACGCTCGAACGGCTGTACGGGATGAAGATCACCGACCTGGGAGCGCTCGACGCTGCCGGCGTCGAGCGCCACGCGCTTGCCAACCGGGCCGCCGGCGTCACCGCGAAGATGATGTTCGCCGACGGCTTCTTCCACGGCGACCCCCACCCTGGCAATTTCTTTATCCAGCCAAGTGGCCGGATCGGAATGATTGATTTCGGGCTCACGGGCACGCTCGATGATCGACTCCGGGAGCGCCTGCGCAGGCTTCTGGTGGCGTTCGTCCGCGAGGATCCAGAGCGGCTGGCCGACGCACTCGTGGGGCTCGGCATCTCAACTGGCCAGGTGGACCGCTCTGGGTTGAGCCAGGACCTGGAGAAGCTGCTGCACAGATACTTTGGTCGCAGCGTCGGCGAGATTGCGCTCGGTCCGGCGATCCGCGAGCTGCTCTCGATCGCTCGTCGCCACAGCTTGCGCCTCCCGCCTGACCTCGCGCTCGTGCTGGGGGTCGTGGTGATCGACGAGGGGATCGCGGCTCAGCTTGATCCGCGGTTTCGTTTCGCGGAGGCGCTTGCGCCCTACGCAAGGCGGCACATCTTGTCTCAGGGGTCGCCCGACGCGCTTCGTAGGCGCGCCGCGGAGGTGGCCATGGACTTCGAGGAGCTGGCCGTCGACCTACCCGGGCAGCTTCATCGCGTACTTGAAGTGCTGGCATCCGGCGGGGTCGAGCTGCATGTGCGAACGTCCGAGCTGGAGCCCCTGCTGGCGCGCGCCGAGCGCGTCGGCAACCGCATCGCCGTTAGCGTGCTCGCCGCCGCGCTCATCGATGGTCTGGCCGGACTGGCGGCAGCCAACCGAGGACGCGGCCGGAACGGACGTCTGGCCATTGGCCGATCTACGCTGCGGGCTCTGGTTTCAGGTAGCGCGAGCGCGTACACCGGCCGGCGGCTCGTCTCGGCCGCAAGACGCTCGTTCTCAGGCCCGAAGAGTCGGAGGCTGTGATGGCGCACGGTCTGAAGGTCGTTGGACTTGGAGGCTCGCTTCGAGTGGGATCCCATAGCCGGACAGCGCTTGCGGTAGCCCTCGAAGGGGCCGCTGCGGCCGGAGCGACGGTGCAGCTGCTTGACCTGCGGGAGTTGGGGTTGCCGATGTACAGCCCCGAATTGGAGGCAGATGTGCCGCCGGGCGTCCAGGCCATGATCGAGACGTCCTACGAGGCCGACGGAATGCTGTGGAGCAGCCCGATGTACAACGGATCTGTGTCGGGCGCGTTTAAGAACGCGATCGATTGGCTGCACATGCTGGGGTCCCGCGAGCCGCCGTACCTTCATGAC
>DASYAP010000064.1:0-6555 GCA_036501265.1 Solirubrobacteraceae bacterium | reverse complement strand
CTGCTTCTGGACGCCCGCAAGGGGGCGCTCACGCAGACGCGCCGCCACGCCTACATCGTCTCGCTGCTCGGCGTCCGCCATGTCGCCTTCGCGATCAACAAGCTCGACCTGGTCGACTACTCGCAAAGCCGTTTTGAAGAGCTCGGAATCGAGTGCCGCGACCTCGCCGATCAGGTGGGGCTCCCCGATGTGACCTGCATCCCCATCGCGGCACTGCACGGCGACAACATCGTCGCGCGCAGCACCCGCACTCCCTGGTACGAGGGCCCCACGCTGCTCGAGTATCTGGAGACCGTGACGGTCGATCAGGACCGGGTGCAGTTCGCGCCCTTCCGCCTGCCAGTGCAGTGGGTCAACCGTCCAAACCACTCCTTCCGTGGCTTTTCCGGGATGGTGGCGAGCGGCACCGTCGCCCCCGGGGACAAAATCATCGCCCTGCCCTCGCACAAACAAAGCACGGTGCAGCTCGTTGCGACCTACGACGGCGATCTCGAACGGGCCGTCGCCGGCGAATCCGTCACTTTGACGCTGGCCGACGAGATCGATATCAGCCGCGGCGAGGTCATCGCCGGACTCGATCAATCGCCGGGCGTGGCGGATCAATTCGAGGCGACGCTCGTATGGATGGCGGAGGCTCCTCTGCTGCGCGGGCGCAATTACCTCATGCGTATCGGGACGAGCACCGTCGGCGCGACGGTCGCGCCGCTCAAGTACAGGATCGACGTCCATACGCTCAAGCGGATCGCGGCCGACAAGCTCGAGTTGAACGAGATCGGCGTGGGCGAGCTCGAGCTCGACCGACCGATCTCCTTCGACCCCTATTCGGAGAACCGCGACATGGGCGGCTTCGTTCTAATCGACCGGATCACCAGCCAGACGGTGGGCGCAGGGATGCTCAACTTCGAGCTTCGTCGTTCCCACAACGTGCAGTGGCAGAGCATCGACGTCGACAAGTCCGCCCACGCCAAGCTCAAGGGCCACCGGCCATGCGTGCTGTGGATGACCGGTCTCTCGGGCGCGGGCAAGTCCACGATCGCCAACCTGGTCGAGCGCAAGCTGCACAGCCTCGGTTGCCACACCTACCTGCTCGACGGCGACAACGTCCGTCACGGCCTCTGTAAGGACCTCGGCTTCACCGACGCCGACCGCGTGGAGAACATCCGGAGGGTCGCGGAGGTTGCGGGCCTGATGGTCGACGCGGGCCTGATCGTGATCACGTCCTTCATCTCGCCCTTCGGATCGGAACGCCGCACCGCGCGCGAGCTACTCGATGAGGGGGAGTTCATCGAGGTCTTCGTCGACGCGCCGCTCAAGGTGGCAGAGGCGCGAGACCCGAAAAACCTCTACGCCGCGGCGCGGCGCGGCGAACTCGCGAACTTCACCGGCATCGACTCGCCCTACGAGCCGCCAGAGGCGCCAGACATGCACATCGACACAACCGCGTTGACGGCTGAACAAGCCGCCGAGCAACTGATGGCGGAGTTGCGCCGGCGCAATATCCTCGACCCGGAGTGACCGTGGGCTCTGTCTCTGTGGAGGAAATAGCCGCCCTCGTGCGCCAAGCGGGGAAGGCGGTAATGGAGGTTTACGCCTGCGCTTTCCACGTCGAGTCCAAGGGGGACGGCTCGCCGGTGACCGAGGCCGACAGACGCGCGGAAGAGATCATCCTCCGTGGGCTTGACCGCATCGCGCCGAGGGTGCCCGTCCTCTCCGAAGAGGCAGCCTCCTCTGACGACCACCTGCCGACCGCGGGTCTGGATGGCAATGTCGACGGGTCGCGGCTCTTCTGGCTGGTGGACCCACTTGACGGCACCAAGGAGTTCGTCTCCCGCAACGGCGAGTTCACGATCAACGTCGCGCTGGTGCAGGAAGGCGTCCCGGTGCTGGGGGTGGTCCTTGCTCCCGCGGTAGATCGGCTATTCGCCGCCGATAGCTCCAGCGGCGCGGTAATGGAGGACGTCGACGGACGCAGGCCAGTTTCGGCGCGCGCCCAGCCGGCCGAGGGAGCGACCGTTGTGTCGAGCCGCTCCCACGGCGACGCCGACGCTCTCGCCCGCTTCACAGCGCGCCGCCGGATCGCGGCGCATCTCAACGCCGGCTCCTCGTTAAAGTTCTGTCTGCTCGCGGCCGGCCAGGCCGACCTGTACCCGCGCTTCGGGCGCACGATGGAATGGGACACCGCCGCGGGCGACGCGGTCCTGCGCGCCGCCGGCGGACGGGTCACTGATCTCCAAGGACAAGACCTTAGGTACGGAAAGCCCGGCTTCGAGAATCCCCACTTTGTCGCTTGGGGGCGGGAGTCCGCGGGGACACCCGTCGTCGGGCCCATGCTGTCGGGACGTGAGTGAGGCGGGAGTCCGCGCCGTCTGGACGTGAGGGGGACGGGAGGCGCTAATCGACGAGTACGCAGCTGCTCGGGCAGCTTCCCGCGCGCCTCCCCATAGAGCTCGTCCTTGGCCTCACCGATCGTGTTGCCTTAGCAACGATCTCCCGCGCGGTCTCCTCAGACCGGCGCGTCCACTCGCCCACCACCCCGACACGGCCGCCTAGCGCAAGCCGATCGCTGCCCGAGCTGGCGAAGCAGACCAAGCCCCGTTCTCGGTCTGATGGCGGCACTCAAGCGGCTGCGCGAGACGAGAGTGCTCAGGGCGAAAACAAGACCGGCGCGACCCGGACCGCCCTGCACCAGCGGCATAACACCGCAAGCACTCCGAGTCAAGCCGTTGGTGACTGCGGATCCCCCGTACCTAAGTGGAGTGCTTCCGAGCGACGGCCTCAGTAGCCCTGCGGTGCGGCTGTCGTTGTGTGTGCATGGTGGTGACTGACGGTCCGCGGCGAACTCTGTGAACCCTTGTGGTAAAGCCTGCCGTTCACGCAAGTAAACCCCTTCGCCGAGTACGCGAACGCGAGGCTTTGGCGGCATCGCTGTCCGGGGTGATATTGAACGGGCTGCGCGCCGGACGTGCTCTGGTGCGTGGACGTGTCGTGCGTCTTGGTGCTCTGGGTCTGCCCGCCGCAGCCGCCGGCCACGATCGCGGGGACGACGGCGAAGAGCAGGAACCGCCCGATTCTTAAGGTCATCTTTACATCGTACTGGCGACAGCCCGGACGGACTTGCCACCCGCGGGCTGGCAAATAGCTTCGCTCGATCTCTGCTCCCGTGAGCCGCTGAGACGTTCACGGGCGTGTTGGGTTCGTCTCCGTCGCATCGAAGCGCCACTCGCTGGGCTGGGTTTGACAGGCTGAGTTTCAAGTTCATGTGCCGTTCGATGATCTGCGGGGAGACGGCGCCACGGAAGCGGTTCTACGCGACGCGGTGGCCCGGTTTGAGCGCGTGGCGGTCACTGGCGAATCGGGTTCAGGCAAGACGAGCGTCTCACGGTACGTCCTCGAGTCACCTCCGCCACGGATCCTTCCCATCTGGGTGTCTCTGGCCTACAAAGAGGAAGCGCTGGCGACCACGCCCGCCCGCTTCGCAGAGAACCTCGTAGACGTGCTGAGCGCATATGGGGTTCGCACAGCGAGCCTGACGACTGAGCAGCGGGAGCAGGCGCTGCGCGGAGCTACACCAGAGACTAGGAGACGTCAGCGGAAGCTGAGGTCGGCGCCTGCTTCTGGGGGATCCGAGTGTCGGACAGTCGCAACGTCAGCGGCGGTGCGGTTGGCGCCGGCCGAATGGGGCGAAGATGGGCCAGCGCCGGTGCTCTGGCTGGTCAGGGTATTGGCCGGGGTTGGTGGTTGGGTCGGGCGTCGGTGCTTCGGGGTCTTGTTCGTGGGTCCAGCCGGTGTCCCAGAGGGCTTGGAACTGGGTGGTGAGTTGTCGAAGAGGCCGTTTTGGGATAGAAGCGCCGTCGATGCGCGATATCGCTTTGGCACCGTCTTGTCGCTAGCCCGTGGCCGGATTCGAGAACCCCCAAGCTTCGTCGCTTGGGGACGGGAGGCCGCGGGGCACGAGCCGTCGGGATGTGAGAGCGCGGGCTCGCCCGGATGAGGGGAGCTTTTGCCCCGCCCCTCGTGCGAAATCGATTGGGTGGGGGCGGCTACGGGCGACGGTGCAGTCCCGAGCAACATCAGCGTGGAAACTCCGTCAACTACACCGGAGAGCGCGAGTGTGTCCGATACACAGGTCGACTGCGGGCGTGAGCAGACGTATGGTGCTATCGCCGCCTTGAAACACGCCGACCACGTGTCCAGCCGCATCGATCGCAGGCCCTCCGCTCTCACCGTGAGCCGCTGGCACGGAGACCAAAATCGCGTCTCTCAAGGTCTCCGTCCCCACCGGGCCGGTTAGTTTGACCACCCGATCCATGCTCAGGATGGTCCCATATGTCACGCGCAGCGGCGCGTTCACGCGGTCGTGCGGGTACCCGAGGAGCGCGAGACGCTCTCCAGCGTGTGCTCTGGCGGGGCGCAGTACCGACCTGGCCCGATAGCCGATCACGTTCAAGAGCGCCAGGCCATGTGCCGAACTCTTTGCGGCGACCACCGCGGACCGTCCGCCAAAGGCCATGATCTCACCGTGTAGGAAGCATGTTGGCCGCACCACGTGGTACGCCGTAACTGCTTGGTGTTCCCCTACCGCAAAGGCGGTTGCACGAGTGTTCTCGTGCTGTGCGAAGGGACGACACCCAACTGGCGAGATCGACTCCGAGACGCGTGCGAGCACCGACTCAGAGAAGCCACCCGAGTCACAACGCGTACCGGCGTGACCGTGGCAAGACCGCCGTCGCCCTCCACTGCCGTCCATCGCCGTCTGAGTTCCGCAGCCGAGCAGCAAAAGTGCGGCGGAGACCACGACGACCAAGCGGCTATACCTGCGCGCTGGACGGCAGAGGATATGTCTCATATGGCTCGCTTTAGTGCTGGCTGAGATGAACTAGCACGTTGCGGTACTGGTTGGCGGCCAGCCGCAGACGCGGCGTGTTCTTTGTCCAGATGCCGAAGTGGTTCTCGCCGATGCGGTTTCCCGAAACCTCAATCCGCGAGATTTTGATCCTCCAACTCCAGACCACGATGCCTGCCGTCCGGTGGATCCCAGCGTCTCCGTCCCCCGGCCCGCCGTGTGAGCCGCCTATGGCGTTGCGTCCGATCACGTTGTCCCGGATGACGTTGCCGTTGAGGTCCTGGTACAGCGAGTGGCTGTGCAGCGCGACCCCGGGCAGCCCGTTGTCATTGACCGTGTTGCCGATGATGCGGTTGCCGTACGCCGCCCCGCCGGGATACGCAGCCGCCACCAGAATTCCCGCTCCGGGATTCCGCACCCCGTTGTGGTCAGAGACGTTTCCCGTGATCGTGTTGTCGTAGACACCGCCGGCCTGGGGCCGCGGCCGGCCGTTAGACGTCGCCGCATCTCGGCTGTGGCTGGCCAGCGTGATCCCGCAGTCGTATACGTTGTCCCGGATCGTGTTGCCGGCGATCAGATTGTGAGCTGCCGGGCCTGACTCGTCGGTGAGATAGATACCCCCGATGTTGTCGATCACCAGGTTGTCCACGACGCGCGAGTCGGAAGTCGACGCGAGGTGGACGGACTCGCCACAACCCCCAGCCCGCTCGTCCACAGTCTGAGTCGGGGGCGGTGGGCCGTTCGCCTTGCACTCGCCGGTGAAATGACGGACGAAGGGGCTGCGGGCGTTGGCGGGCAGGACATCTTCTGCGAACACGCGCTCGGCGCGGTGGCCCAGGATGCCCTCGGAGCTGGCGTTTTCAGCGACCGGGCGCCCGACGAAGTATCCGCGGTCGTTGTCGCGCACGACGTCATGGGCGATCGTTACCCGCGTGGTGCCCAGCGCGAGGATGCCCTCGTAGGTCGCGTTCTCCACGACTAAGCCCCGCACCACCGATCCGGCCGCCGGCGCGCCCTGGATCAGGATGCCGCGGCCATGACCACGGGCGTTCACGACAGGCAGGTGGGAGCCCTTGATCGTCAGCCGCTTGGTGAGAACCACCTGCCCGGGATAGGAGCCGGGGCCGACGTCGATCTGCTCGCCGGCGTGGGCCACCGCCACCGCGTGGGAGATCGAGCGACACGGGCGAGCTTGAGTGCAGTTGGCGCGGTCTGAGCCCCGAGACGATACGTACAGGTGTCCCGGCGCGTGATGAGACCCCGACGAGCCGCAGGCCATGCCGAGGAGCGTGAGCAGCGCCATGATTGCACCCAGCGTCAGACGCACGCCAAGCTTTCCAGAAGACACAGCATCGCCCCCCGCTCGCGACATCGTTCGACGGGGAGTGTAGTCAGCAACTTGCGCCGTTCGAGCACTATTGCCCGGCCGCGGCCCGGACCGCCCCGGCGAGCTGCTCGACGTCTTGCACTGTCGTGTCCCATGAGCACATGAAGCGCACTTCGCTGAGCTTCTCGTCCCAGACGTAGAAGTCGAACTGCTCTTGCAGGTGTGCGACGGCGTCCTCGGGCAGGGTGGCGAACACCGCGTTGGCCTCCACGGGGCGAGTGATCGTCAATCCCTGGATACCCCCGATGAGCGCCGCCAGTCGTGCCGCCATCTGGTTGGCGTGATCGGCGAGCGAGCGCCAGAGCTCGTCGCTGAGCAGGGCTTC
>DASYAP010000063.1:0-13619 GCA_036501265.1 Solirubrobacteraceae bacterium | reverse complement strand
GCCCTCCGGGACTGCATAACCACCGATTGGGGACGCTTCGGGGACGTTCCGCGCGCCGATGCGTCCCCGCAATTGACATGCTTACTCTCCGGCCGGGTGCAAAGCCAACGAGCTCGATCGGTCGCCTGGTTCTAGTTTTCTTTACTTAAATCAAGGCGGCCGCCGGCCGCGCTGCGCGCGCCGCGGCCACTGGGAGCGCACGGCCGAGGACGGCTCGAGGGGCCGGCGCCTGCTTTCGGTTTGATAGGGAGCGCCCGGCCACTGCAGTCGCATCCGGGAAAGCACACGTGCCGCCAGGCAAGCACAGCGCCATCGCGGACGATCCCCTGGTCGCCGAACCGGTCGTGCGACGACTGGCACGCAGGAGGGCGAATGCAATCGTCGGCGACGTGCGCGGTTTCCGCACGCAATCCGGGACCATGATCGGCGGGGCCGATGCTCGTCGCGTGCGAAAGCATGGCGCGCAGCCGCATCCGGCTGAGAGCAGAAGCGACGCCCGCCTGACTCTGAAAGGCGCGAGTTCGGCCTGTTCTTGAAAGGAGTCATGAGCAGTCTGTCCACCCTGACGTGTAGGGACCTCCTCAGCTCAAGCGCGGGTTCGGGCCGCGCAGGCGTTCAAACCATGGAGCTTGAGGAGGCCCCTGTTGACGATCGTAATGGGACTTGATCAGCATCGAGCGCAGATCACCGCCGATTGGCTGGATACGGACACCGGCGAGATCCAGCGCGCGCGTGTGGCGCCGGCGGATCGCGCCGGGGTGCGCCGGTTTCTGTCTCGGTTCGGCGGCCGGGAGCTGGAGGTCGCGCTCGAGGCGACGACCGGCTGGCGGTTCGTGGTGGAGGAGCTGCGGCGCGTCGGCGCGGTCGCGCATTTGGCCGAGCCGGCGGAGACCGCCGGGTTGCGGGGGCCAAAGAAGCGCGCGAAGGGCGACCGCGCGGACGCCCGGCACCTGCGAGAGCTGTTGATGATCAAGCGCTTGCCGGAGTCGTGGATCCCGCCCGATCACATCCTCGATCTCCGCGCCCGGGTGAGGCTGCGGCACGAGCTGGGTGAGCAGCGTTCGGAGTGGCAGCAGCGGATCCAGGCGGTGCTCTATCACCGCGGCTGTCCGCAGCGGCGCTCGTTGATGGTTGGAGATGGGCGCGACTGGCTGGCGTCGCAGCCGTTGCCCGAGACCGCGCGTGAGCAAGTGACGGTCGCGCTGGCGATGATCGATGCGCTGACGGTGCAGATCGCTCCGCTGGAGAAGGAGCTGCGCGCGTACGCGCGCCGCCAGGTCGGGTGCAAGGCGCTGATGGCGCACTACGGGATCGGGTCGTTGGTCGCGGTCACGATCCTCGCGGAGCTGGGTGACTGCACCCGGTTCTCCTCCTCGCGCCAGGCGGTCCGCTACGCGGGGATGGACATCACCGTCAAGCAATCCGACCAGCACCGCGCGCCCGGGCACATCTCCCGTCAGGGACCGCCGGCACTGCGCTGGGCGCTGTATGAGGCAGCCCAGGTCGCGCGCCACCCCGGCTCACCGGACCGCGACTTCTACACCCAGACCGCCGAGCGGATCGGCGGCAACCGGGCGTGCCTATCGGTCGCGCGCAAACTCTTGAAACGCAGCTACCACACGCTGCGCGAGCTCGGGGAGGAGGCGCTAGCGCCCGCATGAGCTTCCCCGTGCGCGCCAAGCCCCTCGTCATACCGATGCGCCGCGGCCGGCTCCCGGCATTCTCCTGCCGCCACGCCCGCGTGGACCGCCTAGAAAGACTGAGCGGCCGCAACGCCTCCCCCAGCGGGATCACCCCATCAAACATCATGTCGCCGGTCCGGAGCCAACCCGGGTCGTGGACCGAAGTAAGGCTGGGCCCCCGCGCGCACAACACCAAAACCACCAACCACGCACCACCAGCCAACGCAATTCAACCCCGACCACCCCCAACCACGCGCTTGACGCGAGGTCCCTGCACAAGTAAGGAGAAGCGGCGTCGTGCCCAAGCCGGCCGTGCCTTCACCGTCCAGCCGGGCGGCCTGTAGCTCAAGAGCGAACTCGACCTTGCTCAGGGCTCCGCCACGGCCGGGCCGACGACGAGAGCGTTAGGCTCAGCGGGATGAGCGCTGAGCAGGTGGCGGAGGGTGTCTGGTTGCTTACCGGGCGACCGGAGCACCGGATCAATCAATATGTCATCAGGGACGTTCTGATCGACTCAGGGACGCCTGCCGCAGCGCGCCGGCTACTGCGTGACATAGAGGGCCGGGCGATTGTCGCGCACGCCATCACGCATGCCCACCCGGATCATTACGGTTCGAGCAAGGCTCTGAGCCGACGACTCGATCTGCCGTTCTGGTGTCCATCCGACGATGCCGACGCGCTCGAGAGGCGGCGCCTTCCGCACTCCGAGCTGCTGCTCGGACGGCTGCTTGGCTTACCGCCCGGGCCGACGGGACCGCCTATTGCTCGCCGGCTGAAGGAGGGCGACGAGGTCGCGGGCTTTCGAGTGCTCGACACGCCGGGTCACTCGCCTGGTCACGTCTCCTATTGGCGGGAAACTGACGGCGTGCTTATCGTCGGCGACGCTGCCTTCAACGTCGCGCCGCTAAGCGGGCAGGTCGGGTTGCGCGAGCCTCCCGCATTCATGACCGCAGACCCGGCTCGCAATCGCGAGTCGATTCGACGCCTTGCTGCGCTGGAGCCGACACTCGCACTCTTTGGACACGGCCCGCCGCTTCGCGACCCGGCTGCTTGGCCCACGTTCGCGACTGAGCTCCTGAGCTAGGGGTAAGAGACCGGGGTAAGGCGATTCCGCATCCTCCCAATCGCGGGCGCAAAGACTCATCGGGCGATCTCGTTCTGAGCGCGACCAGCCAGGTCGCACCCTCGTCTCGATTCTTCCTCATCTCCCGCCGGCCCGGTTGGCCGTTGGGGGACTCTCGTACAGACGGCCGCTTCCGACCGCATGGGGCAGCTGGCCGCCCACGGATCGCGGGCTCCGAGGCGCTCGGTCTGGACTAGTTATACAAACGCGACGCAGTTCGCCGAGCCGTCGAACTGCATAAGCCGCACGCACCCTCGCTGGCGCAAGATGGCTCTTCGTCGACACTAGCGCAACGCGGATCTCGCGCGTCCCGCCCTCACCGTTCGCGCGATCGCTTTCGCGCTGACGTGGATTCGCGTCGCGCCATCGCATGGGCGACGTTCCGACGGTTAGCGAGCAGCGGCTCGGGCGGGTCCGCGGCAATCGCTTTTGCCCGCTGGGTGGTCCTCTGAGTTCGCGCCTCGTTTGCGACGGGAGCGGGCATCCCGCCAGCGTCGCTGCCGGAAACTGATGGCTTCACCTGGACTGCTGTCACTGTCATCGTCGTGGGGTGTCTGGGTCATGCGGGAGGGGCTGTTCGGGCTGCTGCTCCTCGATCAGAGCATGAGCTGGGGTCTCAGCGGCAGAGCAGGTGACGTCGCAGACCCATGTTTGCCCACACAAGCCGCCCGCAAGCGAACCACGTGCGCGCGTTGGGGCTTTGGATGCGTTGTTGCGGCTTAGAGCACCGCGTCGAGCCAGTCGAAGACACGTTGGTCGAGCAGACTGCGATTGCGCATTTCGCAGTGGTCGCCGGCCCCTTCGGAGCTCTGGAAGCGTAAGAGCACCTTCTTGCCGCGGAGCGCCCCGTAGACCTGCTTGGCGGTGCGGGCAAGAGGGTCGTTCTCGGCGGCGGTGATCGCCGTCGGGCAAGCGATCGCAGCGACCCGGTCATCGAGATCGAATGGGGCGATCGCGTGCAGGTATTCGGCCAGCGAGCTGACCCCGTGCACCCAAAATCCTCGCTGCTCGATCGCCCAGCGCTGTGCGCGGTCCGCATGGATCGCCTCAGCAATTGGCACAAGCACCCCGTCAGGGATGGCCGGATAGCGCGCGATCAAATCTTCAGGCACTCCCGCGGCGCGCAGGCGACTGACCATGCCCGATCCAATGCTGAGTAGTCCTGGGTCCGCTACGCAAGCGGCAAGGCGCCGCTCGCCTGAAGCGGCCCGCAGCGCCAGGTGCCCTGCAAGGCTCCAGCCCGTCAGCGCGATGCGATCGGGGTCGATGCCCTCGAGGTCGACGACCGCATCGATGACGACGCGCACAACGGACTCCCAATCGGCCCGGATCGGTATGCCCTGCTCGAACAGCACGGCGCCCTGGCCAGGCCCGTCGAAGAGCAGGCAGTGGTAGCCGCGCCGCAGAGCCGGCACGGCCTGACCGAAGAATCCCTCATAGATCGTGCTGTCGTATCCGCTCGTCGCCACCAGCAACGGCCGCAGCGCGTCTGTCCCTGGCGCCCGGAAGAGATAGGCCGGCATCTCGGCGCCCTCGAAGCCGATCGTCAGTTGCTCACCGGGCGGCTCCATCAAGGCGGCTGCCTTGTCGAAGGCCGCGCGCTGTCGGCCAAACGCCTCCAGCAGACGCGGATCCACGGGCGCCCCGAACAGCGGATGCCACGCGGCTGAGTAGCACATGCTCGCCCGCAAATA
The DNA here is from genome assembly GCA_036501265.1 of Solirubrobacteraceae bacterium. Classification (GTDB taxonomy): domain Bacteria; phylum Actinomycetota; class Thermoleophilia; order Solirubrobacterales; family Solirubrobacteraceae; genus Palsa-465. Next base: position 9,120 of record DASYAP010000063.1, on the reverse strand, counting down.
GGACTCGCGCGCGCTGACAGAGTGTCCGCCTTCGGCGGAGGCGTTGCCAGCCTGTAGGAGGCGATCCCCCGTCGCACTCCAACCCCGATACCACGACTCGTCGTCGCCGTCGACGACGCCCGCACACGTGACTTGGACCTCGCCGAGCTCCGGTCCGCCGTGGGACGCGAGTGCGAGCGCGAACGACACGGCGAATTCCTCAAAGAGCGGGTCGTCAAAGAACAATCCCATTCGGGCAAACTATCGTTGCTGACGGACACGGGGCAAACGCCGGAAAGAAGGCCGCCGTTTACAGGTCGCAGTCCGCGACCAGAAGCCGCTCGGTCGCGTACCGACGGCCCTCCAGGCGCGAGGTATGCACCAGGGACAAGTTTGGCTGTAGCGAGGCCACGGATGCCCGTGCTCTGCGCGAATAGGACAAGCCGGGCGCTCCATCGGGACACTGGTGCAACGGGCTACAGCGGGCGTCCCGATGCTCCCGATCAGCTGGTGGTTAAGCCGGTCGCCTCTAGCGCGCGGTCGGTGGCGAGCAAGCCTTCGACGTGGTGGCCGGTTCGGCTTGGCTATGCCACACCATCCAGCGAGCCGCAGCCGAGTACATCCAGGACGGCTGCGATATCAGTGCAGTCGTTGCAGTCGTGGAGAATGACCGCGGGCTAAGCGGTCGGGCCCTTATTACGAGCCCGGCGGCACCACTACCCGGATCACGCAACTGTGGACAGCCAGCACACGGTTGGCAGCTAAGGCCTGAGGCCTCGTCAGGGTGTTTTTGTGAGCTGCCTCAAACGTTGCAAGCCATGAAGCACAGCGCTGCTGGCTCCAATCACGACCGCTATGCGGCGCGGCCGCAGCGGAACCAACGGTACCGCCGATGCCGATTGCAGCGACGCCCAGTGCAGTAGCAATACGCTTCATCAGTTCATCCCTTCCCTCGGAGGACTAACGGAACAACGTAACGACGCCAGCTGGCGCCACACTGCCGGCCGGTAGCCTACCACCCCGCAATCGCGCCCCGCCCGCCAGCCCAAATCCACTCGGCTCGCCCCGGGACATACAGCAAGGGCGGGCGATTGCCGCTCGACAGCACACACCTTGACCATCGGCCTCTGTGTACCTGACCCCCCGTTCACTGCGCTCCACCGCACGAGCACCGCAGACCTGCGCAGCCTCGGCGCTGGCAAAACCACCTAACTCTCTAACTCCTTGACCTCCTCGAGCTGTGCCACCGCAGACGCGATCTGATCCTCGTCGAGGCTGTCGGCGGGAGCCTCACGATCATCGTCACCCGGGCGCCGGCACCACGTCGAGGGAAGCATCCCAGTCCGCCGAACCCCGGAATGCACTAGTGAGCTGGACTCGCCCAATGGTCACGATGGCAGTACTGCCACGGTAGGCGTAGCCCAACCCTGGCCCAAACGTCCTCGGGAGCGGCGATCGCCATGAGAACAGCCCCGCAAAGTGCCGCAAATCAAGGCGATCCTCGCCCTCCGTCGTCACGCGTCGCAACGACCGGTGCTGCCTGTCCCGCGGGAGATCGTCTGAGGGCGAGCATCCGGTGCTCGCCGTAGGCTGTCGGCCTCATGCGCCTGATCGTTGCTCGCTGCTCGGTCTCCTACACTGGTCGCCTCTCCACCGAGTTATCAGACGGCGTTCGCCTGCTGATGATCAAGGCCGACGGAACGTTCATGGTCTGGGACGACAATGGTCGGCCTAAAGTCAAGCCCCTCAACTGGATGACGCCGCCGACCGTGATCGAGGAGCAGCCGGACCGGATCGTCGTACGCAAGCGGGGCGGGGGCGGCGATGACCGCCTCGAGATCGGGATCTTCGAAGTCCTCTCCGAGATGACACTCGACATGGCCCCTCCTTCCGAGGGCGACGGGGTGACCAAGGACGGCATCGAGGCTCATCTCCAGGAGCTGTTGGCCGAACAACCTGACCAGCTGGGAGAAGGGCTGCGGCTGGTTCGCCGCGAGTGGCCGACTGACATCGGCCCGGTCGATCTGATGTGCTGCGCCGGCGACGAGGATTGGGTTGCCGTTGAGATCAAGCGCGTGGCCGGGATAGAGGCGGTCGAGCAACTGTGCCGCTATCTCGAACGGATCCGTCTCGATCCGGCCTTTGCGGCCTGCCGGGGAGTGCTCGCCGCTGGACAGATCAAGCCTCAGGCGCGCGTGCTGGCGCGCGCTAGGGGCATCGAGTGGGTGGAAGTCGACCTCGCGCTGTTGCGCGGCGAGCGCGAGCCCGACCTCAGACTGTTTGCCGCCTGAGGCACGCGGCTGTGGGTGCCAGGCCGTTACCGAGCCAGGGTGCTGGGTAGGTCACTGGATGAACCATCTCGAGAAGGAGATAGACCATGGCCTACAAGTTCGACGCAGTGGAGCCCGTGCGGCAGGCGGTAGTGCGTTGCGCCGCCGAGCAGCTCGACCACGCCGTCGGCGAGCTGAGCGAGAGAATCAATGACGATCCGGTTCGCGCCGTGCACAACGCGCGCAAGGCCATCAAGAAGGAGCGCTCGCTGCTGCGGCTAGCCAGGGGAGTCATTGCGAGTGAGGATCGCCGGCGCGAGAATGCGGCATTGCGCGAAGCGGCTCGCGAGCTTTCTGGGACGCGGGATGCGGACGTGATGACTGCGACGCTCGACGATCTGGCAGACCGTTACGCGGGGCAGGTGCCGGCGAGGACGTTCGACGCGATCCGAGAGCAATTGAGATCACCGAGCAGACGCCGTCCAGACTCAGCCCTCCAGGCTCGAGCGGTCCAGGAGCTGGGAGCGCTGCGGGTACGAGTGGACGATTGGGAGCTTGTCCGAGGGGGTTGGAAAGCGATCGAGGGTGGTCTGTTGCGCTCCTACACGCGCGGCCGCAAGGCGTTCGCCCGCGCACGCGGGGAGAGGTCGGTGGAAAATCTGCACGCCTGGCGCAAGCGCGTCAAGGACCTTTGGTACCAGGAGCGCTTGCTGGGCCCGATCTGCGGGCCCGGAGTCCGCGGCCAGGCAAAGGATGCGCACCGCTTGGCGGATCTCTTGGGGGACGATCACGATCTCGCGCTGCTGCGCCAGGAGCTGGCGCCGAACGAGATGGCCGTTCCGGTCGATCTGCACGCCGTCGTAGAGCTCGTCGACCACCGTCGCGGGGAGCTTCAGACCGAGGCGATGGCGCTCGGCGAGCGCGTTTACGCCGACTCCCCGAAAGCGTTCAGGCGCCGGGTGCGGCGGTCGTGGAGGGCTGGTCGCGCCCTCGCTGAGGCACCGCAGGAGAGAGAACCGGCGCAGCTGGCAGCGGCGACGCGCAAGCCATAGGCATGAGCGAGCCCGCTGTCTTGACGGAGCGCCGGGAGCGGATCCTGATGGTCACCATCAACCGCCGCGACCAGCGCAACGCCATCAACGCCGCCGTCGCCCAGGGGATCGCGGGGGCCCTCGATCAGCTCGATGGCGACGACGCGTTGTCCGTCGGCGTGCTCAGCGGCGCCGGAAAGGGATTCTCCGCCGGCATGGATCTGAAGGCGTTCGCCGCGGGGGAGGTGCCGCACGCGGGCGACCGCGGCTTTGCCGGCATCGCCCAACGCCCATCGCGCAAGCCGCTGATTGCCGCCATCGAGGGGTTTGCGGTCGCTGGCGGACTCGAGGTGGCCCTCGCTTGCGACCTGATCGTAGCTGCGCGAGGCGCGCGCCTGGGTCTGCCCGAGGTCAAGCGCTCGCTGGTTGCGGCCGGCGGCGGGCTGCTCCGTCTCCCCAGAGTCCTTCCCCGCAACGTTGCGGTCGAGCTCGCGCTCACGGGCGACCCCATCAGCGCCGAGCGTGCGCACGAGCTCGGCCTCGTCAACCGTTTGACGGAGCCCGGCGAGGCGGCCGGCACCGCGCTTGCGCTCGCGGAGGCAATCGCCGGCAACGGTCCGCTGGCGCTGCAGGCGATCAAGCGGATCCTGCTCGAGTCGCCCGACTGGCCCGAGAGCGAGTTCTTCGCCCGCCAGGGAGAGATCTCAGGCCCGGTGTTCGCTTCCGAGGACGCGCGCGAGGGCGCGACGGCGTTCGCTGAGAAGCGCTTCCCGGAGTGGAAGGGCAAATAAGAGGGATCGGCCGGGCGCATGCGCCTAGCCGCCGGCCGAGCATGCTCGGCCGGGATCGCCGCGCGTGTGCGGCGATCTACAGATCTGAGACGCTGTGCGCCTGCTCCAGGCGCTCGGCGAGGCGGTTCATGCCGTACTCGCGCGCAGCGGCCGCGCCACCTTCCAGATCGGTCTCGCGGTCTCCAGGCCGGTCGAGCACGACCGTCCGAAGCCGCGCGATCTCCTTGAAGGAGACCAGCTCCTGGGCGTGGTCCGAGAGCGCCGCCCTCACCCTTGGCCGCTCCTCGTGCGCGTGTTCGATCGCGGCCTCAAGCGAGCCGTGGCTCTTGAGCAGGTCGGCCGCGGTCTTCGGTCCGATGCCGGGCGCTCCGGGTAGGCCGTCCGAGGGATCGCCCCGCAAGGCGATGAAGTCGGGCACCAGCGCCGCCGGAATCCCGTAGCGGCTCTTGACTTCCTTTGGCCCCAGCTGCTCGAACCCACTGGTTCCCTGCTTGAGATAGAGGACCGCCACCCGCGCTGAGACGCACTGGTACATGTCGCGGTCGCCCGTGAGGATCAGTGCGTTTCCGCCGGCATCCGTCTCAATCGTCGCCAACGAACCGAGTAGATCATCGGCCTCGAGCTCGGGCACAGATTCGACCGTCCAGCCGAACGCTTTGAAGAGCTCGGGCGCCTGGTCGAACTGCCACTGCAACGCGTCGGGAACCTCGGGCCTGTCGGCGTGATAGCGCGGGTAGAGCTCGACGCGGTAATCGGCCGCTTCGGCGCCGAAGCAGATCACGATCGCGCGCGGGTCGCGATCGGCGGCGACGCGCAGCAGAACGTTGACGGCGCCAAGCAACGCGTTGATGGGACGGTCCTGCGTGCCCTTGATTGAGTCGGGAAGGGCGAAGAACGACCGGTAGAGCACGAACGGACCGTCGACGGCGAGCAGGGGACGGGACATGTGCTGGAGGCTAACTGTGGCGGCTTCGCGACGCGGTGACACGAGCTGGCGAAAAGCTCAGGTGGATAGCGCTCGATCGCGGACTTGGGTGCAAAGGTTGGGCGGTGACACCCGCTCGTGCCACCACAGAAGGACCCACCTCGCCTCCCTGCGCGACGTCTGGCCCCCCGTGGGCACATAGCGACCATCCCGGGCCATACCTCGTTCATGTCCTTGGGGTTGGGCCACCTGTGGTCGTTGGGGGCAGCCGGGAGCCGCGAATCGCACAAATCGCCGAGCTCCAGCGAGGCCGTGTGACCCGAGATCAGTTACGTGCGGCAGGGATCACGGATAACGCCATCAAGTCCCTTATCGCCTCCGGGCGACTCATCCGTCTCTATCGATCTGTCTACCCAGTCCGGCCAACGGTCGAAGTTCCGCTCGGCCGAGAGACGGCCGCGCTGCTTGCGTGCGGGCGGAACGCGCTGCTCAGCCATCGCAGCGCGGCGAGCCTTTGGAAGCTCTGCGAGCCAACCGAAGATCCAATGGAGTTGATGGTCCCCCGCCGCCGCCACCCGAGAACGCCAGGCGTCCGCATCCACCGTCCCGGGCGACTCCTGCCGGCAGACATACGCGTCGAGCAGGGGCTCCCCGTCACGTCCCCCGCCCGCACGCTGCTCGACCGCGCCGTGACATTGACGGCGCGTGACCTCGAACGCGAGGTCGATGAGGCGCTGGTCGTGTTGAAGATCGTGAGGCCCGGCGAGCTCGATGACGTGCTGGCTCGCGCCGCCGGCCACCGCGGCGCCACGACCCTGCGTCAGCTGCTCGAGCGCCGCACGCACAACACGATCACTGAGTCCGAGGCCGAGAGGCTCTTTCTGGCGCTAATCAGAAGGGCCGGTCTCCCCGAGCCCGAGACGCAGGTCTGGCTCGCCGGCTACCGAGTCGACTTCCTTTGGCGCCAGGCGCGGGTCGTCTTCGAGATCGACGGCTACAGGTTCCACACCAGCCGCAGAGCCTTCGACCGCGATCGGCGCAAGGACCTCCTGCTGAAGCAGGCCGGCTTCGACCCGAACCGCGTTAGTCGCGACCAAGTCAAGGACGAGCCCCTCCTCGTGGTGGCGCACGTCGCGGCCGCGCTCGCGCGTGCGGGGTGAGCCAGCTCTAGAGATTGCCCTGCGCCATCTTGCGCAGGTCCATGGCCCGATCGTAGGTCTCCTCGTCGACGCCGTGCTCGAGCGCGACCTCGCGCAGCATCCGGCCCGAGGTGGCGGCTTCCTTGACGATCTCCGTTGCCTTGTCGTATCCGATCGCAGGGTTCAGCGCGGTAGCCGCCGCCAGCGTCGACTCGGCCGAGCGCCGGCATCCGTCCTCATTGGCCTCGATGCCATCAATGCACTTCTCCGCGAACGCGCGCGCGGCGTTGGTGAGCAGGCGGATCGACTCGAGCAGGTTGCGCGCGATCAGAGGGACCCGCACGTTGAGCTCGAAGTTGCCCTCGAGCCCGGCGATGGTGATCGCCGTGTCGTTTCCGATCACCTGCGCGCCGACCTGCATCACGACCTCGGGGATGACCGGGTTGACCTTGCCGGGCATGATCGAGGATCCCTTTTGCAATTCGGGCAGAAGCAGCTCGCCGATTCCCGCCCGCGGCCCGGACCCCATCAGCGCCAGGTCGTTGGCGATCTTCGTCAGCGACGCCGCGATCACCTTGAGCGCAGAGGACAGCTCGAGGAGCGCATCGCGGTTGGCCTGCGCCTCGAAGGGGTCTTCGGGCGGGCGGATATCGAGTCCGCTCGCCTCGGATAGGCGGGCCCGGACCCGCTCCGCGAACTCCGGATGAGTATTGAGCCCGGTGCCTACGGCGGTACCGCCGAGCGGTATCTGGGCCACCTGGGGCAGCGCCGCACGGACTCGCCGCGCACCCAGCCGTACCTGAGCGGCATAGCCCGAGAATTCCTGGCCCAGCGTCACGGGCACTGCGTCCATCAGATGGGTGCGACCCGACTTGACGATGTCCCGAAACTCGTCGGCCTTCGCCTGCAGCGAGCGCTCGAGTTGCTCGAGCGCCGGAATCAGCTCGCCGCTGGCCTCGGCCAGTGCGGCGAGATGGACCGCTGACGGGAAGACGTCATTTGAGGACTGACCCATATTGACGTGATCGTTGGCATGGACACCGTCGCCTGCCAGCGTCGCGATCACTTCGTTGGCGTTCATGTTCGAGGAGGTGCCAGAACCGGTCTGGAAGACGTCGATCGGAAATTGATCGTCGAACTCGCCCTCCGCGACGCGGTCGGCTGCCTGCGCGATCCGTTCGGCGATCTCTGGCTCCAGCTTTTCGAGCTCCGCATTGACCCGCGCCGCCTCGGCCTTGATGCGACCAAGCCAGCGCACCACCAGGACGGGGATCCCCTCGCCGGAGATGGGGAAATTATCGACCGCCTTGGTTGTCTCACCGCCCCAAAGCTGCTGTTGCTCCTGAACGCCCATCGGCTGTCCTTTCTCTGTCTGCTACTTGACTGAACGCTAGCTAACCAAGGAAAGCGATCACCTCGCGCGCCATGCCAACCGGGTCGTCGTAGGCGATGAGAAAGCCGGCCTCCGGCAGGGTCCGCAGCTGGGCGTCGGGAAGCAGGTCGAGCGCTTCCTGCGCGGCTGCCAGCGGGTGGGCGTCGTCCAGCTCGGCCCACAGCAGAAGCACCGGAGTGGTGATCTTCTCGTAGGCGTCGAGCAGCTGGCGCTGCGGCTCCACGGGCCAGCGACGCGCGAACCGTGCCCACGACCGCGCTCGGTTGCTGTTGCCACCGACGTCGTCCATGGCGTGGCGGATCAGGTCCCGCGCGGCCGGATTGCGCTGGGCGGAAAGTTGCTCTCCAAACGACGGCCTGAACGCCAGCGTCGCGCCGTGCGAAAGCAGGCGGTCGAGTCCGGGGACTGTCGCGGCTCGGCAGGCGGCGCGCCAGGCGCGGCGACGGCCGCCGAGCTGTTCGGATCGGTGGAGGCGGTTCGACATCACGATCAGCCGGGCAGGCTCGAGTTGGCCGGTTATGACCCCGCGCAGCGCGAGTTCCGCGCCGATGTCGTGTCCGGCAAGCCTGGGCCGCGACCCCGCGACCTCTGAGCAGAAGCCGGCGATCACCTCTGTGAGCCAGCCGGGCGTGTAGGGGTGTCGCGGCCGGTCCTCGGAGTCGCCGTGGAGCGGCAGGTCGGGCAGCACCACGCGGAAGCGTCCGGAAAGCTCTGAAACCACGGGCTCCCATTCCCTGTGGGTGAGCCCCAGCGAGTGGAGCAGCACCAACGGCGGTCCGGTTCCGGCCTCGCGATAGGCGACGCGCGCGCCGTCTGAGTGGTGATAGAGCCGCAATCGCATCGCCGAAGCGGATCGTCGCACGAACCCCCACCTAGAATCTCCCGCCCATGCGTTCGGAGTACCGCCCAGTCGACTCGAAGCCGTCGTTCCCGGCGCTCGAACGGGCGGTGCTCGAGCGCTGGCAAGAGCGGGGCGTGTTTGCGGCGTCGCTCGAGCAGCGCCGCGGGAACCCCCATTGGGGCTTCTACGAGGGTCCGCCGACCGCCAACGGGCCGCCGGCCGCGCACCACGTCCTGAGCCGAGTGTTCAAGGACATCTTCCCCCGCTACAAGACCATGTGCGGGTTCTATGTGGAGCGCAAGGGAGGTTGGGATTGCCATGGGCTGCCCGTGGAGTTGGCGCTCGAGGAAGAGCTCGGCTTCACCTCCAAAGAAGACATCGAGCGGTTCGGAATCGCCGAGTTCAACGCCCGCTGCCGGGAGAAGGTCCTGAGCCACGTCGAGGATTGGAAGCGTCTGACCGAGCGCATCGCCTTCTGGATCGACCTCGAGCACGCCTATCGAACGCTCGACCCCGCCTACATCGAGTCGGTCTGGTGGGCGCTCAAGACGATTCACGAGCGCGGTCTGTTGTACGAGAAGCTCAAGGTCGTCCCCTACTGCCCGCGTGACCAGACCACGCTCTCGAGCCACGAGCTCGGGCAGCCCGACGTCTACCGCGAGGTCGAGGATCCCTCGGTATACGTGCGCCTACCCGTGCTGGAGGACCACGGGCCGCTCGAGCAAGGCGATGAGCTGATCGTGTGGACGAC
>DASYAP010000062.1:0-5157 GCA_036501265.1 Solirubrobacteraceae bacterium | reverse complement strand
ATGTCAACCGCGTTCGCGACGCCGGAGCCGGGCGGGCCGACGGCCGCTTGGTCTACACCCACGGTTTCGGCGCCTTCCGTTTCTCCGGGACGCAAATGACGGGAGCCGGACTCCCGAGGTCGAATGACCGCTTGTTCGCGCTGCCGCAGCCCCGCATTTACTTCGGCCAGCAGCAGCGTGACGCTCCAAGCTAGTGTTTCGGCGGTGCGCAAGGATCGAGCAGAGTAATAATGGCGAAGAGGGAGTGCAGGGGCGAGGGACCGTCGAGCAACCACTGGAACGCGTAGTAGCGCGATAGACATGGCGTCACGACACGAGATCCCGATGCTCATGCTGCATGAAAGGTCGCCGCGCGACGTGGCGGCCCGGACCCGGCTCGCGACAGCGCTGCCGGGCGCCGACATCAGCGAGCCCGACGACGTCGGCGTCTTCGTGGTCTCGCTCGAAGCCGACGACCTAGAGCAGGCGCTGCATTTGGTGTGGGATGCGGTCGCGGAATCCGGGACCGACGACCACATCGTATTCCTCGAGCATCCCGAGCTGCCAGAGCACTGGCGGTTGCGCAGCGGCCGGCCGGGCGGGTTCGGAAGCCTCGCCTAAGGAGGTCTCCCCATCCGCTACGGGGTCAAGCTGGCCGCGGTTGGCGCTCGGGTACGGGTGACAGCACGGGCGAGGCGACATGGGCGTGAACGAGACTGACTCGGAAAGCGCCCGCGACCACGGTAGCGGCGTTCACGATCACGGATGAACCCCAGGCGGTATACGATCGGCTTGTGGGAGACGCCTCCGCATTCGTCGATGAAGTCGCCAACGAACTAGAAACCTGGCCCGGCGTCCGCTTCGAGCGTCGATCGGACGGCGCGGTGATCGTCAGCTATGAGCACTCCGAGCTCGGGGTCCTCTATCCCGAGCGCGGCGTCGCAGAGCTCCCCGTGCCAGACCGCGAGCACGACGTCCTCATCGAGCACGGGGATGCCGAGCCAGCCGAGCTGACCGCGGATTCGTCTGGGGTGAGCCACTCAGTCCGTGGCCCGTCGGACATCACCGCCGTGCTCGAACTGTTCGATCGCCGCTACCGCGACGTCCGGGGCGAAGACGATTCGTACCGCTCAGAGGATTCCGACTATCCCCACGGGCGCCTGGACCAGCTCTAATCTCGGCGTAGCGTTCCCGCGGGTTGCAGGTCGGAGGCCCCGGGGCGTGAAGGTCGAGACGCGAAGAGTGAAACGGTCGTTGCGGTTGGCAGGACCTCAGCGGGATGACTGCCTGAAGTCGATGCGGCGCATGCCCCTACTCGCCGCAGGCCTACCACGCGATCGAGCGCGTCGAGGCGCAACTGGGCGGCGGCCTCCGCTTCGCATTCCGGCACTTTCCGCTGACCGAGATCCATCCGCACGCGCTCGCCGCGGCCGCCGCCGCAGAGGCGTGAGTCACGGCTGCCGCACGCGGGCGAAGTCGCATTCGCCCGGGAATTCCACTAGCAAGGGAGCAACATCTGATGTCTACCTGGATCTTCGAGCCCGGCCACACCGAAGCCGAGTTCAAGGCCCGGCACATGATGGTCAGCTGGGTGCGTGGACTGTTCAAGAACGTTCATGGCAAGCTCGAGCTCGACTTCGACCGCTGCCTCGATGCGACCTTCGAAGGTGAGATCGACGCGAGCGGGATCTGGACCGGCCAGCCGCAACGCGACGAGCATCTGCGCAGCGCCGACTTCTTCGACGTCGAGAACCACCCCAAGATCACCTTCAACGGTCGCTTCAGCGACCGCACCGGCGCCACCACGTTCAAGGGTGAAGTCGACTTGACGATCCGCGAGGTGACCCGCAAAGTCCCGCTCGACATCAGTTATCTGGGTGAGTGGAGGACGCCGTTCTGGGTCGGCGACGAGAACAAGGGCGAGCTGCGGCGGATCGGCTTCGAGGGCGAGGCGAGGATCAACCGCCACGACTTCGGCGTCTCGTGGCAGGACGCCGTTCCCGGCGGCGGCGTGGTCGTCTCCAACGAAATCGAGCTGGTCCTAGACGTTGAGGCGATACTGCTAGAAGACCTCGAACGGACCGGCGCGATCGAGTACTACCGGGAGTGAGTGGAATTGCATCGCCCCGTGATCATGCTCGAGCTGCGGGGAGGGTCGAATAGGCTGGCGTCGTGGTAGTGATCGCCGTCGCCGAGATGTTCGGGATCAGCGGTCGCCGAGGCGAGCTGGCCGCGCTGCTTGAGCGCTTCGAGCGGTGGGCCGCCGGCGAGCCAGGCTGCAGGCGCTACACGTTTGCCGTCACCCTGGCCGATCCGAGTCGGTTCGTGCTGGTGAGCGAGTGGGAGAGCCAGGAGGCGCTGGACGCGCACTACGAGTCGGAGGAATTCGCAGAGTTTCAATTCGAGCTCGACGGTCTGCTCGCGCGGCCAAGCGAGCTGACGGTGTATTCGGGCGCTGGGGCCATCCGCCCGTTGGACACCCGGCCGATGGATCCCCGCGACGCTGTCTGATGCAGCGAGTTAGCGCGCGACGGTCCCGGCGTCCCTGATCGTGGCCGTACGCCGATAGCAAACCCCGATCGACTGAGCGCCACAGCCTGTTGTGACGGGCCGTCCGCTCGCGATGGACGGTGGCGGGCATCTCTTTATGCAGACAAACGAGGCCCGCAACTCTGTGATCCACTACCTCCGCTCCGCGGACGGGACGATCAACGAGTCAGAACGAGTCTTTACGGGCGGCGCGGGTTCCGGCGGGTACAACCCGATCATCAACAGGGAGAGCACCCCGAACCCCTTTGAGGGTGCACGTAGCGTGATTCTCAGCCCGGACCGCCGCTTTCTGTTCACCACCAATGCAGGCGACAATTCGGTCTCAAGCTTTGCCGTCGGCGAAGACGGGCGACTGACGCTGCTCGATGCCAGGCGGACGGGAAACATCGTGCCCGGACGAAGCGGGTCCGCGAAGTCGCTGGCCTATGACGCTTCCACGGGGACCTTGTACGTGCTCCACGCGCTCGGTCCCGACCACCTACGGCTGATGTCGGTAAGGTCTTCAGCAAGCTCGGAATCGGCTCGCGCGGCGAGCTCCACCGCGCGCTTCGGAGCGTACCGAGCGCGACGCTTGCGTCCTGAGCGGAGGGTCCGGCGCGTATGCGCCTCGATCAGCTGGGCATCCGCGCATCTCGTTGCCGGCGGTGTCGAGGATCGCGAACTCGCCCACGAGGATCGCTATGAACGGGTAGCGCCGGTCGCCTACGCGAACAGCACCGCGCGGAATCTGCCGTGCGCTTCTCGCCGAGCCCGGCGAGCGTCGCCGGCCGCCATGCCGACAGCGTCGGGCCCGGCGGCAGCTTCATTCATGCGACGTCTCTTCGGGCTGCTGAGTGGCGATTTGCTCGAGTGAGCGAGCGTCCTCTACCTCGACGCGCAGCGCTTCGTCGATCACCCGTTGCAGGGATGCCGACGGGATCACGACCGCGCCGCTGGCGTCGGCGTAGAGGTAGTCGCCGGGGATCACGCAGACGCCGCCGATCTCCACGGCAACGTTGGCGGCGAAAGGCATGACCGTGTCGCCGCCCCAACGCGTGGCCTCGCCCCGGCACCAGGTCGCAAACCCGTACTTGCCCAGCTGGTCGAAGTCACGTAGCCGCCCATCCGCCAACACCCCCGCGGCCCTCGTGTGCTCTAGCCGTGACAACTTCGTCCCGCCGCCGTGTGAGGCGTCGGGGTACCCCCCGCTGGAAAGCACCAGCACCGTGCCGGCAGGCGAGTTGCCGACCGCCTCGTAGAACAGGGCGCCGAAGCCAAGCTCGCTCTGCGGAAGGTCCTCGCGGTAGGGGACGTAGGCGATCGTCGCCACTCGGCCGAACAGTCGCCGGGGCGCGGGACTCACCAGACTGAGGATGTGCGCGCGGTGGCGGTGGACGCGACCCATCGCGTCTACCAGTGACGCGCACGCTACGCGGCCCAGCACCTCGTTAGACACGGTCGCGGGTCGTAGCGTCATCAAGATTTCTTCATCGCGCCATCTCGCCGCCCGCGCGCCGCATAATCCTCGGGCGCGCCGATCCGGCTTGCCGAGCTCGGCGGCCGCCTTGTGAGTGGTCTGCGCGAACTCCAACAGCGCCGACACCAGGTGAAGCGGTCACGCTCATCGGTGCTCGGGGTTGGCGAAGTCTGGTCTGAGTCCCGCGTCCCACTCGCTGCGCTGATTGCCGAACGCGGGTACGCCGCCGCCGCGCTTGAGCATCGCCGCTAGGTGCATGAGGTTGAACGTCATAAACGACGTGTTGCGGTTGGTGAAGTCGTTCTCGGGGCCGCCCGAGTCTGGGTCGAGGTAGGAGGGGCCCGGCCCGACCGCTCCGATCCACCCCGCGTCGGCCTGCGGCGGGATCGTGTAGCCCAGGTGCTGGAGGCTGTAGAGCACATTCATCGCGCAGTGCTTGACGCCGTCCTCGTTGCCCGTGATCAGACACCCGGCCGCGCGGCCATAGTAGGAGTATTGGCCCCGCTCGTTTAGCAGCGACGAGCATGCGTAGAGCCGCTCGATGACGCGCTTCATGACCGAGCTGTTGTCGCCCAGCCAGATCGGGCCGCACAGCACCAGGATGTCCGCCGCCAGCACCCGGTCGTAGATGGCCGGCCACTCGTCCACCGCCCAGCCATGTTCGGTCATGTCAGGCCATACGCCCGTGGCGATGTCGTGGTCGATGGCGCGGAGAACGTCGATCTCGACGCCGCGGCCTCGCATGATCCCCCCGCTCAGCTCAATCAGACCGCCGGTGTTGCTCGGCTCAGGAGAACGCTTAAGCGTGCAGTTGACGAAGAGGGCTCGCAAGTCGTCGAAGCGGGGGCCATCGCCGTCCACTGTGCGTGGTAAGGCCATCGCGTCGGGCCTTATCCGCGGCTCACCCGCGAACGATCGGAGCGCGTGCTGGTGACCATCTTTTCAACCCGCTCGGCGCGATCCTGATTCCGGAAACAGCGGATGGCGAGCGCGGTGAAAGCGCGGCGCCCAGAGTCCGGCTTCGTGAGCGGGGTTGGACGGCTTCGCTCTGAATAGGAGGATCTTCCGACGGTGAGTTGCGACTGCAAGCGGCTGACGCTATCGCACGATGCGCGAGCGCGCTTGAGCGCGATGGTCGCATCGTCTGGATGCGGGATATCGCAGCTCAGCGC
>DASYAP010000061.1:0-16852 GCA_036501265.1 Solirubrobacteraceae bacterium | reverse complement strand
ACGATCGACAGCCCGAGGCCGTGGTGGCCGTCGGCCGCCGCGCCCCGGCCGTCGTTGAGCCGCTCGAACGGCTCGAACAGACGGTCGACATCTGAAGCCTCAACGAGCGGCCCCGTGTTGGTCACCGTCAGGAGCGACCGACCCGCCTCGGTGGCGGTCCGGACCATGACCTCCCCGCGATCGTCGTTATGACGGATCGCGTTGTCGACCAGGTTCGCAATCAGCCGCTCAACCAGCGCCGGATCGCCGGAGGTCGGCGCGGGATGAAGCCCCGCGCGCTCGATCTCAAGCCCCGCCTTGTCAAGCGCCCGCGCCGCGAGGTCAGACAGATCGAGCGGCTCGCGATGTTCGAGCCCGCGCTCGCTCGACGCAAGCGTGAGCAGCGCCTCAATCAGACGCTCCTGGTCGCGCCCCGAAGCCAGCAGCTCCTCGCAGGTCGCCCGCAGCTTGGTGGCGCTTGCGTCTGAGTCGGCGAGTGCAACCTGGAGCAAGGTGCGCTCGACCGTCAACGGGGTACGAAGCTCGTGCGAAGCGTTGGCTACGAACCGGCGCTGCGCCTCGAACGACCCCTCCAGCCGGGCGAGCAGCGCATCGAACGTGTCTCCCAATTGCTTGAACTCGTCATCGCGCCCGGTGAGGCCCAGCCGCTCGTGCAGATTCCCGGCCGAGATCGTCTGCGCGGCTGCCGTCATCTGGCGCACGGGGCGGAGGACTCGCCCCGCCAGAAACCAGCCGAATACGGCGGACGCCACGGCCGTCACCACCAGCGTCACCCAGGACGCTGCGAGCAACTGGTTCACGTCGGCGGAGTGCTGCTGGGACACCGCATGGTGCAGGGCGGGCGAATGGGGCCCGACGGGCACGGCGGCAACCCCGCTGCTCGAGCCGATCATCTCGCCATGCGACCCCACGAGGTAGATGACGACGACGATCGCCGTGCCGAGCGCCAGGAACCCGCCCGAGTAAAGCAGCGTGAGACGCAGGCGGACGCTGCGAGGCATCAGATCCGATAGCCCGCTTCGCGCAGCGTCTCGATCACCGGCGGGTCGCCGAGCTTCGCGCGCAGGCGACCGATCGTGGTCTTGACGGTGCTCGTGAACGGGTTGGTGGCCGCGTCCCAAACCCGCTCCAGCAGCTCTTCGGCCGAGACCGCGCGGCCATCGGCCGCGAGCAAGCACTCCAGCAGCGCGAACTCCTTCGGCGTCAGCGTCAGCGGTCGCTGGCCCCGGAAGGCCATCCGCCTGGCCGAGTCGAGGACCACATCCCCGCGGGCGAGGGTCGGCGGCAGCGGCGTAACCGCACGTCGTCCGAGGGCGCGGATCCGTGCCACCAGCTCCGGGTACTCAAATGGCTTCGGCAGGTAGTCGTCGGCTCCGAGCTCGAGGCCCTCCACGCGATCGCGGACGGTGCTTGCAGCCGTGAGCATCAGCACCCGCGTCTCTCCGCCGGAGGCGACCAGCGCGCGGCACACCTGATCGCCGTGCACCCCCGGGAGGTCGCGGTCCAACACGACCACGTCATAGCGATTGACGGTGACATGCGCGAGTGCTTCGTTGCCGTCGAACGCCAAGTCGACCGCCATCCCCTCACGCCGCAGCCCCTCGGCCACCGCGCTAGCGAGCCGCCCGTGGTCTTCGACAACTAACACCCTCATCGCTCCTGATAAGGATGGCGCAGCGCCGGTGACAGCACGGTCACGCTGGCTGTGACGGTCCTGGCACCACCCGGCGGCTACAACGGCGGGCATGCGACCTATCGCCATCATCACCGTTGCACTCCTTGCCGCGGCCTGCGGATCCTCGCCCAGCTCGCCTGGCACCGATCAGTCATCGCGAAATCCCGCCATCCAGGCGTTCACGTACGCGGCCTGCATACGTGAACACGGCGTCCGCGACTTCCCAGACCCGCAGGTCAAGACGACGCCCGGCGGGAACGGCGTCGGAATCCGTCAGGCCGTCCCGGCTTCGGTTGGGCTCTCGCCGAAGTTCAAGACCGCCCAGAAGGCGTGCCGCAGGATCATGCCCGCACCGGGAACCGGAGCGCAGGCGCACGCAGGCCCCTCGAAGGAGGTCTTGCTGGCCTTCGCCAGGTGCCTGCGCAACCACCGCGTCTCCGATTTCCCCGACCCCAATGCCCAGGGACAGCTGACCCTCCAGATGATGAGCGCCGCGGGCGTCGACCTGAAGGCGCCATCCTTCCTGCGCGCCGCCAAGGCATGCGTCGGCGTCACACACGGGGCCATCAAGCTCGCAGCGGTCGCCCGCGCCGTCAACGGCCCGCACTGAGTGCGTCTCGCGGCCTTTGCGTTCGGTGCTGTTGGAAGGCTTCCTCGCCCAGCTATGCGCGGTCGTGAACTCGCCTACCCCAGCACGCGTGCAGCAGCTCCCGCATGACCCAGACTGTCGGATCGGCGAGCGCTTTGGCCATTACCTCGAGCTCACCGGGGTATGACTCGACAGCGCGGCCCCCGCCGAGCTCATTTATGACATCCAGGGTTACCGCCCACCATCGTGCCCACGGTGACCCTCCACGAACCACCTCCGTGGCAGCTTGATGACGCACGCTCCCGAGACCGCAGCGTTCAAATAGTGCCGGCAGCTTGCGCCCAAAGGCCTTGTCGTAACCACGGACCGTCCACCAGTCGCCGTCGCGCCACGCCTCGTGGTAGGCGGCGTACAGGGGATGTGAGGGATCGACCGGAGCGGCTGTCCCCCAGTCGGCATCTTCGTCCATCAGCCAGCCGCCGGGACGCAAGCAGCTCACCATCTGCCTGAGCGCCGATTCCTGCTTGCCCACGAGATGAAACAGCATCAAGCGCGAGCAGACCAGATCAAACGAGCCGGGACCCAACCGCTGCACTGGATCCTCGAGGATGTTGTGCTCGACCACCTCCACGTTGGGAAGATCCAGCCGTCGCAGGTAGCTGACATCGATGTCGGTAGCGACCACATGACCGGTTGGTCCTACCTTCTCCGCTAACCAGGCGGTCATCGATCCGCGTCCTGCGCCGACCTCGAGACACCGCCAGCCCGGCTGAACCGCGCTCCGACGCTGACGCGAAAGCGGATCGTAGAGCTGCTCCAGCAACTGCAGCCTCTCGTCCTCGGCTGCCTCGCGGCCGACCGCGGCAAGACGGTACGTCGACGCTACGCGCCCGGCCTCGCCACCCTCGGTAACCGCCCCCGGCTGCACCACACACGCAAGGTAACTCGCCGCATACCGCGGCGCAAGCCTGCCACCCAACCGGCGCGGGGCGCACCGCTGACCCGGCTAAGGCACCCAGCGCTCGCCGGCAGGCGTGACCATGAGCTCGTGCGTGAGGGCGCGCGACTCCTGTTGCACTAGGAAGGACACTGCCGCTGCGATCTGCGCCATATCGCCAAGGGCCTCGCGCGGCACCTCGCGGGTGAACGCCTCCGTCTTGGGCGATTCGATGGTTGCGTCGACTATCAGCAGCGCCGCATGGATGCCGTCCTGCCGAAGCTCCTGCGCCGCCGCCTGCACCAGGGCCCGCGCGGCGAAAGCCCCGGCTGCCCAAAGTCCCCTGCCCGGCATGGCCCGCCGGGAAGAACCGCCGGTGATCTGTATCAGCGCACCGCCTCTGCTTTGCGCCAACGCCGCAGCTCCCACCGAAAGAAACACGAACGCCTGCTCAGCCACCGCGACCGTCCAACCGCGGAACGCTTCCAGGTCTGCCGCGGCAAGAGGGCCGCCGCCAAACGGACCACTCGTGCTGGGGCGAGCAGCCGATACGGCGTTCACGACGGCGTCCAGCGACCCAAACTCCGCTCTTGCAGTCGTCAATGCATCACTCAATGAGCCCGCATCCGCCGCATCGGCACCGAGCGCCAAGGCGCCCCTCTGTCGCACACGCTCCAAGGTGTCCTCGCTGCGTGCCACACCCACGGCATTCCAACCGAGCTCGAGGAACTGATCGATGACCGCTCCCCCAAGGTTGCGCGCTCCCAGTACCACCACTGTTTTGGCCATCTCAGACTCCTTCTGCGGTTAGGCGGGATCGGTGAAACTGCCGGGGCTGTTGCAGTCGCTGGCGATATTAGGAGAGGCGGCCGCCTCGAAGCGCTCTACGCCGGAGGCAGGGCCGCGCTTTCGACCCGATGCTCGTCGCGGAATGTCGCAAGCTGCTCGCGGAGCTCCGCGACCTCCGCCTCGAGTGCTTCGACGCGCGCCTCGAGGTTGCCACCAGCCGCTGGCTGAGGCGGGCCAGGCTGGACCGAAGGCGTGGGGCCGGGCTCGGCCAACGCCTGTTCGCCCAAGAGGTGCTCGAATCGATCCTCCTTCTGCCCCGGGCGGCGCTCCAGCCGCCTGGCGTAGCCACGCTCAGCGAGGGTTTCAAGCACCCGCTCCACCGCGTCGAGCGAGCCCACGCTCGACATGCGATCGCTGCGCGCTTTGAGCTCGCCCGGAGTTTGCGGACCGCGCAGCAGCAGGACGGCCAGCACCGCCAGCTCCTCGCGGCCAAGACCGAGAGCTTCCTCGGCCAGATGGCGATACTTGATCGCCCGACCGCCGTGGCCGCTCGCGAGCCGCGTAAGACCGTAGCGACTCAGCCGGGTGGCGGCCTCGCGCACGGCCGCATCGTCGTAGTCCGTCACCGGATCGCGATTGGTGGACTGATTGCAGGCCAGCCTGAGGGCATTGAGCGACAGCGGGTACTGGTCCGGGGTCGTCCACCGCTTCTCGATCAGGCAGCCAAGCACCCGTTGCTCCGCGGCGGTGAGCTCACGAATATGCACGGCGCGAGGATAAAGGTAGGCGTGTGCTCGACGGCCCGTTTGGCGAAGGAGCCGTGATCAGCAGCCTGGCAACTCGTACGGTCCTCGTCCAAGCGCCAGCATCAGCCGGCTCGCGCTTGCCACGTTGACGCGCTGCTTGGTCGGGCCGTGCTTCGACCTGCCCAGAAACGCGTGTTCAAAGTCCACCTGCCGCATGTCGACCCAACGGGCGATGTCGGCCACGGTGAGGTGTGGATCGCGCGCAAGCGCCTCGTCGATAACTGCTCGGGTGAGCGCCACCGGGACGGAATCGCACTTCAAGCTCCTGAGCTCCCGCCGGTCGGCCTCCTGCTCGACGAGCCTTCGCACCCGACCGGGCGGAAGCTTCAGGAGCTTTGCCGTCTGCACGACGGTGCGGCCGCGCTCGTTGACCAGTGACCAGGCGTATCGGCGGAGCTGTATGCAGGATGCACAAGTGCGACCGGTCTTCCGGCAGCGGGCGCAGTCGTCCGCGCCCGCCGCTTCTCCTCCAGAGACCATTCAGCGCGAATGTACATTCACCGAGACTCAAATCAACTCATTACGAAATAATTTTACACTGAGCCGCGGCACCCGCTGTCACCGGGCCGGCACGGGCGAGCCTCGCGAGAAATCCCTATCGGGGCCTTCAGGATGGCCCCCATGAGCGAGCTTCGCCGCTTACCGCGGACCCCTCCGTGGCTGATCGATGCCGCCCAGCACGGAAACCGCCACGCCCAACACCAGCTCCTGACGCGCTACGAGCCGCTTGTGCGACGTGTCGCCGCCGAGCTCAAGCCGCCCCCTCACATGACGCGTGAGGATCTCGCCCAGGAGGCGCGGATCGGGCTCGTGGCCGCGATCCGCGCGTGGCGCCCCGAACGCGGCCCCTTCCCCCCGTTCGCAGACCGCTGCGCGTCAAACCAGGCACTGCTCGCCGTGCAGTCGGGCTTCACCCGCAGGCAAGAGCTGATGAACCATGCACTCCCGCTCGAGGACACTCGCAGCCGCCCCCGCACGGCCCGATCCGGCCGGCCGCCGCTCACGCTCGTCGACGCCCTCGCAACACCGAGGGACGCCCATACCGACCCCGAGTCCCGGCTGCTCGTGCACGAGGAGCTCATGTGCGTGTTGCGCGCTCTGTCCATACTCAGCGATGGCGAGCGCATCGCGCTCGCGGGCGTCATCGACGGGGAGTGTTACGAGCGCCTGGGCCCAGCGCTGGGTCGCACCGCCAAGGGCGTGTCCCAGGTTGTCTACCGCGCGCGCCGCAAGCTCGCCCGAGCGCTGCTGCGCGAGGCGTAGAGAGGCGAATCGGTGCGAGTTATCAAACGCGGAGCACGTAGACCACCATCGTCCGGTCGTTACCGAAGCGGTCTGTGTGTACTCGGGTTGGGGTTCGCCGTGAGGCACGGAGGCGCTCCGCGACGCGGATCGAAGCCACGTTTCCCTCCTCGATGTCAAGGACCAGTGAATTCAGCCCTGCATCTGCGGCGATCTTCATCATCTCGGTAACCGCGGTGAACGCTAGCCCACGCCCTCTCGCATCGGGAAGGAGCCAGAAGCTCAGTTCCCCCGCGGGCTGGTCACTGGTTTGCACCGCGGCAGATCGGACCGCCTCTGAGGCGAACTGCGGCAGACGTACGGCGACTCTCCCGAGCGCGCGGTCGTCGTCAGGCAGGCAGATTGCCCGGGTGGGACCACGTTCCTCGGACACCTCTCTGTGTAGCCATGCCGGGAGGTCCTCTGCCATCCACCACCAAGGACGGAGATACTCGTCGTCGGTCATCACGGCGACCTGGTTTATATCCGCCATCCGCCACCGCCTAAGCCTTACTGATGCCACCGGGCAAGCAAGCTAGCGGTTCGCAACCCACATCAGCCCTCCGAAGCCGTCTGAGTCAGGAGCGCGCGGCCGCCATTTGTTTGAGCATGTCGTCGTGGTCTAGGTCGATGATCGTCCGGGCCTCTGCGGCGGAGAGCGGCTCGCGGCTGAGCGTGAGCTGGTTGTCTTGTAGCTCCTCGCCGCCGAAGGACCAGTTGGTCGATCCGGTGATCAGATACAGACCATCGACGACAAGCAGTTTGTCGTGGCTTATGTCGCCCCGCGAGGAACGACCAATCGCGATCGAGTTACCGATCAAGTTGTTGTTGAACGACGCGAGGATGGCCTTCTCCGCCTTTCCGCCCGCTTGGCTCTTGTCGAGGCTGAGCGTTACGGCGATGGCGTCGTTGAGCGTGTGTATGCGGATGATCGCGCTGGCCTGGGGATCGTCGAATCCGTACATGTTCACCGCGATCGAGTGGGTGGCCTGGACCAGGGTCCAGATGATCACGGGGTGGATGCCGGTGTCACGGGGCGCGTAGAAGCTGAGGGCTTGTTGGCTGTAGCCCGGCGGGAACCTGCCGGCCTGCTTGAAGCGGCCAAGACTCTCGAATGGGATCGCGGACAGTTCCGTGAGGCTCAGCCCGGCGAGGTCGGCGCGTGGCTTGGTGAAGTCGGGAAGGTCCTCCCACTGCTCTGCAAACGCGCGGCCCACACGCTCAGCTTCGCAAGCGCCGCGGACAGGTTCCGGAGCTGACTGAGCGTGGGGCGAGAAGCAGAGCCGCTCGTTCGCAGGGACGCCCGCTCAATCAATCCCCCAGGAGCGACTCCACCAGCCAGCTTGACCGGCGCTGGCCGATGATGAAGTTGCCAACCCGGCTGGTGACGATGTAAGTACGCCGTCCGTCGGAGGCCAGGCGCAGGGGCCCCGCGACACCGGAAGTCGCCACCCCGGCGGCCCTGCCGCGGCGCTCAAGAGTCGCGGTTACCCGAGGCGTGGCATCGCGAGCAGGTAGCCTCGCCAGCCTTCCCTCGCTCCATGCCCCGTAGTCGCGCGCGAACCTGATCGCGGCCTTCCGCACCAGCCGGGGGGCGCTCGAGCGGCGCGCCAGATCAGGCTCGCCAACATACGAAGGTGAGTGCGGCGCGAACGCGATCGGCGAACGCCCGGGCCGGCCATTGGCGGCTCGCGAGCCGGCTCCAGGCCGGCCGGCTCTGTCGGCCAAGATGGGCGTTGAGATGAGCATCATCACGAGAGCGGCCACGCTGAGCACGGCGCGCCGTCTGCGAACCGCTCGGACAGCGGGCCTGGTACGCGCCCGCGCGGAGGACTCTGTCTTCAGCACGAGCCTCCTGCGTACATGGGCCCAGGCCCGGGATCCTGCTCTGTTTTCGCCCCGAGGCTGCGCAGAAAGCGCGCGAACGCTCGCCCTCCCGGGTCGACGTTGTCCTGTTCGGTGCAGCCGCATTGCGACCAGGGAACCGATGGGGTGTCGAGCCCCTTCGCCCACCCCCACTCCGTCCAGTAGGGCCCGGGGTAGGCGGTGGCGATCGTGTCGCCCGCAGAGAAGGTAGTGCCGGGTTTGAGGATGCTCCCGATGTGCTCGGCGACGTAGATGCACTTGCCGGCAAACTCGCCGGCCGCGAGGCGGTAGTCAAACCACGGTCCGTAGACCCCCCACGAGCCGATCGAGACGATCGTGCCCGCGCCGATCGCTCTTACCGGCTCGACCTTGAGCGGGTCGTAATCGACCCCCTGGTCGTTTCGCGACGGCGCCCATGCCTCACCCTTGAAGGGGTCGACGTACCCGCCGGGAGCGGTCACGCACCCTGCCGCCGCCACGGTCGCTGTTCCCGCGCCCTGGTAGGCGTGCGCGTCTGCGATAACGCGGTCAGCGTAGGCGACGGCCGCAGGACCGGAGCCGTTGTAGGCCTCGGCGTAGCGCCAGTAGGCATCGATTGGCTTACCGGTCGGCGCCCCCTTGTCCTTGATCAGTACGAGCGCTGCCAGCTCTACCGCTGTTGTTGGGTCATGCGGCCCGAGGGCCGGGTTTGGCAGGTAGTGTCGCAGCGCGTCGTACGCGTCGCCGGCCGCTCCGCCAATGCCGATCGCCATCGGTCCGGAGGCTCCAGCGAAATTCGCCACTCCCGGTCCGCGCGCCCCGGGGACCGGCGTGCAAGAGGGGGCGGGGAAGCGGCCGTGGTTGCATTCTTCCTCGCCGATTCCGGCAAGGATCTCCCAAGGAATCTTGTAGCGAGCGCCGACTTGCTCGTAAATGCGCAGAAAGTTGGCGGGGATGTCGCGTCGCGCGACCTGCGAGGGCGTGTCTCCGACCCCCGCCCCGCCCAAGCATCCCTGCCCGACCAGCACAGAGATCAGGGCGATACCCATCGCAAGCAGTACCAGAGCGGCGGCGCCCGCGACGATCAGAATCCAGGCCGTGCGCCTGCGGGTGACTACCGGCACGGCTCCGGTTCACCCGCCATCGACGGCGCTCACAAGCCAACCGGACCGCGTTTCGCGCAGCGTGACCCGAACCGCGTAGGACGCGATCCCCCCGTCATCGATGACTGCTGTCGCAAGCACGACGCCGCGCTTCTGGCCGCTCGCCTCCACCGAAATGACCCGCGGATGGCGACCCCGCTCGGCGGGCGCAACTTGGACGAGCCGTCTTAGCTTCAGGCGTAGCGAGGGGCCCACCGCCCGGACCGAGGAGCCCGGTGCTTGACCGTATGCGAACCGCAAGTAGCCCCCCATGAACCGCCTCGTCGCCGAACGGGCGCGAGCAAGCTGCCGGGGTGGCACCACTCCCGCCAGGCGAGCCGCAGAGCGTCCGGTGGTGGCGCGACTGCTCCGCGGCCTCGACGAGTGATGTGCCGCGCGCGTTTTGTCAGGTGCGGGAGCGAGCGCGAACGCGGCCAACACCAGCACCGCAACGCCCATCGCCGCCCCGGCCAGGACGCGAGCCGATGGTGAGACGCGACCGAGCACTCGGAGCCGGCGGCCCATTACGGTGCGGCTGCTTCCGAGACGCCAAGGACATCCGGCACATCGGAGAGGTATTGGCTGTTCGCTTGTATTTCTCGCGCGCCGGCAGCCGGAGCCACCGAGCGGGCAGGCAACCGCGCCGCTCGTCATGCTGCCGGTCGATAGATGAGCGACCTCGATGAGATCTACAAGCGGCTAGCGCGCACCTGGCAGCAGGAGGAGCTTGCCGCTCGATACCGGACCGCCGAGGGTGGCGACACGCGCTTGCGGCGCGGATGGCGAGATGTCGATCGCGCACTGCCGATGGTTGCCACCGCCTTACCGGCCACCGCGACCCTAGGTGTGGCCGTCTACGTACTCCACCTGCTCCGCGTCGGCACTCAAGGCGACCTCGCGCAGCGGCTCATCGAGAACGCGGACCGCAATGCCGCGAGTGCGCTGCACCATTGCCATCGAGCGCTAGAGCTTGACGCCGCAGCCCACGGCTACACCACTGGGGAGTGGGTCCCAAGGATTTCCGACGTCGCGGTCGAGCTTCTCAGCTCGGCTCGCCTCGACCAGGAGCCACCCACGGTCGTTCAGGTGGCCCAGGATGCGATCAGCTGGCAATCTCGGTCCGTGATCGAGCTCGACCAAGAGTCGACCGAGGCGCCAAGCGCTCTCAGCGAGACGCTAGGACGCCTACTTGCGGTCTCGGTCTTTGCGCAGACCGCGCGAGATCTCGTGAACTCCGGCTAATGGAGCGTCGACTCGGCTAGGTCGGTGTCCATAAGGGAGGAAGCAGATCCCAGATAGCTTGGGCACGAAGCCGCAGGTCTGGCTGTTTCCCTCGTTGTCGCTGGCGATCCAGAGGCCCGCGCTTGTCAGCAACATGTCGTCCGCGCCGATCCCGCGGGATCGCTCGTAGTACCCGGCGCTATTGCTCTTGTTTAAGTACAGCTGTCCGCTGAGAGGCGAGAGCCCCTCCATTCCCACCGCGTTGTAGGCGCCGGGGCCAGGGAAGTTGCAGCCGTAGGTGTTCATCGACCAGCGCTCGTGGCCGCCGAAGTAGGCGGTGCTGGCGTCGGCCGCGGTGCTGTAGAGCGAGTCGCAGCCGGTGTAGTTGATCCAGAGAGGCTTGACCGTGGTCTGGGTGGCGGGAAACGCCGCCGCGGCGTCGCAAAGCCCCTTCAGCGGATATCGATCGCTCGGCTGCCCGTGCGCCCGGCGGCCCGTGGTGGCTATGTAGATCCTGCTGTCACCCGGCGACCAGGAGGCCGCCCGGACGTAGAACGGCTCAACAAGCGAGCAGTGTCCGGCAAAAGCGCGCGAGGTCCAGCCGGTCACCTCCGCGTGCGAGCCGCCGAGGTACAGCATGAAGATCTGCTGGCGTTTCACTCCTCCGACTGACGTGAAGTCGCCCATCACCAGATCCCGCTCGCCGTTGTGGCTGAGCGCCTGGTTGTAGATCTTGGTGCCGTTGACGGACACCCTCGGATACTGATAGTGCCCACTGATGTTCAGGTGCACAAACCCATCGTCCCTGCCTGTCGTCGGGTTCAGCCCGGTCATGTACGGGTTGTCTGAACTGCCGTTGATCCTCGTGTAGTAGCCGCCCGCCAAAATCCGATCGCCCACCGCCGTGAGCGTCTCCACTGACGCCGAGGCGTGGTGTTCGAACCCCTTCACGACCGCGCCGGTGCGCGTGTTGATCTCAGCGAGGTTCTTTACGTGAGTCCCGTTCACCGACGTGAAACTCCCGCCGATGTAAGCATGCGAGCAGTTGCCGCCGACGAAGGCGATCGAGTTCACCTCCCCATTGATCTTTGGACGCCATTTCGTCAGCTTGAACGGCGAGGCAGCGCTGAAGCTAAAGACGTTGTGGCGCGTACGGATAGCGCCACGGTGAACTATCCGAGAAAACGACCCCACTGCGTACATCGTCTCGCCGCACTGAACCAACTGGCGGACCTGCTCGATCGGGTTGGAATCTCTTACGCTGAAATGCGGCGTGCCGGTGACAGGCCTGGCCAACACTCCGGCGCCCGGAGCCGGCAGGCCGCCCCCACCCATGGGCATCTCGGCACGAGCGACGGAGCCACCCGAGACCATCAGTGCAGTGCCCGCTACTAGCGCGATCAAGTGCCTCCACATCGCCCCTCTACCTTCCCTTCGCGCAAGATTACTCAATCGTCAGCGAAGCGTAACGACCAGTCCTGGCCAGGGTCGCGCTCCACCGCCGCCATCACCTATTCGGCAGGAAACAGATGCCAGAGAGCCCCGCTGTGAAGCCACACGTCTGGCTGTGGCCAAAGTTGTCGCTGGCGATCCACAGGCCGGCGTGGGTGCGCAGCATGTCGTCGGCGCCATGCCCGCGGGATCTCTCGTAGTACCCGGCCGTGCGGTATTTGTTGATGAGCAGGTGGCCGCTGGTAGGAGAAAGTCCTTCCATGCCGCTGGCTGTGATGGCGCCGCGGCCCTTGAAGTTGCAGCCGTGAGGGTTCATCGACCAGCGGTCGTGACCGCCGAAGTACGCGGTGCTGCCGTCGGCCGCTGTGCTGTAGAGCGAGTCGCAACCGGTGTAGTTCTTCCAGATCGGGTAGACCGATTTTTCGGCAGCCGGAAACGCCGCCGCGACGTCGCAAAGCCCGGTTAGCGGATATTTCGGAGAGCTCCCGTGCGTGAAGCGCCCGGTCGTCGCGATGTAGATCCTGCCATCGCTCGGTGACCATGACGCGGCTCGGACGTAGAGCGGCTCGTGGACATCGCAGTGACCGTTGAAAGCGGGCGACCTCCACCCGGTCAGCTTGGCTTTGGCGCCCCCGACATTGATCATGAACATCTGCTGGCGCTTCAGCCCGCGGACCGATGCGAAATCGCCGATCACCAAGTCCAGCCTGCGGTTGTGGCTGAGTGCCTGGTTGTAGACGTGGGTTAGGTTCCCGACCACACCCGGGAACCGGATGTGCCCGCTGATCCTCAGGTGCACGAACCCGTTGTCGCGTCCGGTGGTTGGGTTAAGGCCTGTCAGGTACGGGTTGGCCGAGCTGCCGTTGATCGACCTGTAGTCGCCACCTACCAAGATGCGACCGTTCACCGCCTGGAGCGTCTCGATCTGCGCTGAAGCATTGTGGGCGAACCGTTTCACGAGACCACCCGTACGTGTGTTGATCTCGGCAATCTTCCTGGCCCTGTGGCCGTTCACCGAGGCGAAATTACCGCCGATGTAAGCATGCGAGCATCGGCCCACGCGGAAGGTAATCGAGTTGACGGTCCCTCTGACATTCGGGTGCCATGGCGTCACTCTGAACGGCGGGGTGGCGTGGAAGCTGAAGACGTTGTGGCGCTCGAAGACATGGTTGCGCTGAAGGATCTGAGAAAACGACCCGACCGCATACATCGTGGAGCCACACTGGACGAGCTGACGCACCTGCTGGACTGGGTTTGCATTCTTGACGCTGAAATGTGGTGTGCCGGGGAGGGGCTTAGCCATCACCCTGGTACCGGGCGCAGACGGCCCGCCCATAACGGTGGCCGTTGCCGGTTGAGCGGCCCCGCCGCTCGTGACCATGAGGCCTGCGCCGGCCCCAAGCGCGATCAAGTACCTTCGCATCGCCCTCTACCTCGCTTTCGCGCGCGATCTGCTCGGTCAGCTGAGAAGCGTAACGCACCGACGACGGCGCAGGATCGGCGGCGTCAGAAGTCGCCGGAGATCGCCTGTCGGACGGTCACCGTGTCTGAGACGTCGTCGCCATAAGCTTGCGAGCAGCCGTTGTTGATCGCGGCGATGACCTTCGAGGGGGAACTTCCCACACCCCGCAGCGGCCCGTGCTCCTTGATGTAGAGCTTGCCGTAGGCGGCCTGTTGGGCCTGGTTGGACGACCCCCACTGCGTGCAGGTGGTGGAATCTGTGACTGCTCCAGCCTTCGGACCTAGCACCGCGACCAGGATCATCGCCACCATCAAAGCGATGACGGCTGCCAGCCCGAGTGCGACAAGCTTGTGTCGCGCGAGCAGAACGCGAGCGGAGAATTCCCTGTCCTTGGCCGCGGCTGTAGAGGCGCCCGTGCTCACGAGCACGACACCTTAGAACACGATGACGCGGTCCGTGGCAGCGGGATTAGATGAAGTCGTTCCCGGTCAGCACGTACACGAACGGCACGAACGGAACCAGCACGGCGATGGCCCAGGTTAGCTTCGGGATCAGGCCCAGATCGCGGCGTATCGCCAGGTTGATCCAGATCAACATCACGGCGATCGGATGCAGGATGCACAGGAGGAGTTCTACGAGCTTTTTCATGACCTCATGGACTTGCTTTCACTGGCCTGGAGGGATCCCTTCTTTCGAAGGACCTAGACCCTGTAGTGAGGCTACCCGGCCTTGCTGACTTGGCACAGCCCGTCTGAGCCGATGTTCAGACCTAGGTTGTTTAGGTTGTATAGGTGCTCGCTCGAGACGAGCCAGACGATTTCGCAGATTTCGCGCTCGGAGTAGTGGCGAGCGAGCGTGGCGAACGTCTCGGGGTTGACGCGCTTGTGCCGGGTCAGCTCGGTGGCGAAGTCGAGCGCGGCGCGCTGCTTGTTGTCGAATAGCGGGTTGGCCCGGTACTCGTCCAGCGCGTCGAGTCGCGGGAGGTGATCCGGCGCCTTGTGGGTCACGAACCAGCGCTGACCGTCGACGCACCACATGCACATGTTGAGGCTGGCAACCCGCGCTCTGACCAGCATCGCTGTCTCCGCCGGCAACACGAGCTTCTTGTCGAGCCTTGACACCTTGCCGAAGAAGCTGCTGAACGCGGTCGGCATCCGTGCGACGAATACGCTGAAGGGACGGGGGACCTTGCCCCACTGCCGACGTGAGTACCAGTACATGATCCTCAGGATGAGCCCCTTGGGCCGCTCGATGGGCGCCAAGAACGAGACCGCTTCGGACGTGCGTGCTGGGGCGGGGGACTGCGGCGCCAAGAACGAGACCGCTTCGGACGTGCGTGCTGGGGCGGGGGACTGCTGTTGTGGGAATGGCACTTCTGTTGCCATGCGTAGCCTCCTGGCGTTCGCCGTTAGCCGTATGACCCGAGCCGGCGAACGAATGTGACAGCCGGCCGCGCGGTAATTGGCCGAAGGGCGCTACGCGGCCGCCGCGACTAACCGACCTGGTACCGCGTCGGGACGTAATTCTGGTCGCTGCGAGGCGGGCGGACGTAGGCCCTGCTCTGTCGCGGCGGGAGCTTGATCTTTTCGTGCGGCGCCTTGTCGTAAGGGATCAGGCTCAGCAGATGGCTCATCAGGTTCAGACGCAACGTCCGCTTGTCGTCGGCCTCGACCACGTACCACGGTGAGTCCCGCGTGTCGGTGTAGGCGAACATCTCATCCTTCGCCTCCGCGTAGTCGACCCAGCGCGAGCGCGCCTCGAGGTCCATGGCGCTGAGCTTCCACTGCTTCGCGGGGTCGTTCAGGCGCGCCTTGAACCGCCGCTCCTGTTCCTCGTCGCTGACCGAGAGCCAATACTTGACGAGAACGATTCCCGACCGCTGGAGGTCACGCTCAAACTGGGGGCAGGTCCGCATGAACTCCTCGTACTCGTCCTGAGTGCAGAAGCCCATGACGTGTTCAACGCCGGCGCGGTTGTACCAGCTGCGGTCGAACAGAACGATCTCGCCGCCGGCGGGTAGGTGCGCGACGTAGCGCTGAAAGTACCACTGCGTCTGCTCGCGTTCGGTTGGCGTAGCTAGGGCGACGGTCCGAACCACGCGAGGGTTGGTCTTCTCGGTGATCCGCCTGATCGTTCCGCCCTTGCCGGCGGTGTCGCGACCCTCAAAGATCACGACGACCTTCAGGCGCTTGTGGACGACCCACTCCTGGAGCCGGACGAACTCGACCTGCAGGCGCTCGAGCTCCTTCTCATACCCTCGCTTGTCGAGCCGCCGCGGCTCGATCGCTTCCGACATAGGAGGGCGATCTCCCTTGTGCTTGACCGTGGCCATCGCGGCGACGGTACCGGAAGCGCGCGGCCGGCGCGAGTCGCTGTCCGCCCGACGCTTCGAGCTTTGGCGAAACCTATGGCGCCAACGAGTTCTGAATCAAGACCTGAGCCGACGTCTTGAAGCCGGTGCTGTAGGAGGTGTCGACCTCGACTCCCGCCGGAGCCGACGTGATCGCCAGCCACTTGCCTTTACCCGCTGTGATCTTGAGCGAGGTCAGCTTTATCGGCACGCCGGCAACAACACGGAGCTCCTTCGGGATCACGGCGCTCAGGTGGTAGACGAACTTGCCTGACACCTTCGTGATGTGTCCGATGACGGCTTTGCGCACACGCGCGGGGTTGTTCATTACCACGTAAAACAGGACCTGTTTGGCGCCCCCGTTGACCACGGTTATCTTGGGACGCGTGATCGTGCTGGCGGCATATGCGATCCCACCGCCGCTGCCCATGATGGAGCCCTTCGGGCACGCTGCCGGGCCCCGAGCATCGAGCTTGCTGGCTGAGCAGCTCGGGTAGCGGGCACCGTTGTATTGCGAGCCGGTCGGGAACCACAAGTCGAACCCCGTGATGATGGGAGCGCGCGCTCGCGAGAGCCCTCCCCAGCCGAACGTCGTAGACAGCTTCACGCCGCCTGTCTTCAGCTTCGCCGGTCCCCTAGAGGTGGTCGAGGAAGCGAGCGCGACAGCTGCCCCTACCGCGAGCGTGATCGCCACAACCCCAGCGGCTACAACCTTGCGCATTGTCATGACCTCCGTTTTGACTAGCTTCGCCAACGTTCTGCGCACGAGCTGGCGCGCACTCGGACTGGCAAATGGACTGGCCTGCGTGCTACGCCTTGGCCTCGAATCGTACGCCCTTCACCGCCCTACACACACTCCTGTGTTCGTAGTGGCTCGACGCCCCGCGATTCGCTGATGGCGAAGATCGCCCTCGCCTAGTGGCTCGTGCAGGGCGTCGACATGTGGATCGTGGGACGCTCGGACTTGCCATTTTGCCCGCGGATGGTGGCGTGCGCGATCTGGGGCTTGTTGCAAATGTTCTTGTGGGAGCCGGTGATGACCAGGATCCCCTTGGACCCTCCCTTGATCGTGAGATCGAACTTCGAAACGGGAGCGTCGGGAATCGCCGTTTCTAGATCGAGCAGGAAATGGGGCAGGCCCGCACGGGATACACCGTCCTATTTTTTGACGGCGTATTTGCTGGGGTTGATGGGGACGGTGGGTTCGGGGATTTGGTCGAGGCGTTGGATTAGTTGGATCCATTGCCCGGGTTTGAGGATGGTGCTGAGCGCGTTTGAGAGGTTTTTGTTGGTGCCGAACATG
>DASYAP010000060.1:0-1713 GCA_036501265.1 Solirubrobacteraceae bacterium | reverse complement strand
GCCGCGCCTGGCACTGAGCCTCCGGGCGTGTTCGCTGGCGGGCTCACGCTCAGCCGCGCCGAGCTTCACGTGTTCTGCGGGCGCCGTGACGAGGCCGAGTTAGCCCTGCGCGAGGCGCGTAGCCAGCTTGCGGGCGCGGGGTGAGGTTGCCCCAGTCGCCGTGGAACTTTGGTGACGGCGGTCCGGTTGTGATCGTTACATAGTGACTGTGATCGCGGCCTCCTGGGTCGTGGGGGGCGTGGGCTGGGGAAGGTGGAGTCGACGCTCGATCGCGACCGCGAGGCGCGGGAGGTCTGTGTAGCCGATGACCTTGCGGAACTGCTTCTCGGCTTCGAGCATCCCCGCGGCGGTCCACCGCAACCCCATCTCGCCTGAGGACCAGTGCTTGACGTTGCGCTGGGTCGTGCGGACGGTGTCGATCATCGACTCACACGGATTCGTGGACTCCAGCGTGCGCCTCAGCTTGCCCTTGATACCGAGCCGGATCACCGTGAGCGTCTCGTCCATCCCTTCGCGCAGCGAGCCGGCGGCGCCAGGGTGTGTGTGCTCGAGCTCGTCCGCGAGCCGTTGCAGTTGCTCGAGCGCACGCGGGTAGTCGGTCTCCCGCCACGCCCGGCGCATCCGGGCCTTGATCGCAGGGCGGTCGCGCTCGGGTAGATGCCCCATCACGTTGCGCTGCTTGTGCCACAGACAGCGCTGCACCGGGACCTCGCCGAACACCGAGCGCACCGCCTTGCGCAGCGCCTTGGATCCGTCGAGCACGAACAGCATCCCCTGCTCGGGATCCAGGCCCCGCTCGACGAGATCAGACAGCAGCGCGGTCGCGACCGTCGCGTTCTCCGTGCTCCCTTCCCAGAGACCGAGCGGGACCTTCACGCCCTCCGTGGTGATCCCCAAGGCGACGATCATCATCCGCCCCTTCAGCTCAAGCCCGTCGAGCATCATCACCGCCAACCGCAGATCGCCCAGCTGACGGCTCATCAGCTCTGAGAGCGCTTCGCGGGTGCGCTCCACGAACGTTCTGGACACTGCGCTCTTCGACGTCGACCGCGCCCGGGTCTCGACTTTCTCGCCGACTGGCTCCTGCGTGCGCCGATAGCGACGCGTGGACACGCCGGCGAGCATCCGCTCGAGCACCACCCGGCCAAGCGGATCCCGGTCAGCGAAATGCTGATAGGTCGCGAGCTCAACCTCGGACTCGCCATCGGCGGTCCTGACCCGCGGCCGCCCCACCTCGACACGACGGCCACCGAGCGTCACCTCACCACCCTCATGGCCGTGACGCACCGCCGTCCGCTCGGCGTTGTGCCTGCCCTTCAGACCCACGACGTCGTCGACCTCCTCCTCCATCAACTCGGTCAGCACGCCGAGCCCGACACCCACGCTCAGCGCCAGCAGCCCCTCCTTCGCTGCCCCAACCAACTCGCCCAACGCTTCCTGCACGCGCTCCGGGAGCACACCCTCCTGCAAGGTCGCCTCAGCGACCGGTACGTTGCTACTCACGGCGGTTCCTCCTTAGATCTTTGGCGGGATCACCACGAACGCTCCCAACGGGAGCGGACGCGGCAGGGGGAACCGCCGTCACCTCAAAGTTCTACGAGGCCCGGGACAACCTCCGATCGTTGTCGCGGTTGCTGGACTTGCGGTAGGAAGCATGCGCACGGCGACCCTGTCCGCGTTGTGCTTGCCCTTCGGACCCACAACATCGTCAAC
>DASYAP010000059.1:0-5499 GCA_036501265.1 Solirubrobacteraceae bacterium | reverse complement strand
CACGCGGCCGTCCGGCGCGACGATTGGTCCGAACCGCCGCACCACCTCCTCGCGGACCTCGGGATCGTCGTACAAGCCATGGACGACCTCGTCGGTGGATAGCACGGCCGCGCCCAGGCCTTCGAGCGCTTCAAGCGCCGTTGTCTTGCCGGCCCCGATTCCCCCGGTGAGGCCGATGAACGGGATTACCCCAGGCTCAGGACTCGTCGGAAGGGGGTCCTTCGGGGGCGGGTTCGGCGTTCGGCGCTTCCGCCGTCCCTTCGGGCGCTGTCTCGGGCCGTGGGGATTCCGCAGTTCCTTCGGGCGCTGTCTCCGCGCTCGGCGCTTCCGCCGTTCCTTCGGGCGCTGTCTCCGCGCTCGGCGCTTCCGCGCTCGGCTCCGGCACGCCACCGGACGCGCCCGGCTCCGGCACGCCACCAGCCTCAGCCTCCGGCACCTCACCCACGAATGGGGGCTCCGACACGTCGCCAGCCTGTGAAGCCTCCGGCACGTCCCCAGCCTGTGAAGCCGGCTCGGCGGCCGGCGGCGGCGCTTCGGTCTCGACGCTCGCAGGACTCTCTTCGGTCTCGATGCTCGAGGGAGCCTCGCCCGCCTCGCCGAACACCTCCTCGGAGAGACCGAGCTCGGGCATGTTCTCGAGCGAGCCGGCGCCATCCTCGGTGCGGGGCCTGACGGGCAGCACCTGACCCTCGACGCGCTTGATCGATAGCGACAGCCGGCGGCGCTCGGACTCGATCTCGAGGATCTTTACTCGTACGACATCGCCCTGCTGGACCAGCTCGCGCGGATTCTCGACGTGGTGTTGAGCCAGCTCCGAGATGTGAACCAGCCCCTCCACGCCGTCGAGGATCTCCACGAACGCCCCGAACGTGACGACCTTGGTCACGGTTCCCTCGAGCTCGTCGCCGATGTTGTAGGTGTCGACGACGCGCTGCCACGGGTCTTCCTGCGTCTGCTTGAGCCCGAGCGAGATGCGCTGGCGATCGCGGTCGATGTCGAGCACCTTGACGGTCACCTCGTCCCCAATGGAGAGGATCTCCGAGGGGTGGTTGACGTGCGACCAGGAGAGCTCGGAGATGTGGATCAAACCGTCGATTCCGTCGAGGTCCACAAAGGCGCCGAAGTCGACGATGTTCGAAATCTTGCCCTGCACGACGTCTCCCGGGTGGAGACGATCGAGGATCCGTTCGCGATCCTCCTTGCGCTGCTCCTCGAGCACGGCCCGGCGCGAGAGCACCACGTTGTTGCGCGACCGGTTGAGCTCGATGACCTTGCATTCGATCGTCTGGCCCATGTACTCGTCGAGATTGGGGACGCGGCGGATGTCCACCAGTGAGGCGGGGAGGAAGCCGCGCACACCGAGATCGATGATCAGGCCACCCTTGACTACCTCGATGACCTGCCCCTCGACCGGCTCGCCGGAGTCGGCGGCCGCTTCGATCCGGCGCCAAGCCTTCTCGAACCGCGCGCGCTTCTTGGACAGGATGAGGCGTCCGTCCTGATCCTCCTTGGTGAGCACGAGCGCATCGACCTGCTCGCCCAGGTGAACCTCGTCGCCCGGATCGACGGACTTGCGGATCGAGAGCTCGGAAGCGGGGACGACGCCCTCAGACTTGTAGCCGATGTCCACGAGCACCTCGTCGGCGTCGATACGCACGACGTGGCCCGAGACGACGTCGCCTTCGCGGAACGGGTGAAGCGTCGCGTCGTAGTTGGGAACGACGCGGCCTTCGATCTCGAGCAGGAGGCCATCGGACCCCTCGACGACCTTGGCGCTATTGGCGGTGGTCTCGGCTGTCTGACTAACGGTTGTCGCTTGCGGCATCAGTGGTTCCGGAGGGTAGCGATTCCCCCTTATCATCGACAGCACATGCCCACGCGTGCGACCAAACGGGGCGCCGAGCGCACGGCGCTGGACCGCGATTGCGATGTGCTCATTTGTGGAGCGAGCTTCGCCGGGCTCGCGGTCGCGCGCGAGCTGCGCGGGACCGGCGCCGAAGTGCTCGTGCTCGACCGCTACGAGATCGGTGAGCGTCAGACCTCGGCGTGTGGGATACCCACGGGGTGGCTCACGGCACTTGACCTCGAGGGCGCCTTACAGCAGACCTTTCCGGTCCTGGTCATACACACCCCTCACGGGACGGTTCACTTCGACTTGCCCTGGTCGTTTTCGACCTTCGACTACCGCACCCTGTGCCGGCTGCTTGCCGAGCAGGGCCAGTTCGAATTCGAGACCGCGAAGATCGACGGCCACACCGGACAGACCGTTCACACCGACCGCGGCGACGTTCGCGCGCCGCTGATCATCGATGCGCTTGGTTGGCGGCGGGTGCTCGGCGAAGGCGAGCCGATCCAGCCGCCCGACGCCTATCTCTCGCGTGGGCTCGAGGTCCATCCATTCGGCTCGGGCGACGCGCTTGAGGCGTGGGTCGACCGCTCCTACGTCCCCGCCGGTTACGGATGGAGCTTCCCCGCTGCGGGGGAGGTCAGGGTGGGCGTGGGGTCATTTGACCCGCGCCATCACGTCAAAGAGCCGACGGTGCGGCTCGCCTCGGACCTTGGTCGCGATGCGGTCCGCTACCAGGGCAATTGGATCCCTCACCGCATCCGGCCCGCGGCGCAGCAGGGGATCTTCTTCGTTGGCGACTCGGCAGGCCACTGCCTGCCCTTGACCGCCGAGGGGATCAGGACCGCGCTGTACTTCGGCATCGCCTGCGGCCGCGAGCTGCGCGCGGTCGTCGAGGGCTACCAGGAGCGCGAGAGCGCTCTGCAGCGCTACGGTGCCTTCAGCGCGAGCCACAGATGGAAGTTCGAGGTGCTTCTGAGGGTGCAGCGGCTGATCCCGACGATCGCGCCGCATCTGCTGGCTCGCTCGCTTCGCGCCATGGAGCGTAAGCGGTTCCTCGACTGGGCGTTCGGGCACTACCTGGAGATCGCCCACCCGCGGTTCGCCTCGCGGCTGGTCACAGTGTGATCGCCCCCGAGGAGGCTGTCGAGGCCGTCAACCAGCGGTTCGGCCGCCATCCCGGACAGCGAGCGCTACACGCCAAGGGAAGTTGCTATCGCGCGACTTTCAACGCGACCGTCGACGCCTCCCGTCTGACGCGCGCCGCTCACATGCAGGGTGAGACGGTCGCGTTGAACTGCGCGAGCGGCTGAGCCGGGGACCGATCCGGTTCTCGCTGATGCTCCAGATCGCCGGCGAGGAAGACCCCGTTGACGATCCGGCAGCGGTGTGGCCAGAAGATCGCGAATCAGTCATAGCCGGGACCTTGACGGTGACCGACCCTCAGTCGCCGGACGAGACACACGAGCCG
Source organism: Solirubrobacteraceae bacterium (assembly GCA_036501265.1). Classification (GTDB taxonomy): domain Bacteria; phylum Actinomycetota; class Thermoleophilia; order Solirubrobacterales; family Solirubrobacteraceae; genus Palsa-465. Next base: position 2,182 of record DASYAP010000059.1, on the reverse strand, counting down.
ATCGTCTTCGACCCCACACGGATGACCGACGGCATCGAGGTCTCGAACGATCCCGTCCTGCAGTTCCGGCCGCGCGCATACTCGCTCTCGGCGCGGCGGCGCGCTGATCGCACCTGACGGCGCCTACTTCGCCTCCAGCCAGTGTGAGCCGATGCCAACGTCGACCGCGAGCGGAGGGTCGGTGTTAAAAGCGGCGGTCATCTCCTTGCAGGCGATTTCGCGCACCTGCTCGGCCTCCACCGCCGGCCCCTCGAACAGCAGTTCGTCGTGGATCTGGAGGATCAGCCGCGTTTTGAGACCCGCATCCTTCAGCGCGTGATCGCAACGGACCATCGCGACCTTCATGATGTCCGCGGCCGTCCCCTGCATCACCATGTTGACTGCGAAGCGCTCGCCCTGCTTGCGGATCTCCCAGCGACGGGCGCGAAGCTCGGGCACCTGGCGGCGGCGCCCGAAGAGGGTGGACACGTATCCGTGCTCGGTGCCCTGCTCGATCGTTTCCTGAATGAAACGCGCCACTGCAGGGAACCCGGCCAGGTAGCGCTGAATGAATTCGTCGGCCTCCTCCTGAGGGATGTCCAGCCGGTCGGCCATCCCCCACGCCGACAGCCCGTAGACGATCCCGTAGTTGATCATCTTGGACTTCGAACGCATTCCGGGGTCGATCTGCTCGGGACTGACGCCAAACACGCGGCAGGCGGTTGCGGTGTGGACGTCCTCGCCGCGGCGGAAGATCTCCTTCAGCACATCCTCACCCGCGATGTGCGCGAGCAGCCGGAGCTCGACCTGCGAGTAGTCGGCTGAGACCAGCAGGTTGCCCTCCTCGGCGACGAAGCAGGCGCGAATTTCGCGACCCAGCTCGGTGCGGATCGGAATGTTCTGGAGGTTGGGGTTGTTCGACGACAAACGGCCGGTGGTGGCGGCCGTCTGGTTGAAGGTCGTGTGCAGACGGCCGTCCTGGCCGAGGAGCTGCGGGAAGGCGTCCAAATACGTTTGCGCCAGCTTCGTCAGCTCGCGCCAGCGCTCGATCTTCGGGATGACCGGGTGCTCGTCCCGGATCGCCTGAAGCACGCGGGCGTCGGTCGAGTAGCCGGTCTTCCCCCGCCGCTTGCGCGAGAGGCCGAGCCGCTTGAACAAAATCTCTTCGAGTTGCTTGGGGGAGCCGATCATGAACTCCCCGCCGCAGAGGTTGAAGATCTCGCGCTCAAGCGCCGCGGCCTCGTCCTTCACGCGCGTGGAGATCTCCTTCAGACGCGCCGTGTCCAGCTTGCAGCCGGCCACCTCCATCTCCCGCAGTACCCGAACCAGGGGAAGCTCAACTTCGTCGAGCAGATCGGTCAGTCCGCGGGCGCGAATCTCGTCGCGCTGCCATTGGGCGAGTGCGGTCATGAGCAGCGCATCGGCGGCCGCGGGATCCTCGACGTCCGCAGCGAGACCGCGCTCCTCCCACAGCTCCCGGAAGAGGTAGGCGCGGCGGGCCGGCTCGAGCAGGTAGGCGGCGACCTCCGTGTCGTGCGCGAGGACATCGGGGATCTCCCTCAGGGACTTTGCGTCGTGGGCGATCACCGGACGCTGGCCGACCGCGCGGACGAGCTCCTCGGGTCCTGCACACTCGCCCGCTAGCACCACGGGGCGATTGTCGGCGTGAACGCCGAAGCGCCAGGTCCCGGCTGCGGCAAAAAGCGCCTCCTCTTCCTTCTCGGGCGGCCTGACGGCGACCGTCACCTCGCTCATTCCAAGCGCGCGCACGCCCTCGAGACCCGCCTCCTGGACGCGGGCGTGTAGCGCCTTCTCGGCGGCTGGCGCGGGCGCGGCGGCATCGGCCGAGCCGAGCGCCTCCTCCAGGCGGCGCAGCGGCTCGCGAAGCTCAAACTGCCGGAAGACCTCTCTGAGCCGAGAACGATCGGGCTGTTGCGCCGCAAAGCTCTGGATGTCGAGCTCGATCGGGATGTTGCGCTTGATGGTGGCCAGCACCTTGGAGATGCGTGCATCGTCTGCGTGCTCGGTCAGGTTCTGCTGGCGCTTCGCGCCGGAGATGTCAGCGATGTGGTCGAGCACCTCCTCGAGTGAGCCGAAGCGCTGAAGCAGCTCGGCGGCCGTCTTGTCGCCGATGCCGGGAACCCCGGGGATGTTGTCGCTGGTGTCGCCCTTGAGCCCGATGAAATCCGGGACCAACTCGGGC
>DASYAP010000058.1:0-1967 GCA_036501265.1 Solirubrobacteraceae bacterium | reverse complement strand
GGAATGGATGTCGGACCTGAGCTGGCCGCGGCCCGACCTCGCCGAGTTCCACATGAAGCTCATCGCCGCCGCGCAGGGCGCGCTCGCCGACCCGATCAGCCTCATCGACGCGCAACGTCGCGACCTGCTGCGCCGCCTGCGAGAAGTGGGGCGCGCGGTGATGGAAGAGGAAAAAGATTCCGACGCGGCGTTGCTCCTCGAAGGCATCGTGCTTCGCCTGCAAGCCGACTTGCGCTGGTTGCGAGCCTGCGAGATCGCCTGGACGAAACGGAGTACCCCGAAATGAACGACTCGCCCACCGTGCTCGTGCACGCCCAGGGTTTGCGAAAGGACTACGGCAGCGGCGAGGGCTTGGTGCGCGCGCTCGACCTGGTCGACCTCGACGTCAATCGCGGCGAGGCCGTGGCGGTGATGGGTCCGAGTGGTTGTGGCAAATCGACGCTGCTCCACCTGATCGGCGGGCTCGATCGCCCGAGCGCCGGTCAGCTGTCGGTCGCGGGGCAGCGCGTCGATGAGCTCTCCGAACGCGCCCTCGCGTATTTGCGCCGCGACGAGATCGGCTTCGTCTTCCAGGCGTTCCAGCTGATGGACGAGCTCACCGCGCAGGAGAACGTCGAGCTGCCCGCGCTCCTGGCGGGTTATTCGCCGAACGAGGCTCGTGCGCGCGCCACGGCACTCCTCGAACAGGTTGGCCTCGCCGATCGCGCCCGGCACCTTCCCTCAATGCTGTCCGGGGGCCAGCGCCAGCGCGTCGCGATCGCGCGAGCACTCGCGAACGATCCGGAAATCGTGCTGGCGGACGAGCCAACCGGCAACTTGGACAGTGCTTCGGCGTTCGACGTGCTTTCGCTGTTGGGGGACTTGCACGCCCAGGGCCTGACCTTGATGATCGTCACCCACGACGAGCGGATCGCGACGACCGCGGACCGGTTGATCTCGATGCGCGACGGCACGTTCGTCGACGAGACCCGGCTGACCGGCGGATCACGAGGGGACCTCAGCACGTTCGCGGAGTGGGAGCGGCTGTCGTGACCAAGCAACAAGCGACGAACGGCATGCAGCATCGGAGTCGCTCGAGACACCGTGGGGTGAGAGGGCGGGCCCTGCTGGTGTTCCGTCTCGCCCGGCAAGACATTCGACACCATCTCGCTCAGGCGGTCCTCTTGGTGGTCGCCATCGCCGCGGTCACCGCCACGCTCACCCTGGCCTTCGCGCTGAACGGCGTGAACAGCTCGGAGAGTGGCGTGAACGCCAACCCCTACCAGCAGACCAAGGCAGCGACGAAGGGGCCCGACGTCGTGGCCCAGAGTTCCCCGGAGACAAACGTGACGACGCCGGCGGACATCACCGCGCTCGCGGCGCTGAACCACGCCACGGGGGTTGCGGCCCACAGCGGCCCCTATCCGATGGCGATGGCTGAGATGCGCAGCGCGGGCATCGATACCGGGGCGAACGTCGAAGGACGTCAGCCTGGCGTGGCTGCGGTCGATCAGCCCTTGGTGACGGATGGGACGTGGATCCGGGCTGGGGGTGTTGTGGTCGAGCGGTCCTTTGCCGAGGCGGCGAATCTGCGTCTCGGCCAGACGATCACCCTGAACAGTCGCTCCTTTCGGGTGGTTGGCTTTGCAGTCACGGCAGCGTTCGCTGGCGCCTCGGGAATCAACCTGATGTGGGTCACCGAAGCAGCCGCGCGCAGCTTGGCCACTACGGATTCTCCGCTGACGTACTACTCGAACCTCAAGCTGTCCGACGCCTCGCCAGGCGCGATCAACGCGTTCGTGAACGCCCACATGACCAATAGCGCATCTTCCCCGTACCTCGTCTCTTGGACCGTGGCCGCCTCCCAGGACACCGGCTTTCTGCGCAGCGATCAGGCCGTGCTCCTCACCGGTGCCACGTTGCTCGGCCTGCTCGCGCTGGCGAGCGTGGCCGTCCTCGTCGGGGGCCGCCTCGCGGAAAGCACCCGG
>DASYAP010000057.1:0-21668 GCA_036501265.1 Solirubrobacteraceae bacterium | reverse complement strand
CGCGGCGGAGTTCAACATCTGGGCCGACCCCGAGGCGGCAGCGCGGGTGTTCGAGGGCGACCTCGATCTGACGATGGTGGGGCTCGACGTCACGCACCGAGCGTTGATGACGCCCGAACACGCGAGCCGCCTCGCGGCCGGAGGGCCGGCCGCTCGGCTCGTAGCTGAGCTGTACGACTTCTATTCGCGATTTCACCGCAGTCGCTACGGCTGGGACGGGGCCCCGGTACACGACGCCGTGGCCATGGCTCATCTGCTCGACCCCACGCTGCTTGAGACCAAGCACTGTGGGGTTAAGGTCGACACCGGTCCCGAGCTTTCTCGAGGCCGCACCAACGTCGATCGCTGGGACCGCGTAGGTTGGACTCCCAGCTGCCACGTTGCGGTCGACATCGACTCGGAGCGGTTTCTCGCGTTGCTGGTGGAGCGGATCGGACGGCTTGCGTGAGCGCGGATGGCCCCTAAAGCGCCGCCGCCAGCTCCTCGGGCGTGGTGACCGGTGCCTTGCACACGAAGTGCTCACATACATACGCTGCCGCCCGGCCGTCGACGGTTCCGCGGCCCTCGAGCAGAGGGACGTCCCCGTCCGGGCCACCACCGGCCAGAACCAGGTGAGGACGGTACTCGGAACGCACCACGCGCAATAGGCTGTCCGCGCCCGTGCCAACAATCGCCACCTCGCGTACCGGGGCAACGTAGAAGTCCGTGGCCCGCAGCAGGTGGCCGAAGGCGAACGGCTGCCTTATGGCCAGCGGGAACAGGAGCCGAAGGACGCCGAGCGCGTGGCGCTCATATTTGCCTTCGCCCGACAGCAAGGCCAGCCGCAAGAGACCAAAGGCCGCGGCCGAACTCCCTGAGGGGATGGGCGAATCCTCGAGATCCTTGCGGCGGGTCACCAATGGCTCCTTGTCGACGGCAGTGGTGAAGAAGCCGCCCTCCGCGGGATCGGCGAACCGCTCGATGATCTGGTCCGCCAGCGTGACCGCCTCGCGGTAAAAGTGGGGCTCGAAGGTCGTCTCATAGAGCGTGATAAGCGCCTCCAGAAGGAAGGCGTGATCGTCGAGGTAGCCGTCGATCTTTGCGTGTCCGTTCTTCCACGTCCTCAGCGGACGTCCGTCGGGGTCCCGGAGCTCAGAGAGCAGGAATTCCATGCAGCCCACGGCCGCCTCCACGTAATCGCGCCGCTCAAGCGCTCCGCCCGCCTCCGCCAGAGCCGAAACCATCAAGGCGTTCCAACTTGTCAGTCGTTTGTCGTCGAGCCCGGGACGGACGCGCGTAGCCCTGGCTTCATAGAGGCGTGCACGGATCTCGTCGAGCCGTGCTGGTTCGGGGCCGCTGCCCTGGAGCACGTTGGCTCCATGCTCGAAGTTGCCACGCTCCGTCGCGCCGAAATACTCGATCGCGTCGTCCGCCAGCTCTCCCAGAACCCTGCGCAGCTCGGGCTCTGTCCATACGTAGAACTTTCCCTCGACGCCCTCCGAGTCGGCGTCCAGCGCGGAGCAGAATCCCCCTTCGGGGCCGCGCATCTCCTTCAGCGCCCAATCGAGCGTCTCGCAGCAGACCCGGCGCAACCGCTCCTGTCGGGATGTCTGCCAGCCGTGCAGGTAGGCCCTCGCGAGCAGCGCGTTGTCGTACAGCATCTTCTCGAAGTGCGGCACCCTCCAGGCCGCGTCCACGGCGTAGCGGGCAAACCCGCCGCCGACCTGGTCGTATATCCCGCCACGCGCCATCGTATCCAAGGCGTGCAACGTGGTCTCCCGCTCGCCAAAGGCAAGCAGGAACTCGATTACCGAAGCCTGCGGGAACTTCGGAGCGCCTCCCCAGCCACCGTGGCGGGCGTCGTACCCCGATCGCAGCGCCGAGGTCGCCTCGCTGAGGAGCTCGCCCCGGATCGGTTCAGAGGATGGCTTGACGCGGGCGCTGGCGCCCAATGAGCGCGCGATCTGGGACCCCTGTTGCAGCACCTCCTCGCGGCGGTTTTGCCACGCGTCTGAGACGGCGTCCAAGACCATCCGCCAACTTGGCATTCCGGCGCGCTGCTCGGGCGGAAAGTAGGTGCCCGCGTAAAAGGGGGTTGGCGTCGGCGTGAGGAAGGCATTCAGGGGCCACCCTCCATGCCCCGTTATCGCCTGGCACACCTCCATGCAGATCGCGTCCACGTCTGGTCGCTCCTCGCGGTCCACCTTCACGCACACGAACCGCTCGTTCATGACCGCGGCGACCGCCGAATCCTCGAACGACTCGCGCTCCATCACGTGACACCAGTGGCACGCCGAGTACCCGATCGAGACCAATAGCGGCCGGTTCTGGTCGCGGGCTCGCCCGATCGCCTCGTCTCCCCATGGGAACCAGTCGACCGGGTTGTCCTTGTGCTGGAGCAGGTAGGGCGAACTCTCGCCCGCAAGCCGGTTGCTCACGACTCCAGCCTACCCCGGGCATCGCACGGGCAAGCTGGACCGCGTGCGGGATACCGCCTGAACAAGCTTGGGCGATAGGGTTCGCATCTCCAGCAAACCGCGACCAGGGGAGAGAAATTGCCCGCCAATCGTGAGTCGGTCAGCGCTTCGGATGCACCCGCGGCGATCGGGCCCTACGTCCACGCGGTGAGGACTGGGAACCTTCTTTTCTGCTCCGGTCAAATCGGCCTGGATCCGCGGACTGGCGAGCTTGCCGGTCGAAACGCAGCCGACCAAGCGGGGCGCTGCCTCGAGAATCTCGCCGCAATTTGCAACGCCGCCGGCGCCACGCTCGGCAACGCGGTGAGGCTCACGGTTTATCTGACCGACATGGCGTCGTTCGAAGAGGTCAACGATGTATACGGGTCATTCTTCGAGTCCGACCCGCCCGCGCGCGTGACTCTCGGCGTCTCGGCACTGCCACGAGGAGCGAAGGTTGAGGTCGACGCGGTCGTGGCGCTGGGATAGGAGGTCTTAGCTCTAGCGTGCGTGGTCCGTCAGTCGAGGACATTGAGCGCGCGGCAGAGGCGGGCAGGGAGGTGGTCCGCGAAACGCCGGTGCTGAGCTCGCGCACGCTTAGTGAGCGGGTCGGCGGCACCGTCGTCCTGAAAGCCGAGAACCTCCAGCGCACCGGTTCCTTCAAGCTGCGCGGGGCCCTGGCCAAGATCGCCTTTCTCGGCGATCGCTGCCGGGCGGGTGTTGTCGCGGGAAGCGCAGGCAATCACGGGCAGGCGGTGGCTTACGCCGCGCGAGCCCGAGGAGTCCACTGCGAGGTCTTCATGCCCGAGACCGCCCCCATCGCGAAGGTGGAGGCGGCCATCGGACTGGGCGCCACGGTGCAACTGATCGGCGAGACCATCCAGGACGCTTTGGCGGCGGCGCGAGAGCGGTCGGACTCGGGAGGGCTCGAGTTTGTCCATCCCTTCGACGACCCCGAAGTGGTCGCGGGCCAGGGATCCCTTGGCTTGGAGCTTCTGGCGCAGGTACCCGACATGACGCGCGTGGTCGTTCCCGTGGGCGGTGGTGGGCTCATCTCGGGGGTGGCGATCGCGGTGAAGGCGGCTCGTCCGGACGTCCAGTTCATCGGCGTTCAGGTTGATACATGCGCGCCGTTCCCGGCCTCGCTTGCCGCCGGCGAGGCCGTCTCTGTGTCCTCCACCCAGACGATCGCGGACGGGATCGCGGTCAAGCGGCCCGGACAGCTGACGCTCGAGCTGGTCAAACGGTGGGTGAACGAAATGGTCGTCGTGCCTGAGGACGACGTAGCCGAAGCGATGGTGCTCCTCATGGAGCGCGCGAAGCTCGTCGTCGAGGGCGCCGGCGCGGTGGGGGTGGCTGCTTTGCTGAAGGGGACCGTTTCAGCACGTGGTTCCGGCAAGACCGTGGCGATCCTCTCCGGCGGGAATGTCGATGCCGGCGATCTGGCCCAGATCGCGCGGCGCCACGAGAGCCTCGCCGGCCACAGGCTGGTGTTGCTGACTCGCGTACCGGACCGACCTGGCGCGCTGGCACAGGTGCTCTCACTCGTGGGAGCGAAGGGCGCCAACCTCGTCGATGTCCAGCACATTCGCGAGGGATTCGACCTCCATGTGCGCGAGACGGCAGTGCTGCTGGTGCTCGAGACCAGAGGACCCGAACATGCCGAGGCCGTGTCGACGGCTGTCCGGGAAGCTGGCTACTACGAGCCCCGACTGCTGCGGTGAGATTTTGGCGTCGCCGCTTGCCGTGGCTCAGGTTCTCGTCAGCCGCGTGCCCGGTAAGCCCTAGCCGCCTCAACCAGCGCGCCGATCAGCTTGCTGCGCTCGTCGGCTTCGGGGTGCCATTGGACCCCCAGGACGAACCGCTGCGCGGGCGCTTCGATTGCTTCGGGGAGGTCGTCAAGCACTGAGGTCCCCGTGGTTTGGAGGCCCTCGCCGATCCTTGCCACTCCCTGGTGGTGGTGCGACTTGGTTCCGTGCAGCTCTTCTCCGGCGGCCCGCGCCGCGAGGGACCCAGGGGCAAGGCGCACGTCGTGATCGGAGTTCTCGAAGCTCCCTAGATTTCGCCGGTGCTCGGTGTGACCCACGTCATCGGGAAGGTGCTGGCGCAGCGTGCCGCCAAAGGCCACGTTGAGCAGCTGCATCCCGCGGCAGATGCCGAGCACGGGCATGTCGCGGGCAGCCGCAGCGCGCGCCAACGCCAGCTCGGCTCGATCACGCTCGGGAACGGTCAACTTGGTCTCGGGATGGGGCTCTTGCCCGTATGCCGATGGATCGATGTCGCTTCCCCCGGCGAGCATGAGCCCATCCACCAGGTCGAGCACCTGGTCTGGGTTGTGCTCGACGGACTCGTCCGGGGGAACGATGAGCGCTAACGCGCCCGCGCGTTGGACCGCGGCCACGTACTCCTTTGCGAGCAGGTACGCCGGACGGTCCCACGAGCCCCACCGAGCTTGCACGAGCGCGGCACAGATCGCGATCGTCGGGCGAGGATGGCCGCGAGGCTGCTGGCGCTCCTCGTCGGCTACGACCGGAGGCGTGACGGTCATACATCCAGAGTAAAGGTCGTGCCAGCCGCGATGCCCCGGCTACGCGGCGCGGGCGCCTCGCAAGACGGCGCGTTTGACCTTTCCGCTCGCCGTCTTGGGTAGCTCAGGGGCGAACTCGACGATCCGCGGATACTTATACGGCGCGGTCTGGTGCTGGACGTGCTTCTGCAGCTCGGACACGAGCGCGTCGCTCGCTGCGAATCCGCCTCGCAGGACGACCACGGCTCGTACCACGGACCCTCGCTCGTCATCGGGGGCGGCGACGACCGCCGCCTCGGCCACAGCTGGATGAGAGACCAGAGCCGACTCGACCTCGAACGGACCGATCCGGTAGCCCGCCGAGATGATCAGATCGTCTGTGCGACCCTCGAAGTAGAGGTAGCCGTCCTCGTCCTGGCTCACTCTGTCCCCGGTATGCCAGGGTCGATCCTCGGGTGCCGGCGCTCCGTTGACGTAGGCCACAAAGAAAGTGGGGTCGGTCCCGGGGTCCGCGAGCACCAGCTCCGAGTGCTCGACGCGTAGCGCCACGCGGGGGAGTGGACGGCCCATGGATCCGGGCCGAACCGGCTCTCCGGGTGGATTTCCGGTCAGCTGGCCCGTCTCGGTCTGGCCGTAGCCGTCGCGAATCTCGACTCCGGTTGCTTCGCGAAAGGCACGAATGACCTCAGGGTTCAGTGCCTCGCCCGCCGCCACGAAGCTACGCAGCCGGGGCAGCGGCTTGATCTCGGTTCGGTTGGCAATCACGCGGTACTCCGTGGGAGCCATGCAGAGGACCGTGACGCCCTCTCGCTCAACGATCTCCAGCCTCTGCGCAGCGTCAAACCGGGCGTCGTGCAGCAGCGCGGTTGCGCCTCGGAGCCACGGGGCGATGAACGCGTTACGAGCCGATTTGGACCACCCCGATGAGGCTGTACACCAGACCAGGTCGTTCGGCCGAGCATCGAGCCAGTGTTCTGCCTGGAGGCGCTGACCGGACAGATACCGCTGAGCGTGGGCAACACCCTTCGCCTCCCCGGTCGTGCCGCTCGTGAAGGTGATCAGCGCGGGATCCCTTGGCTTAAGCTCCACGGCGGGGGCGCGCGCCGGGCTCTGGTAAAGGCGCTCGTCAGGAATCGTGAGGACCTCGCAGACAGGACGCGCCTCCGCGAGCTCACCGGCATTGCGCTCGTCGGCGACGACCAGCTTCGGCCTCGCCGCCTGGAGGCGCAGGCGCAGGTCCTTTGCACGGAGCTGCTCGTTGCAGGGCAGCGCCACTGCGCCGATGCGAAAGCATGCAATCAGGGTCAACACCCAGTCTGGCCGGTTGCCGATCACGGTCATCACGATGTCTCCGCGCCCGACTCCACGGGTCTCGAACAGCGCGGCCAACCGGGAACTCCGTTCCGAGATCTCGCCAAAGCTCCAATCGCGCCGTCGCCCCTCGCGTGTGATCTCGACGAGCGCGAGGCGGTCGGGAGGAGTTGCGTCAACCACGTCGTGGGCGAAGTTCATGGCGGCGCAGTCTGGCAGGATCGAGCGCCGTGACCGTTCGATGACCTTTTGGAACTTCGTGGTCTGGCTGCACTTATTGGGGATGGCGTTCTTCGTCGGCGGCCAGCTCATGCTTGCGGCAGTGGTGGTCCCGGTCGTCCGCTCCGATCGCGTCGCTCTGCTGTCGGCCGTGCGCCGCTTCGGTATCGGCACGCTGGTCGCCGTCGGCGTCCTGATCGCGACTGGTGTGGCGCTCGCCACCCATGAGCACCGCTGGGGAGACTCCACGTTGCAGGTCAAGCTCGGCTTGATCGTGCTCGTGCTGGTGCTGATCGCCGCTCACGCTCGCTGGCCGGCTGTCCGGGATGGCGGTGCAGGCGCGGCGTCGCACGCACGCATGTGGCGTCACGTGCTTGAGCTGGCGATCTTCGCCGTCTCGCTGGCAATCGTCTGGCTGGGGATCGTGCTCACCGGCTGAGATAGCGCTCGCCGGCGGAGGGTCCTTCGTTGGCTTGAGTGTTAGCCTCGTTACGGATGGGTCTCATGTACGGCACGGGGCCGCTCAGCCGTCATCCGGCCGGGTCCTTCAACTTCGAGCCGCCGCCGCCTGGGCGCGCGCTGTACCTCGAGCCCACCCCAAAGCGGATCCGTGCCCAACTGGGCGGTGAGGCGATCGTCGACAGCCGGCGAGCGATGCTGCTGCACGAGTCGGGACTACAGCCCGTCTACTACTTCCCTGCGGAGGACGTGCGACGGGACTTGCTCGAGCCTTCGGATCGGCACACGCATTGCCCCAAGAAGGGCGACGCTTCCTACTTCACGCTGCGCGCCGGGGACCGCGTGGTCGAGAACGGAGCGTGGTATTACCCTGACCCGCTTCGGGACGCACCCCCAATCAAGGACCTGATCGCCTTTTATTTCGATCGGCTGGACCGCTGGCTCGAGGAGGACGAGGAGGTCGGCGTCCACCCTCGAGACCCCTACCACCGGATCGACATTCTCCGCAGCGACCGCCACGTGCGGCTCTCCCTGGATGGACGGGTGCTGGCGGAGACCCGGCGTGCGGTCGCACTGTTCGAGTCGAGCCTGCCGCCGCGCTGGTACATCCTGCGCGAGGACGTGATCGCCGATCTCGAGCCAACGGACACCGTGACTCGCTGCCCCTACAAGGGCACGGCCGGCTACTACTCAGCGGCCGGGGTTGAGGACCTGATCTGGTACTACGAGGACCCGCTGCCGGAGGCGGGCCGGATCAAGGGTCTGCTGTGCTTCTTCAACGAGAAGGTCGACCTCGAACTCGACGGCGAGTTGCAGGAGCGCCCCGACACGCCGTGGAGTCATAGGGTCCGCTCGGAGGAACGCAAAGCGGCGTAGGGCCGCCGCGCTCCTAAGCTCGACGCTGGTCCAGGATCGTATGTAGACGTGCGGCCTCGCGGGCCGCGCGCTCGTGCATCCGTTCCCACGTCAGCCGCACCGTCACGCAGCCCGCGGCCAGCGTGCTCACGTCCCGTTCGCGGTCGGTTTCGAACGATTCGCGGCTCGAGTGAAACTCCCAGCCGTCCAGTTCGACGATCACCTTCTCGTTGGGGAACAGCGCGTCCACCTCCCAGCCGCCAACGTTGGCGGCCATCTCGGGCTCTGGGAGGCCGAAGTGGCGGCAGAAGGCTGGGAAGTCGTCCTCCCAGCCCGAGCGCGTCGGTCCGCCCGTGGCGTGCACGAACTCGGCCAGTTTGTGCGCTCCGCGGTACCCGGGGAACCGCTCGAGTACGTCGGCCAGGTCAGAGCGCCGCAGCAGCTTTCGCCGCAGGGCCTCGTTGACGGCGCGAGCAAGCGCCTTCTGGCTGAGGAGCGGCGCGCAGTCCAGCAGCGTGCGCGCGGGGCTCGTCACGCGGATGCCGTGCTGACGCCGGAAATCCCGCGGCTGCAAGTCGGTGCACAGGTGAGGCCTGATCCCGTTTGGCCGACGGTCGCTTCTGACTAATACCTCGAAGCCGAACCCCCACCGGTCCGCGAGCTCCCACAGAGCGAGCGCCGAGCGGTGGCTCAAAGCGGCGCCTGGCCCGCACGCGAGTACGGCGGCGGAGGCACGTTCGTGCGCCGTTCGAGGCGGCCGCCCTACGGAGTAAACGCCACGGTGGACGCGATGAACTCGGCCAGTCTTGACGCGATAGCTGATGGCGGCGCTGTTGAGCCCCAGTGCCAGCAACTGCGCGCGCGTCACGTTCCCCTGCTGGCGAGAGGCCAGCCGGCCGATCGCGAGGTCAACCGACACGGCGCATCGCAGACCACTTGGGGATTTCGAAGGCTATGCCTTCGTTTCTTCCAACCACGCCGCCAGAGTCGCATGCCCCCGCCCCCAAACCGGCGCCTGTTCGAGACTTTGGACAAAGTCCTGATCGCCATGACAACAACGATCCCTTACGCCGACAGAACCGACGAGCAGCGCGCGATCACCGAGATGGTGCGTCAGTTCGCCGACGAGCAGATCATCCCGAACGCGGAGCATTACGACCACGAAGACTCCTTCCCCGAGCCGATCGTCGAGCAGATGAAGGAGCTCGGTCTCTTCGGGGTCACGATCCCCGAGGAGTACGGGGGCATGGGGCTCGATCTGACGACCTACGCGATGATCGTCGAGGAGCTCTCACGCGGTTGGATCTCGATCAGCGGTATCGTCAACACGCACTTCATCGGCTCTTACCTGCTGATGAAGTTCGGGACCGAGGAGCAGCGCCAGCACTACCTCCCGCGGATGGCGACCGGTGAGATCCGTGCTGCCTTCTCGTTGAGCGAGCCCGAGTGCGGGTCGGACGTCCAGGCGATCAAGACGACCGCCCGCAAGAACGGCGAGCACTACGAGATCAACGGCACCAAGATGTGGGTCACGAATGGGCTGCTTTCGAGCATCGTGTTCGTGCTGACCAAGACAGACCCGCAGGCCGAGCCCAGGTACAGGGGCATGACGTGCTTCATCGCCGAAAAGGAACCGGGCGCCGCCCAGAACTCCGGCCCCTACGCGGGATTCAACGTTCCCCCGAAGATCAAGAAGCTTGGCTACAAGGGCGTCGAGTCGACAGAGCTCGTGTTCGACGGCTACAAGACCCCCGCTGAGAGCATTCTCGGAGGCGAGGAGCACGGCCTCGGCCAGGGATTTGTGCAAATGATGGACGCGCTCGAGGTGGGACGGGTCAATGTCGCCGCGCGCGGGGTCGGGATCGCGCAAAGAGCGTTGGAGCTGGCGCTCCGCTACTCGCAGGAGCGCAAGACGTTCGGCAAGCAGATCGCCCAGCACCAGGCGATCCAGTTCAAGCTCGCCGACATGGCGACGCAGGTCGAGGCCGCACGACTGCTCACCATCAGGGCCGCACGACTGAAGGACGCCGGCGATCGATCCGACCTGGAGGCGGGCATGGCCAAGCTGTTTGCGTCCGAAGCAGCTCGTTTCTGCGTGGAGGAGGCTTTCCGGATCCACGGGGGTTACGGCTACTCGAAGGAGTACGAGATCGAGCGCCTCTACCGCGACGCGCCACTGCTGCTGATCGGGGAGGGCACCTCGGAGATTCAGCGGATGGTGATCGGCCGCAAGCTGCTCAAACGCCACAAGATCTAGCGCACTGACGAGCCGGCTGACCAACCGCTCGCGACCAGGCGAGCCGGCGGCCGCGACTACACTGGGCCGTCTGACCTCTCCGACCGACACGAAGTCGCTCATTGAGACCGCGGTCAGGCGGTTTCTCTCAGAAGTGCCGGCACTCCAGCCGCTTCAACTGGTGGCCGGGCTCGAGCTCCGCGGCCGCGGCGATACCCAGCTTTATCGGATCGAGCTGCCCGGCCCGAAGATCACGAAGGACATCGCTGCAGACGCAAAGGTCCGGCTGTCGGTGCCACGTCCGCAGTTCAACGAGCTGGCCACGAAGGGCCAGGTGCGCGACTGGCGCGAAGCATTCGAGCGGGGGGAAGCCAAGGCAACGGGCGTGGAGCAGATCCTGAGGCTGATCGTGAACGTCGTCGAGCGCCAGGAGGAACGGGCCCGCACGCGCAAAGCGAGGCTCTGAGCCGGCGGGCTCGCACCCGCAAACCGTGGCTCCGGGGAGCTAACCCATCCGCTCGGCCAGCCGCTCGGCGTCGCCCAACTGCTCCTCGACCAGTGCGAGGCCTGAGTCCCAAAAACCGGGGTCGGTCAGGTCGATGCCGACGATCTCGGCGAGCTTCTCAGGGCTCCTCGATCCGCCCGCGGCGAGCAGCTCGAGGTAGCGGGGCACAAACGAGGTTCCCTCATCCAGGTAGCGGCGGTACGCGGAGAGTGCGAATAGCTGGCCGTACGCGTATGCATAGACGTAGCCGGGGACGCCGATGAAGTGGGGGATATAAGACCACCAAGAGCGATAGCCGTCGCTCATCTCCACCGAGTCTCCGAACAGCTCGGACTGCGATTCGGTCCACAGCTCGGCCAGGCGGTCGACCGACAGCTCACCCTCCTCGCGGCGGCGCGTGTGGACGAGATACTCGAAGCGGTTCATCGCCATCTGGCGAAAAACTGTCGCCACGGCCCCGTCCATCCTCTCCGCGAGCAAACCGAGGCGGGTCTTGTCATCGCGAGAGGCGTCCAACAAACGGCCGAACACGAGCGCTTCCCCGAAGACCGAGGCCGTCTCCGCGAGCGTCAGCGGCGTCGAGAGATGGAAGATCCCTTGCTTCCCCGCGAGGCTGGCGTGCAGGCCGTGCCCGAGCTCGTGGGCCATGGTGAGCACGTCACGCCGGCGCGCCGTGAAATTCAGGAGGACGTACGGGTGGACGCTCGGCACCGTGTAGGAGCAAAACGCTCCGCCTCGTTTATGCGGGCGCACGGGTGCGTCGACCCACTTCTCGTCAAAGAACCGTCGTGCGATGCGGCCGGCTTCTGGCGAGAAAGAGGAGTAGGTGTCGAGCACCAGATCCCGTGCCTGGGCGAACGAGAAGGAAGTGTCCTCCCCGCCGACAGGCGCCACCCGGTCGTAGTCCGCCAGGCGGTCGACGCCGAGCAGCTTGGCCTTCAGCGTGTACCAGCGCTGAGGCACGTCGTAGCGTCGCCGTACCGCATCTATCAGCGCCGCGACAGACTCATCGGAAGCTTCGTTCTCGAGGTTTCGGCTCGCCAGCCAGTGGGGGAATGAGCGCAGACGGTCCTCGACCGCCTTGTCGTAGACCAGCGTGTTGAAGATGAACGCGCGCGTACGAAGGCCCGGCTCCAGCGTGGTGGAGACCGCGTCCGCCGCCGTACGGCGTACCTCTCTCTGCGGCGACTGGAGCCGGCTCAAGGCCAGTTCCAGCGGCACTTCCTCCCCGTCGAGCTCGACGCGCAGCGCGGCCGTCAGCTCGCCGAATAGCCGACCCCAGGCGCTCTGGCTGGAGATCGACTTCTCTGCCAGGACCTTCTCTTCGGGCTCCGAGAGCAGATGGGGCCGGAAGCGCCGAGCGCTGCGCAGAAAGTGGCGACAGAACTCAAGCTCGGACGAGGAGAGGAGGCTCTCCGCGTGCTCGTCATCGAGCGCGGCCCACTCCAGCTCGAAGAACAGGAGCCTGGTCTCGATCTCGGTGGTTCGCTCCTGGGCCTGCTGGAGCAGCGCGCCACGTGCGGGATCGGCGGTGTCGGTGCTGAAGTCCAGCCCCGCGTACGAGCTCGCGCGGCCGGAAAGGTCTTGGATGCGCTCGAGCTCGTGCATCGCCTGGGCCAGAGCATGCGCGTCGAGTTCGCCGACCCTCCCCGCATAACGCTCATGAAACGCCGAGGCCAGGCTGGTCGCCTCCTCGAGCAATCGATCGACGCCAGCGCGGCCTGCACCGTCCACGAGCGGTTCGAGATTCCACTCCGTCGCCTGCAGTTCCGGGTCGGAAAGGTGGTCTACCGTTGTTGCCATGAAGAGGCGCAGCTTAGCTGGGCGAGTCGGTCAGGCAGCGGCAGTCGCGATTGGGTCGGTCGTACTGCTGTCCGGCTGTGGCGGCGCGGATCGCAGTCCCAAGCCGGGCTCGCTGCCGATCGTGCGGGGCGCGCACGTGGTCTCCAGCGTTCGCGTCTGCGACAAAGGCAAGAACCACTACTGTGCGCTGGAGCTGGTCGTGACAGACCCGCATTACGCGTCGCCGCGCGAGCTCGTGCTGGCTGAACGAAACCTGCTGCGCGGGCACGGGTGGAGCGGTGCGAGTGCGCAAACCGGCGATGAGCTGGCCGATGAATCGCCCGGCAACAAGGTCCGGATGACATACGCAACCGCGTATGGAGACTTGCACGACATCGAATTTGGCTCGGTTGACCGCACCCGCCAGACGCAAGAGGCACTTTCTAAGCAGATGTTCGCAGGCGCGGTCGCGATGTCCGCCCAGCTGCAGATCGGCTCGCAGTAGAACGCAGCCGAGGGTTCGAACAACGGAAACGCGCCTAAACGAGCGGCGTCCGCAGCAGCCTGAGGCGCAGGTCGCCATCTACGGCAACCGCGTTCCTGCCAGAGACCAGATTGCGAAGCTCATCCCCGACCAGCTGCTCGCGCCAGCCCGTCAAGGCCCGCACGGAAGGCTCGGGTTCGCCGCGCCGGGCCGCGCCGACAACGGCCTCGAGCTCAGCGCGCGAGGCGACCAGCTCGTATGCCAGCCCGGCCTCGAGTGCGCGGGCGCGAAGCCAAGCTTCTACGAGCGCGATCACGGGGACGTCGACGGGTTCGGAGCGGGGCTGCGCGCGCTCCCTGGGAATTGGCCGATCCTCAAGGCCCCGCGCGACCGCCGCCAGTATCCCGTCGGCCCGGCGGTTCAGGATCGAGCGGTGAACGCCGCGGATCCTGGCAAGCTCGTCGGGCGTCGAGGGTCGCCGCCTGGCCACCTCGACTACCACCTGGTCGGCGAGGACCGAGCCGACCGGGCGGTCTTCTCTCGATGCAGCCCGCTCTCGCCAGGCCGCAACCGTGCGAGCAACCGCGCGCGAGCGGGCGTCGAGCTGCGAGATCCGCGGCAGCCGTTCCCACACGGTGTCCGGATCGCGTTCCTCGCTGGCGGCCTCGAGCCGCCGGCATTCCTCGACCGCCCACTCGAGCCGGCCCGTCTCTCGCAGGCGACGCTTGAGTTCGTCGGTGAGCTCGAGCAGCTGCGCGACGTCCTCGACCGCGTAGCGAAGCTGCTCGGCTGACAAGGGACGGGCGTCCCAGCGTGTGTAGGACGCGGACTTGGCGAGCCGCAGTCCGAGCATCGCACCGATCAGGTTGCCGTAGCCGCTCTGGGCACTTTGCCCGGCGAACCCAGCCGAGATCTGGGTGTCGAAGATGGTCACGACGTCGGTGTCCCAGACCCTGCGGAGGATCGCAACGTCCTGGCGCCCTGCGTGGAGGACAACCTCGACACTGGGGTCCGCGAGCAGTGCGGCGACGGGCTGCACTGCGGCGTCGCCCAGCGCATCGATGAGAACGACCGACGAGCCGCCCGGGTCATCTACAACGATCTGGACCAGGCACAGCAGCGGTCGATAGCGACCTTCAGAGATGAACTCGGTGTCGAGCCCGAGGCGCCCGGACGCTTTGGCCGTCGCTGCGGCCTGCGTGATCTCAGCCGAGGTCGCCAGCCGCGCTTCGTGCATGGCAGGAAAATAATAAACCGACCGCCCTGGTAGGATTTATTTCAATGATCTTCTCCTCCAAGGCCGAGTACGGCGTAAGACTCATGGTCGAGCTGGGACGCCAATCGCCGGAGCAGCCAACGAGTCTGAAGGCAATCGCCGATGCCGAGGGGCTGCCTCTGGCCTACCTGGAGCAGGTCGTGGCCCGTCTGCGCAAGGCGGGGCTGGTTATGAGCGCCCGCGGCGCACACGGCGGCTATTGGCTGGCTCGACCGGCCGAAGAGATCGCGATGGACGAGGTGGTCCATGCGTTGGAGGGCACCATCGCACCGATGGAGTGCTTCGTTCACGACCACACCGAGCGGGTCTTGTGCTCGCACGAGCCCGACGCTGGGCGCGGCTGCGCCACCAAACTGTTGTGGATGCGCGTGCAGGGCGGCGTGATCCGCTCGCTTCAAACGACCACTCTCGCCGAGCTCGTCGAGTTCTCGCGCCGGCACGAGCGGGACCAGGCCGAGCCGTTGACTCCCGGTCATTCCGGTGACGGGCGCACTGCTGTCGCCGTTTGAACACCCTCAACCCAAACTTCAAAATGGCTGAACTTGAGATCCAAGACCTCTACGTCCGAGCAGGCGAAAAGGAGATTTTGCGCGGCGTCGATCTGTCGATCGACAACGGCGAGATCCATGCGCTGATGGGCCCAAATGGGTCCGGCAAGTCGACGCTCGCCAACGCGATCATGGGACACCCCGGCCTCGAGGTCACCTCGGGGCGCATCTGCTTCAAGGGCCAGGACGTCACCGATTCAGACCCGGACGAGCGCGCGCGGATGGGCCTGTTCATGGCCTTCCAGTACCCCGTGTCGGTGCCTGGCGTCACCGTAACCAAGTACCTGCGAACGGTGCTGAACGCCCACCGGAGCGCCCGCGGCGAAGACACGATCCCGCTCAAGGAGTTTCGCGAGCGAGTCGAAGCGGCCATGGAGCTGACCCGCGTTCCAAGGGAATTCTCGAGCCGGTATCTGAACGAGGGCTTCTCGGGCGGCGAGAAGAAGCGGATGGAAATCCTTCAGCTCGCTCTGCAGCGCCCCGAGCTGGCCGTCCTCGACGAGACCGACTCTGGACTGGACATTGACGCGCTGCGAGTTGTCGCCAGTGGCGTCAACGCAGTGGCGGGCCCGGAAATGGGCGTGCTGATCATCACCCACTATCAGCGCATCCTGCACCTGGTGCAGCCGAGCCATGTGCACGTGATGTTCCAGGGGCGAATCGTCAAGGGCGGCGGTCCCGAACTCGTCGAGGAGCTGGAAGCCAAGGGCTACGGCTGGATCGCCGAGGAGGTTGCTGCGTGAGCAGCGTGGCTCGCAGAGGAGCCCTCATCGTGAGCACCGGAGGAGCCTCGTCGTGAGCACGATTGCCGGCAGGAGCCCGTTGTCGACCGACAGCCTCGGCGCGATAGCAGCGCAGTTTCCGGTACTTCGCCGCCGCTTCGACGGCCACCCGCTGACGTATCTGGACTCGGCTGCGACTTCCCAGACTCCACAGCCGGTGATCGACGCCCTCAATCGCTATTACACCCACTCAAGGGCGTCGGTCCATCGTGGCGTTTATCCCCTGGCGGTCGAGGCGACCGAACTCTACGAAGGAGCACGTGCGCGGATCGCTCGCTGGCTCGGGTCCTCCACCGAGGAGACGATCTTCACCGCCAACGCCACCGCCGGGATAAACCTGGTCGCCTATACCTGGGGCCGGCATAACGTTCATCGAGGTGACCTGGTGGTGCTGACCGAGATGGAGCACCACTCGAACATCGTTCCGTGGCAGTTGCTGTGCCAGGACCGGGAGGCCGAGCTCGCCTACGTGCCGCTTCTTGAGGATGGCCGGCTGGACCTCGAAGCGCTCTACCGCCTGCTCGAGCGCGGGCCGAAGCTAGTGGGACTGGCCCATGTCTCGAATGTGCTCGGCACGATCAACCCCGTGGCGGAGATCGTCGAGCGCGCCCACGCCGCGGGCGCGGTTGTGCTCGTCGACGGGGCCCAGGCGGTACCCCAGATCCAGGTCGACCTGCGAGCGATCGCCGCGGACTTTTACTGCTGGACGGGACACAAGGCCTACGGACCCACGGGCGTCGGCGTTCTTCATGGCCGTCGCGAGCTTCTGGAGGAGATGCCGCCCTTCATCGGCGGGGGACACATGATCCGCACCGTGGCCGCCAACGAGTCGACCTGGACCGACCTCCCGCACAAGTTCGAGGCGGGCACCTCTCAGATCGCTGAGGCGATCGGACTGGGCACCGCGGTCGATTGGATCGAGGCGATTTCGATCGAGCGCATCCGTGGGCACGAGGAATCCCTTCTCGCCGAGGCACTGGCGCGGCTTTCAGAGGTGCCCGGACTCACGATTCATGGGCCGCTCGAGCCCGCTGACAGAGGCGCGCTGATCTCTTTCTCGTTGGAGGGAGCACACCCCCACGACATCGGCGAGATCCTGGGCCGCGATGGCGTGTGCGTGCGTGCCGGCCACCACTGCGCTCAGCCATTGATGCGTCGCCTCGGGGTCCACGCGACCACCCGCGCGTCGTTCGCCGTCCACAACTCGGTGCAGGACGTGGCGCGGCTGGTGGAGGGGCTTGCGACCGTCGCGCGTGTGCTGCGCCTCTAGCGCTCACGTGCCGCGCCTCTAGCTCCGTCCGGGCGCGATTAGCGCCCGCCAAGGCCTACTAGCCGCAGCGCAGGTCGGCGTCGTAGCTGTTCGAGCTGTACTGAGCGAGCGTGGGCTTAGCCCCGGTGAACGCGGTCGAGGCGCAGACGCTCTGGGCGCCCTTGAGCGTGCTGGCGGCCGCGACCCAAGCCGGCGGAGAAGAGCCGAACGCCGAGCGTGTTGTCTGCGCCGTCAGCCCGGTGATCGTCTTCCATTGGGTGGCACTGGAATAGACCCCAACCGGAGCGGCGGCCCCCTGGCTCGTCAGCCCGGCGATGAACCCCTGGATGGCCGCGATGTTGAGGCCCTTGTATCCGTGGACCGAGTTCGTCGCCCAGGTGTTGGAGGTCTCGATGTCGAGCCACCAAGGAGCCTCAGAGGCAAGGTTCGGGTGGCCTGCGCCCACGAGGTTGTACGAGTACGTCGCTCGCAGCTCGCCATAGAGGTAGGCGCACGCTTTGGACCAGCGGCCGTGGCAGCTCCCGTACTGGTCGCCTCCTGAGTGCGGCCAATCGGTGACGCCCGGCGCCGGCCCCGGATCAGCGGTGTTGATGTACATCGAGCCGGGGGCCTGGGAGGGCGAGGTGAGACCCGGCGACGCCTGGGCCCACGCGAGCTCGCTGCCCAAGCAGCCGTTTTCGTCGTTTGCGAGGCCCCCGGTGACGCCCACGAGCCCGAACGCCTGGCCGCTCGGATAGGCCCGGCCGCACTGGGGATACGAGATGTCATAGCCGGTCTTGCTGGTCTTTGCGGCGGCGCTCGAGGCAAACGCGAGCATCAGCAATGCCGATGCACACACCAAAAGCGCACTCCGCCACTTCAAGCAAAACCCCCACTGCATCACATACAGAAGAGTACTCCGGCACCGTGCGTAAAGAGCCAACCCCGGCGAGTCCAAAAGGGCTTTTCAGCGATGGCCACTACGCTAGAGAGCGATGGACGATTCGCTGTATCGCGAGAACATTCTCGACCACTACAAGCACCCCCACAACTTCGCGCCTCCGGCCCCTGAGCTCGAGCGCGTGGACTTGGAGTTCCACGACCTCAATCCCCTCTGCGGTGATGAGCTCACCGTGAGGCTCGAGCTCGGAGACGGCGATTGCATCGAGCAGATTCGCTTCTCCGGCCACGGGTGTGCGATCTCCCAGGCGGCCGCCTCGATGGCGTCCGACGAGGTCAAGGGGATGAAGATCTCTGAGCTGCTGGCGCTCGATCGGTCCTTCGTGCTGGACCTGCTGGGGATCGACATCTCCGCCACGCGGATGAAGTGTGCGCTGCTCTCTCTGAAGGTGCTAAAGGGAGCCTCCCTCGGCCACGAGGCTGCATGGGAACCGGAAACGCCCGCGAGTGGCTCGCCCGCACAAGCGGCAACTGACGCCCTCGGTTAGCTGACGCGGACGGCCGCCACGGCGGGATTGCAGGCCGGCCGCGACGCGGTTAGCCGGTAGCTGTGGCCCGCGACCAGCCGCAGCGTCAAGGCCGTACGGCCGGCGGCGTCGGTGCGCGCACGGTGACCCGCGATGGTCAGGCGGGCCCCGGCCACCGGGATGAGCTGATACCCCTCGCGGACGCGAACAAGGGGACGGAGGACCGACGAAATCACCGCGGCAATCACTCCCCTGACCGCCATGGAGGGGATCCTACGCGAGCGAAGCTTCATCAGCAACCGATGAGACGAGGTGCCAACCCGGCGCCAGCGGACCTTCGGCTGCGGTGCCCGCGCCAGCGCCGCCCCTCGGACCGAGGTCGCTGGCGCTAATATGAAATCCGATCAATCTGCTAGGACTTACGACCAAGTGCCACAAAAGACCCTCGTCAAAGTATGTCCCCTGAGCGAGCTCAAGCCGGGCGATATGCGGCTGCTCGAATGGGAGGATCTCGAGATCGGCGTCTTCAATTGCGCCGGCACGGTGTACGCGATCGAGGACCGCTGCTCGCACGACAATGGCCCGCTCGTCGAGGGCGAGCTCGATGAGGCCGACTGCACGATCGAGTGCCCGCGTCATGGATCGCGCTTCGACCTCAAGACCGGGCACCCCAAGACCTTGCCGGCTTATGTTCCCGTGGAGACGTTTCCGGTGATCATCGAAGAGAACACAATCAAAGTGGAGGTGGAGTAGTGGCTACTCCCGAGACGATTCCTGCACAGAGCCCGCCGCTGACCGGGAACGAAGGGCTCGCGCGGATCAACGCGGATTACGAGCAGCGGTACGGCTTCCACGACGCCGAGAACTATCTCTACAAGGCGCCCAAGGGACTGAACCGCGAGATCGTCGAGAAGATCTCGGAGTTCAAGGACGAGCCGCAGTGGATGCGCGATTTCCGGCTCAAGGCGCTCGATCACTTCCTCGCCCGACCGCAGCCCACGTGGGGCTCGCCGCTGCTCGCCGAGGTCAACTACGACGACATCCACTACTTCGTCCGCGCCTCCGAGAAGCCCGGACGCTCCTGGGACGACGTGCCCGAGGACGTCAAGCGCACATTCGACCGGCTGGGCATCCCCGAGGCCGAGCGTAAGTTCCTCTCAGGAGTGGGCGCGCAGTACGAGTCAGAGGTCGTTTACCACCAAGTCCGCGAGGACCTAGAGAAGCAGGGCGTGATCTTCATGGACATGGATTCGGGGCTGCGCGAGCACGAGGACATTGTGCGCAAGTACTTCGCCACCGTGATCCCGCCTAACGACAACAAGCTTGCTGCGCTCAACTCGGCCGTCTGGTCGGGCGGATCGTTTGTCTACGTCCCCGAGGGCGTGCACGTTGAGATGCCGCTCCAGGCCTACTTCCGCATCAACACGGAGAACATGGGTCAGTTCGAGCGCACCCTGATCATCGCGGAGCCCGGATCCTACGTCCACTACGTCGAGGGGTGCACGGCCCCCACATACTCGAGCTCGAGCCTGCATTCGGCCGTGGTCGAGCTGATCGCACTGCCCGGGGCACGCATCAGGTACACGACTGTCCAGAACTGGTCGACCAACGTGTTCAACCTGGTCACCAAGCGAGCGGTCGCGCAAGAGGATGCGACCGTGGAATGGGTCGACTGCAACCTCGGTTCGCGGCTGACGATGAAGTACCCGAGCGTCTACCTCCTGGGCGAGCGCGCCCACGGGGAGATCCTCTCGATCGCCTTCGCCGGCGATGGCCAGCACCAGGACGCCGGCGGCAAGATCGTCCACGGCGCGCCCAACACGAGCTCGAACATCTTCGCCAAGTCGATCTCCAAGGACGGCGGGCGCAGCTCCTATCGCGGGCTGCTCGAGGTCGCCAAGGGCGCCCACGGCGCGCGCTCGAAGGTGGTCTGCGACGCGCTCCTGCTCGACGAGCGCTCGCGCTCGGACACCTACCCGACGATCCGCATCGGCGAGGACGACGTCAACGTCGGCCACGAGGCCACCGTCTCGAAGGTGGGGGACGACCAGCTTTTCTATCTGATGTCTCACGGCATCCCCGAGGACGAGGCCTCGAAGCTGATCGTCAACGGCTTCGTCGAGCCCATCACCAAGGAGCTGCCGATGGAGTACGCGGTCGAGATGAACCGGCTGATCGAGCTCCAGATGGAGGGCTCGATTGGCTAGTGCGGCTATCGGGGAGCACACCGAGCCCCAGTTCCTAAGCGAGCGCCGCGCTCATGCGCTGGAGTTGCTCGAAACGCTCGAGCTTCCGCAGTTCAAGGGCCGCCCGGGGTGGGAGTTCACCGACCTCTCCGATCTCGACCTGAGCGCGTATCAGCCGGGCCGCAACGGCCAGAGTGCAGAAGGCGCCGAGCCGCTGTTTGCACTTCAGGGTGCGATCACCGATATCGATCAGCTCCCTGACGGCGTGATCGTGGCGCCGCTTCAGCGGGCCGTGCGCGACCACCCCGAACTCATTGAGCGACACCTGTCCTCGCTCGTTACGCCCGACGGAGACTTCTTCGTCGCAAAAAATGAGGCGGCCTTCGAGACGGGGGCCTTCGTATACGTGCCCAGTGGCGTCGCCCTCGAGCGCCCGGTTCTGCTCAGCGCGATCCAGGCGGGCGACGAGACGGAGCTAAACCGGCGCACCCTGATCGTGCTCGAGGAGGGCGCGCAGGCCGAGGTCTGGGAGCAGCAGCTTTCGGCGTCGCCCGACGGGTCCTCCCTTCTCAACACGGTGATCGAGCTGGTGGTAGGGGATGGGGCCCGCCTACGCTTCGTGTGCGGTCAGCATCTGTCCCAGCGCAGCTGGATCTTTGGAACCCATCGCGCCGAGGTCGCCCGCGACGGCGTGCTCGACTGGGTGGCGCTCGGCTTCGGTTCCGGCGCCGGCCGGGTGCGAATGGAGACGCGACTGGGCGGCCCAGGCGCCGAGGCTCGAGTCACCGGCGCATACGCGGCTGGAGGCCGCCAGCACCTCAACTTCGACACCACCCAGGAGCACGCCGCGCCCAATACCACCTCCGATCTCGCCTTTCGCGGCGTTCTCTCAGGCCGCGCCACCGCAGTCTGGAAGGGCAACATCATCGTCGATCCCGGCGCCCAGAAGACCGACGCCTTTCAGGAATCCCGCAACCTCCTGATCTCCAAGCGAGCGCACGCCGACGCGATCCCGGGCCTCGAGATCCAGGCCAACGACGTCCGCTGCACGCACGCGGCGGCAGTCGCGCAGGTCGATCCGGAGCAGCTGTTTTACCTACGCTCTCACGGGCTCCCCGACAACGTTGCCAAGCGGCTTGTAATCGAGGGGTTTCTCTCTGCGCTGGTTGAGCGCTTCGAGCAGGGGCCGGTGCGTGAAGTGCTCGCAGGCACGCTTGAGCGACGCTTGTCCGAGGTTCTAGGCGGCTACTAGGAGTGCGTCGCCGGCCCGAGCGGGCGGCCACCCGTATGG
Organism: Solirubrobacteraceae bacterium; assembly: GCA_036501265.1. Classification (GTDB taxonomy): domain Bacteria; phylum Actinomycetota; class Thermoleophilia; order Solirubrobacterales; family Solirubrobacteraceae; genus Palsa-465. Next base: position 96 of record DASYAP010000057.1, on the reverse strand, counting down.
ACCGGCAGGACACCCGTCAACACGTCAAGCGCGCTCATCTCGGTTGCCGTGTTGGCGATCATTGGCCGGCGGGGACTTAGCGGCCAGGCCCAGTAG
>DASYAP010000056.1:0-19921 GCA_036501265.1 Solirubrobacteraceae bacterium | reverse complement strand
CACGTCGCCCAAGGCGTGGCGAGCGCTCTCGTGGCGAAGCACTCGCCCGGTGTCGGCGATTGGTGTGATCGAGACGTCGCCGAAGCGATTGCGAGCCGAGCGCGGGCGACACAGTCAAAGCGATCGTCGGACTGTCCCGCTACACCGTGCGTTGCAGGACGCTCAACAGCGCCGACGTGGTGGGCAAACGACTAGCGAAGGCGGCTTCCTTTGCTCGAGCCGCGCGGTGCGGCCGTGGCGCAGTGCGAACCTGGAACGACGGAAGGTTTCGCGCCTGATTGCCCGAACGATGCTCATGACGCCGGAACGGGGGATCTGAGATGCGGTCTACGTGGTCCTCCGCAGCGTTGGGTGGCGCGGTGCTCGACTGGACGGCGCCTCGCCGGGTGGTGTGCCATGGGTGATGCTGGTTGAGGTGGGCCGCTAGCGGGCCAGCAGCATTGTGGGGTTCGACATGACGGCGTTCATCGCGTCGATCGCGCCGCCGCGCGCGGCCGCCGCGAACCCGAGCGTGGAGGTGATCAGCCGCGGGCCTTCGGCGTTTGGCGCGATCGTGCCTGCGGCCAGCGCTTGCTTGGCTGCTGGCAGGATCCATTGCGCCAGGTCGACGAAGTAGCCGCCGAGGATTATGACCTGTGGGTCGACGACGTTGGCTATGTTGGCCGCGCCGATGCCGATCCTGCGCCCGAGCTCCTCGAGCACCGCGAGCGTGTCGCGATCGCCGGCGCGTGCGCGGCGCGCTACGGGCTCGACCTTGGCCTCCGGCGGTGCGCCTTGGGGCGGGTTGCTGCGGACGTGCTTCATCAGCGCGTTGAGTCCGATGTACGCCTCCCAGCAGCCGCGCCGCCCGCAAGCGCACCGCGGCCCCTCCGGGTCGATGCTCATGTGGCCGATCTCGCCGCCGTAGCCGCTCGTGCCCAGCAGCGGCTGACCGCCGACGATGATGCCGCCCCCGATTCCGACCTCGCCGGTGATGTAGACCAGGTTCGGCGTGCCCGCCGCCACGCCGATGCGGTACTCCGCGATTGCGGCCAGGTTGGCGTCGTTGCCGACCTGCACGGGCGCGCGATTGAGGCCGAGGCCTTGGCGCACCAGCGCGGCGACCGGCAGGTCACGCCAGCGCAGGTTGGGGGCGTTGGCGACGACGCCGGCGGCGACGTCGACTAGGCCGGGGATCGCGACCGTCAGCCCCGCGACGATGGTGGCACGTTTTCGCCGACGCGCAGTCAAATCGTCCACCGCGGTGGCGCATAGCTCGGCGAGCGCCGCGATGCTTGCCCGCGGCCCAGCAAGCATGGCGTCGAAAGCCCGTCGGCGGCGCAGCACCTCGCGCCCGGCGAAGTCGATCGCAAGCAGCGAGACATAGTCGACGTTGACCTCGGCGCCGACGGCGAGGACGTGCTGGCCGTCGAGCTCAAGCCGCGTGCCCGGCCGGCCGGGGCGTCCGCCCCCGTCGCGGCCGGCCTCGCGCACCAGGCCCAGCTCGATCAGCTCGCCGACGAGGCGCGACACGGTCGCCCGAGTGAGCCTGCCGCGGGCGGCGATGCCGGCGCGCGAGTCGGACCCCACCGCGTTGAGGTGGCGAAGCACCAGCTCGAGGTTGTTGCGGCGGACGTCGCTGTGGTCTGCCCTGGCCGGGATGGCGAGGGCGCGGGCATCATCCAAGTCGCGCTCCTGACCGCCCTCGACCGTGCGTGTTTGACAGGCGCACAAGGGCGAGTATATTTGGTGCGGAGCAAAACATATCCGGTTGGGACTGCAGGGGATCGGCGCTTCTGCGCGGCGCGGCCCGACCAGAACCTGGGGAGGAAATCGTGCTCCACAAGCTGAGGTCACGTCGGCTGCTCTTGCTTGCGCGCGAGCGGGAATCGATATCGTCGCGCGGGTACGAGCTGTGCTCGCTTGCGCGTCGGGGAGTGTTGCGCCGCGGGGTGCGGGTATTGCTTGTGTGTATCGTTGGCGCGTTGGCGGCGATTGTGTGCGCCGCCGGCATCCTTTCTGCGCCCGCCGCCCGCGCAGACGCAGGATCGGCGGTGCCGATCTACCGCGATACCAGCTACTCGTTCGCTGAGCGGGCCGCCGACCTCGTGTCACGTATGACGCTCGCCGAAAAGGTCGCGCAGCTGCATACGAACAACGCGCCAGCGATCCCGCGGCTTGGGGTGCAGCAGTACACCTACTGGTCGGAGGGGCAGCACGGGATCAACAGGCTGGGCGCGAACACCAACCCGGGCAGCGTCGGCGGCGGCCCGAAGGCGACCAGCTTCCCGACGAACTTCGCGAGCACGATGTCGTGGGATCCGAGCCTCGTTTATCAGGAGACGACCGCGATCTCCGACGAGGCGCGCGGCTTTCTGGACAAGTCGCTGTGGGGCGTCGGCCAGAACAACATCGGCCCGGACAAGAACGACTACGGGTCGCTGACGTACTGGGCGCCCACCGTAAACCTGGACCGCGACCCGCGCTGGGGCCGCACCGACGAGGCCTTCGGCGAGGACCCCTACCTGGTTGGGCAGATGGCCGGCGCGTTCGTCGACGGCTACCAGGGCGAGACGCAGAGCGGGCAGCCGACCTCCAAGTATCTAAAGGTCGCGGCCACCGCAAAGCACTTCGCGCTGAACAACGTCGAGAACAACCGGAACGCGGACAGCTCGGACACGACCGACGCCAACATCCGCAACTACTACACCGCGCAGTTCCGGGACCTGATCGAGAACTCGCATGTGTCCGGCCTGATGACCTCGTATAACGCGGTTAACGGCACGCCGGCACCGGCCAACACGTACACGGTGAACGAGCTCGCCCAGAGGACGTACGGGTTCAACGGCTACACGACGTCCGACTGCGGCGCCGTCTACGACATCTACTCCGCCGCGAATCACGACTGGGCGCCGCCCGGGTGGACGACCAGCACGGTCAATGGCTCGGTGGTCTGGACGAACACCGCCACCGGCCAGCAGATCTCTGGCCCCGCCGGGGGCCAGGCGTACGCGCTGCGGGCCGGCACGCAGCTCAACTGCACTGGCGCGGAAGACACCCTGGCCAACATCCAGGAGGCGATCAACGCTGGCGTGCTCAGCGAGGGCGTCATCGACAACGCGCTCGTGCACCTGTTCACGCTGCGCATGGAAACCGGCGAGTTCGATCCGCCGAGCTCCGTGCCGTACACGAGCATCACGAAGGACCAGATCCAGAGCCCGGCGCACCAGGCGCTGGCCGAGAAGGTCGCAGCCAACTCGCTGGTCCTGCTGAAAAATGACGCCGTGCCCGGCAGCACGGCGAAGTTGTTGCCGGCCGATCCGGGCAAGTTGAACAACGTCGTCATCGTCGGCGACCTCGCCAACAAGGTGACGCTCGGCGGGTACTCCGGCAGCCCGACCTACACGACCAGCGCTGTGCAGGGGATTACTGCGGCCGTGAAGGCTGCGAACCCGGACGCGTCGGTGACCTTCGACGCCTGCGGCACGTCCACGACGGCCACGACCGCCGCGAGCTGCTCGGCCCAGACCCAGAACGACATCAAGTCCGCTGACCTGGTGATCGTCTTCGTGGGCACCGACGGGAGCGTCGCCGGCGAGGGCCACGACCGTACCACGATCGCCATGCCGGGCAACTACGACTCGCTGATCAACCAGGTACACGCGCTGGGCAACCCGAACACCGCGCTGGTGATCCAGTCCGACGGCCCGGTGAAAATCGACGACGTGCAGTCCGACTTCCCGGCGATCGTCTTCAGCGGCTATAACGGCCAGAGCCAGGGGACCGCGCTGGCGGACGTGCTGTTCGGCAAGCAGAACCCCAGCGGCCACCTGGACTTCACCTGGTACCAGGACGACTCGCAGCTGCCCGACATGAAGAACTACGGGCTCACCCCGTCACAGACCGGCGGGCTCGGCCGCACCTACCAGTACTTCACCGGCACGCCTACCTACCCGTTCGGGTACGGGCAAAGCTACACCAGCTTTAACTACTCGCATATCGCGACCGACCCGACCTCAACCACCGCCGACGGTCGGGTAAACGTCCACTTCAACGTCACCAACACCGGCACCGTGCCCGGCGCGACGGTGGCTCAGGTCTACGCCGCAACGCCCTTCGGCGTCTCGGGGGTCGAGCTGCCCAAGAAGCGGCTGGAGGGCTTCCGCAAGACGGATGTGCTACAGCCGGGTGAGACGCAGACGATCTCGATCCCGGTCAACATCAGCGACCTCGCCTTCTGGGACGAGCAGAACCACAAGGACGTGGTCTACGACGGTTCGTACCAGTTCCAGGTGGCAACCGACTCCGACCACGTCGTCGGCACGAGCACGGTGGCGGTCTCGGGTGCGATCACCCCGCAGGTCAAGTACGTCACGGTGCAGCCGGATCAGATGGTCTTCGCGCCCGGCCAGCACCTCGACCTCACCGGCAAGAACCCGTGGATCAAGGACGACACCGGCCAGGCCAGCGAGCACGTGCCGGCCGACGACATCGTCGAGGCGGTCAATAACGACCAGTCGTTCGTCGACCTGAGCCGCGCGCATGTGACATACCACACCAGCAACCCGAACGTGGCGACGGTCAGCCAAACCGGCCAGGTCACCACGGTCGCCGCCGGCGTGGCGACGATCAGCGTGACGGTCAACGGGGTGACCGGCTCGACGCCGCTCGTGGTACAGCAGCCGTTCTCACTGTCGGCGCCGTCCGTCGTCACGTCGGGGTCCACGTTCACCGCCACCACCACGCTGCCCAACCCGAGCAGCGCCCCGCTGACCGGCGCCACGATGACGCTGAACGCGCCAGATGGCTGGGGGGTAAAGGCCACCTCGCCGGCGACGTTCGACAGCGTGGCGCCGGGGGAGACGGCCAGCACGACCTGGGCGGTGAGCGTGCCGTCAGATGTGAACCCCGCCGGCTACGACCTCTCCGCGCAGGCCACGTTCACAAGCGCCAACGGGCAGGGCAGCTCGGAGGACGCCACGACCGTGTCGGTGCCGTTCCAGTCGCTGTCTGACGCATATGACAACCCGGGCATCACCGACGACTCCAACTGGACCGCGGGTAACCTCGACGGCGCAGGACGCAGCTACTCCGCGCAAGCGCTCGCCGCAGCCACGCCGAGCCTGACGCCCGGCGCCACGGTCACCCATGACGGGCTGACCTACACCTGGCCGAACGCCCAGCCCGGCACGCCAGACAACGTCGTCGCCGGAGGGCAGACAATCGCCATCTCCGGCTCGGGCAGCAAGCTCGGCATCCTCGGCGCCGCCAACAACGGCACCGTGACCGGGACCGCGACAATCACCTACACCGACGGAAGCACCCAGTCCGTCCCGCTGTCCTTCGCCGACTGGTGGGCCAACGCGCCGGCCAGCGGCGGCGACATCCTCGCCACCATGCCGTACATCAATAACCAAAGCGGCAGCAAGATAACCCGCGAGGTGAGCGTCTACGCCGCGACCGTGCCGCTGCAACCGGGCAAGACCGTCGCCTACCTCACCCTGCCAAATATCAGCAATGGTGTCGCATCCGGCCAAACCGCGATGCACATCTTCGCGATGTCGATCGGCTGAACCCGCTCGCGGGCGTCGCCGTGCGTCAGCGCCAAAACGCGCGGTCACCACGGCGACGCCCTCGATTTCGCCCAGATCCGCTTGTCTGCTGCGCGAAGTCGGCGCAACTGCTTTGCTTTCGGGTTTGGTGGTCTCCGAATCCATGGTGAGATCCTCGCCATCCGCGCCGTGCCCGCACACCGACGCTCGCTCGTTGCCGTCGGCTCCCGGGAAGCTCTGGCGAAGATCGCACCACTGATCGGCTGGCACAGCTCCGTGTTCGACCTGCTGCTGGACAATGTGCGCTCCCCGGCGGATAGGGCGAGGCGCAGCAGAGCTCTCGAAGCCTTCGGCATCCGGCCGGCCTTACCCGCTACACGGTCCTCCACCGCTGCATCAGAAGGTGAGGGACCAGCGGTGGGCCGTGGTCGCGAGGTCGTAGCCCGCGAATCGCAGCCACGCGATGTCGGCCTGGGTGTCGTATGGGCCGTCGAATCTCGTTATGTGTGACCTGGTGGGGGCCGTTTTGGCCGTTTCGCAGGATGGTCAGGGTCATGGCCCACCGCCGGTCGAGGGGTGGTGGGGGGGATCGCCGACACGGTGTTCTCGCCGAAGTTGGAAACGTATGCGGCGTGGGTAATTGGGTCGATGCCTACTCCGTAGGGGGCGGCGCCAACGGGGACGGTGACGGCCACTGCTCTCAGCGGTCTCGTCTGCTCGGCCGACACTGACCCATTCGCCCGAGAACCCGGATGCTGCGACCGGGGCCCACCTCCCGCGGAAGGATGCCGCTCGGTCGGAAAGGTATACGCTTCAGGTGCTTTTATTTCCGGCTGGGGGTGCCGTCTAGGACGGGGCGACATGGGGCTTACTAGTCATGAGGAGATGGGATGAGAGCCAGACGATTGGCCGCCGCCGCGGCGGCAGTGCTTGCCGCTTCGGTCGTGTCTACAACGACTGCGGCGGCCGACACTGGCGACGCGCTCCCGCCGAGACCAGCGTTCAACGTGGGAGTGCATCTGACCACCGGTGCCAAGCTCGCGCCGGGACTGTTTCTCATCGATCCGCACCAGACGGTGCCTAACCTCCCGAGCGGGCCGGAGATCGTCGACAATCGGGGCCGGGTTGTGTGGTATGACCAGCTTCCCTCCGGCGAGTCGGCGTCGAACTTCCGAGTTCAGACCTACCACGGCAAGCCGGTGCTTACCTGGTGGCAGGGCTCGAGCGACAATCCCGCGTTCGGGGCATTCGCCCTCGGGATCGGTCAGGGCGAGGACGTCATGATGGACGATCACTATCGGATCATCAGGACGATCCCGACGACCTCGGAGTTCACGCCGGACTCCCACGAGTTCCAGCTCACCCCACAGGGAAACGCGCTCATCACTGGTTATCGTCTGGTTCCGCACGTCGACCTCACCAGCATTGGTGGTTCCGCCGACGGGACTGTCGCCGACTCGCTCGCCCGTGAGGTGAACCTCCAGACGGGCAAGGTGCTGTTCACCTGGAGCGCCCTCGCGCATGTCCCGCTGACCGACAGCCACGCGCTGCCGCTGTTTGGATCCTCCCCATGGGACTTTTTCCACATCAACTCGATCAGCGAGGCGCCGGGCGGGAACATACTCATCTCGGCCCGTCACATGTGGGCGCTGTACGACATCAACCCGCGCACCGGTGACGTCGTCTGGACCCTCGGCGGCAAGCACAGCTCGTTCACCCTCGACCCCCGCGCGGCATTCGCATGGCAGCACGATCCGCGCTTTGTCTCACACGACGAGATCCGGCTGTTCGACAACGAGGCGGGCATCCCATTCGAGCCGGTGGCTTCTCAGTCGCGCGCACTGTGGCTCCATCTTGACCATCGGACCCACACGGCGTCGGCGGTCCGTCAGATCGTGCAGCCGTCTGACCAGCCGGAGAGCAACTCGCAGGGCAGCGTCCAGACACTTCCCGACGGCAATGTCGTGGTTGGATGGGGCAGCACCGGCACGTTCTCCGAGTACGACGCCGCGGGTCAGCTACTCCTCAGTGACACGCCGCCGCCCCCCTCAGGAACGGTGACGCTCCCGACTGGCGCCACGATCCCCAACGCCTGGAGCACCTACCGCGCGTTCAAGCAGAATTGGACCGCGATCCCCGACACGCCGCCCACCGCGTCGGTTCACCGAGACGCAAGCGGAAAGTACAGTGTCTCAGCGGCTTGGAACGGCGCCACACTCGTGGCGCGCTGGGTCGTGTTGACCGGTCCCGACACGGCGCACCTGCAGCCGACGGCGACCGCCGACTGGAACGGGTTGATCACTCCGATCAGCGTGACCGGCGCTGACATCGCGTACATCCGAGTCGTTGCTATCGATAGCCACGGCGACGTACTCGGGCAGACGGACACTATCCCGACCTCATGAGCTTCCACCGTCCCGGTTCGGGTCGCAAGCTCGAGCCGGCGACGCGTCCGCCTGTTGCGCCGACGGGCGCCAAGGCGCGTCGAGGACCGGGTCTGCCGGAGAGCTGAAAGCGCCCATACCACCGGTGGCTGTGGGATGCTGGCGCGCGTTCGACGTTCGTTGCGATCCACCGAGGAGCTCGCCGATGATCATCCGTGCGCCAGTCCAGCAGTCCGACGTGATCCTTGGCGCGACGTGCGCGGTCGCGCTCGCGCACGGCGGGGGCGACGTGACTAACGGCGATCGCGGCCGCGGCGACGCCGATGGGAGGCATTCGGACGACGCTTGCTCCAGCGGCTCGAGCCGTGCTCGCCGGAGCGCCTCGCGGCTGTCCTGCCGCGGGGCGAAGACGCGATGCAGGCGGGTGTGGATGCTCGCGGTGATCCCGCGACGACCGCTTCGCCGTCGAGGCAGTCCCGTGTGGGACAGCTGCCGCCGTGCGCCTTGGGGGACCGGCCGGCGACTTGGGGCCGCCCGGAGACGGTTGCGCCACCGGACGGATCGGTAGATGAAGGCCGCTAGGGCTGCCGCAGCGGCGTTCCGTTGGCCATCGAGCGAAACCACTCGAGCGGGACGGTCGGGGCGCGCCCGTCGAGGTTGGGGGCGCCGCGGTTGGCCGTCACGTCGTCGGCGTACACCGTGCGCAGCTCCACGCTGTAGCGGGTCACGTCCGAGGTGTTGGGCACGCTCGCGTGCAGGTGGGCGCCGGAGAAGCACAGGAAGTCGCCCGGCTCGTTCACCATGCGAGGCTCCGGGTCGGCGTGCACGGGCGCGGTGGGCTCGGGCACCTGCGTCTAACACGGCACGCAGCGGCCGGACGTTGTTGGCGAACGCACGGTCGATTTCCTCTAGCGCACCGACGTCGCCGTGCCCGTAGACCTCAAGCAGCTTGGTCACGCCGGCGAGCGTCCAGCCCACCGGGCCGGGTCTCCGTGGTCGCGTCAGGCCACGGGTTCGCTGACGGGCCAGTGAGGGACGCCGTACTCCGAGAGGTCATCCCTTCGTCGACTTGGCTGCGGCGGCTTGTGAGCCGTTTTGACCGGAAGGCTCTCGGGTTCGGGATCCAAACCTCGGTTGAACGCTCACGGACGTAGATGGCGGGAGAGGGCCGCCGCGACTGATGAGCGTTGCTCGTCGGGTCCCGAGCGATTTAGACTGCGGCGTGCGATGGGGCTTGCGGCGACTCGGGAGAAGCGAGAGGAGGATGTGATGAGACCAGGACGTGTTTTGGCGTGCGTGCGGCGTCTGTTGCTTGTCGTCGGGGTGGCGTTCGCTTTGTTGCCGGTCGGTTCGGCGCTTGCCGACACCACGATCGGTGCGGTCGGTGGTGAATTTGGTCCCCGCCTTGGGCCTTGCCCCGGCAACGTCGTGCTCGCCGACATGACCTACGTGGTGCCGAACGGTGGCGGGTTCATCACCAGCTTCTCCTTCCAGGTTGGATTTGCCGGTCAGCAGCTCGATTTCCTGGTTCTCCAGCCTGCAGGAGATAACTACACGGTGGAAGGGCACACCGGCTTAGTCACGCTGCCAAACACCCCGGTTGCGACGTTCCCCGTTGGGGCGCTTCCCGTCCAAGGCGGCGACATCCTCGGGATGTGGTTCCCCGACCAGCAGCCGGTCGAGCCCGGCGTTCCCCCCCAGGGCGGCCTCGTTGCGTGCGCTAGGGCTGCGGGCCCCGGCAATGGCGGCATTCTCGCAACGGATTTCGGTGTGGCTGATCCGAATAACGGCGAGATGATCTCGTTCGGCAACCCGGACATAAATGACGACCTCAATGAATCGGCGAATCTCGTTACGCTGTCACAAGATCAGTGCCGGAGCGGCGGCTGGCGTAACTTCGGGCAGTTCAAGAACCACGGGGATTGCATCAGCTTCGTCGCGACCGGCGGAAAGAACCCGCCCAGCGGGCCGTAGCGTCCCGCGACATTGCTGCCGGCGGCGCGCGTTTGCTCGCTGGGCCTTGGGCGATTAGCCTGCGCGTTTCGGCGAGCGGCGCGGACTCGCGCCAGGGAGGCTTGGGCGATGCATCGTCTCAGGGGATTGGTGGTCATCGGGGCATTGTCCGTGGCGTTGGGTGTGGTCGCGGCAGGTCTGCCGTGGCGGCCAAGGGCGACAACAGCGACAACGCCCACGCTTGCCAGCAGGGCGGTCATGAGACCCGGTTCGAGGCCGAGACCGGTCGTCCGTTCAAGAACGCGGGCGACTGCACCAGCCATGGAGCCCAGGGCGGCGCGTCCTCGTTGCTGCAATTCCTGACCCTCCCGACCTACCCCTTGCCGTGCGGGAACGTGTTGGGGCGTCGTTTCCGGGTCGAACCTCAGGCCGCGAACAACTTGGGCGGTCGTCCAACTCAGCACTGAGATCCCCGTCTTCACAGGTATGACGGGCGTGGACGCGAGCCTGCCGCGGACCGAAGTGAATTTGCGTTTGCGGGACAGGCAGTTACAGCCTCCAGGCAGAGACGCTAGGCGGGCCGGTCCTCATCGACGTCAACTCCCCCTGCTAAGCGACCGTAGGCGCGCGACTCGACCCCACGGGGGAGAGACCAACGCTTCTCCCCCCACACCCCTGGGCGATGCGAGCTCGCTCCGGTTTCGGCGGTGAGGTCATGAGCCGCTTAAGTTCGCCAACGCGCAAGCGGCGATCCTCCCAATGGAATGGCCCGACCCACGGGCCGGGCTGGCCTTGGATCGTGGGCGACGGGCGGCCTAGGTGGAGCTTGAGCAGAAGGCTCCAATAGCGACTGCGCCACTCGAACTGCGGGCTGGGGTTGTCGGTGAGGTAGAGACAGTTGTCGCTGGACGGGAGCTCGCGCACCGCGGCGGCGTGCGTGCCGTCGATGGCCTCCTCGAGCTCAGGTGGGTTGTCGTCGAGATCCGCGAGCGCTTCGCTTTGTGGTGACGTGCGGGAGCAGGCTCTCGTCCCAGTCGACGCGCCGCTCATGCGGCCCCGCGTGCGTGTCTGTAGGCCAGTCGAAGCGCCATCGCTCGATCGGCTGGTCGAGCAGGTTGGCGCGGATGCCGACGCAGAAGAGTCGCTGGCGAAGCTGCGGGACGCCGTGGTCGGCCGCGAGGACGATCTTCCAGTCGACCGAGTACCCGCTGGCGCGGACGCCGGAAATGAAGCGCTCGAGGCGCCCGCGACATCCTGATCTGCTGCGTCGACGGCCTGAAGGGGTTCCCGCAGGCAATCGAGGCGGTGTTCCCCGAGACCGTGGTGCAGACCTGCATCGTGCATCTGATCCGCCAGAGCCTCAAGTACGTGCCCCGCCGCCAATACGACCAAGTGGCCAAGGACCTCAAGCCGATCTACACCGCCGGCGACGTCGACGCAGCCCAAGAAGCGCTCGAGCGCTTCGAGCAGAAGTGGGGCAAGCAGCTGCCTCCGGTCGTCAAAGCGTGGCGGGAGAACTGGGAGTACGTGACCCCGTTCATGGCCTTTCCTCCCGACGTGCGCCGGATGGTCCACACGACAAATCCGATCGAGGCACTCAACCGGCAGCTACGCAAAGCGATCAAGACCAAAGGACATTTCCCCAACGAGGAGGCAGCCCGCAAACTGATCTACTTGCCATCACCAACGCCACCCCCAAGTGGACCCGAGTCGCCGCCCGGACGAAAGCCCTCCTGACGTTCAAGATCCACTTCGCAGACCGCCTACCCGACCAACGCCCACACAGTTAACGGGACACCCTCGAGACTGTCGGCGCAGGCGTCAGGATGTCCGTACGACCACGGATGCAGGACTGTCGGGTCAGTTTGGCGATTGGTCACGTGCTGCCGGTCGTCTAAAGGGGTCACCTCTCGTGTGTGGCGGCTGAGTTTCGTCAGTCCGCAGTCTGGGTGCGGTACAGCCGGATCGCAAGCGGCGCGAAAACCGCCAGCAGTGCCAGTGACCAGACGAGGGAGGCGAGGACGGCGTGTTGGAGCGGCCATGCGTGGATCGCCGCGGCTGGGTTCGGATTGCCGAACAGGTGGCGACCGGCGGCGGTGACCGCGCTGACGGGGTTCCAGTCGGCAATCGTCCGTACCACGGTTGGCATGTGCTGGGTCGGGACAAGTGCGTCGGAGACGATCGCCAGCGGGAATAGGACCACGAGGCCGATCCCCTGGGATGACTCGGCGTCGCGGGTGTACAGGCCGATGCAGGCGCAACCCCATGACAGCGCGTAGCTGAACAGGAGGAAGATCGCAAACCCCGCGATCAGACCCTCTGCGCCTCCGTGCGGTCGCCAACCGACCGCGAGTCCGGTCGCGATCACGATCAGCGCGCACAGGGTGGCGGTCAGCAGGTCGGTCAGCGAGCGGCCGACCAGCACCGCGGGTTTCCACATGGGCAGCGTGCGGAAGCGGTCGATCACGCCGGAGCCAAGATCGTCGCTGAGCCCGACCGCGGTCCCGATCGCGGAGGTCACGAGGTTCATCGCCAACAGCCCGGCGATCGCGAACTCGGTGTAGCTCCCGTGGTGCGGCAGCACCAAGCCCGCACCCAGCACGTAAATGAACAGCAGCGTGAACAGGATGGGCTGGACCGTCACGTCGGATAGTCGCAGCGGCTCGCGGGCAATGTGGACCAGGTTGCGGCCGGTCATCACGACGACATCGCCGATGGCCCTGCGCACGCCGATCATCGCTCACCTGCGGTCAGCGCCATGAACACGTCGTCCAGCGACGGCGGCCGCACCTGCACGTCCTCGACAGTGATCGCCGCCGCATCGAGCGCTCGCACGACCGTCGTCGCCACGCCGCTATTGCCGTTGACCGGCGCCCGCAGGTGACGGTTGTCTGCGCTGGCGCTGACCGTGCCGGTCGCGAACGCCGCCAGCGCCCGCGTCGCCTCGGGCTGCGGCTCGCTCAGCGTGACCTCGAGTCGCGCCCCGCCCACCTGCCGCTTGAGCTCCTCGGGCGTGCCTTCGGCGATGGCGCGGCCGTGGTCGACGACCACGATCCGGTCGGCCAGCTCGTCGGCCTCATCGAGGTACTGGGTGGTGAGCAACAGAGTCGTCCCGTCGTTGACCAGCGACCGGATCACCTCCCACATCATCAGCCGGCTAGTGGGATCCAGGCCGGTCGTCGGCTCGTCGAGGAACAGCACCAAGGGGCGGGCGACCAGCGCGGCCGCCAGGTCCAGCCGGCGACGCATCCCACCGGAGTAGCCCTTGACGATCCTGTCCGCTGCATCAGCCAGCCCGAACCGGGACAGCAGCTCGGCAGCGCGGGCCCGAGCGTCGCTACGTGGGAGGCCGCACAAGCGACCGATCATCACCAGGTTCCGGCGCCCGCTCAGCACGGCATCAACGGTCGCGTCCTGGGCGGCGACACCGATCATCCGCTGCACCGCGTTCGGTTCGCGGACCACGTCGTGCCCGGCGACGCGTGCCTCGCCGCAGTGCGGCTTCGACAGCGTCGTCAGGATCCGCACCGCCGTCGTCTTACCCGCGCCGTTCGGGCCAAGCACTCCCAGCACCGTCCCCGCCCGCGCCTCTAGGTCGAGCCCGTCGAGTGCGACCGTCTCGCCAAAGCTCTTGCGCAGCCCGTGCGCCTCGATCATGGCTTCGCCCGGCATCACGCGTCACCTACTGACATAGAACTACTCCTTACCGGTCGTCAAGTAATCACTAACCGGTCGGTAAGTTAGCAAAAACCGACCGGTCGTCAAGTAAGCTTCCGGTAACGATGCCTCGACCACCACAAAGCCAGGGCGCGGAGACCCGTGAGCGGATCCTCGACGTGGCGCAGGAGCTGTTCACGCTTCACGGGTACGACAAGACGTCATTGCGCGACATCGCGGAGCGCCTGGGAATCACGAAGGCGGCCCTCTACTACTACTTCGAGCGCAAGGAGGACATCCTGCTGGAGCTGCACCTCAGGCTCCACGCGATGGGCACAACGCTGCTCGACGAGCTCGAAGCCGCACCCGACGGACCCGCTCGGGTCGCGCTGTGGCCGCAGCTGGTCGACGTGCTGATCGACTTCCTGATCGAGAACCGCGAGCTGATGCTGCTGCACTTCCGCAACCGCAGCGCGTTCGAAGCACTCGCACAAAGCGAGCGCAACCGCCAGGAGAACGAGGACCTCGAGGCGCGCTTCACACGAATCCTCTCCACAACCGCGATCCCCCTGCGCGAGCGGGTCCGGATGGCGGCCATGATCGGCGTGATCACCGAGGTGCTAGTCGAGAGCGGCGCCGCCTTCGACGACATTCCTCTCGATGAACTCGCCGCTCACGTGCGAGAGGCGGTCACCGACCTAGCCGCCCGCGAAATCGCGGCCCAAGCCTAACTGTGCGGCCCCCGAGCTAAGCGTCGGAACGCTGGCCCCTTTCTCTCGGACTTGCAGGGCCGTCACGCTCGGCGTGCTCAGGGGGTCTGGCGCTCGCAGCTCGTGCGTCAACGTTGCCCCTTGTCACCACTGCGAGTGATGGTTCCCACGGCCGTTTGTGCGTTTGTCTGGGTCGACCGCGTACCAGCGACGGCGGTGGCTGGTTCGCCGAATCCTTCGGGGCGGTGCTTAACGAGCGTGGCCTTGTTGCGGTCGGCGGAGTACCGACTAACGCCCTGGGGCGCAGGTCATGCGCGCGGCGGAGCGACGGCGACAACGCAAAGAAAGCAGCACCGAGCGACTCCACAGGGGCCAGCACCTGCCTTTCGCCAGGAGCGAGACGCATCCTTGCGTCGCGAACCGAGCGTCGGCGTTTTCGTGCCCGGCTGCACAAGTAAGCGAGCGCGTCGTTGCGCGCGGTTTTGCACACCTGAGGTGAAGTGTGCAGAGAGCCCCGGGTGGTGGCACAGAGGGCGCAGCGCCGGCGTGGCAGCGATCGCGCCCCTCATGGGTCGGGGTGATGCCGTGGCAGTGCGCGATGATCCCGGGATCAGTCTGTTTTCCGGCGACCCCCGATTTGCTTCTCCTGGCCGAGGACGAGGCACGCATGCTGGGACGCTCCGTTGTCGAGCCCGAGCATTTGCTGCTGGCGTGCTCGCGGCGGGGCCGCGGGAGACAAATCCTGGCGCAGAGGGGCGTCAGAGGTCGCGATCTGCACGCTGCGGTCGCGCGGGTCGAGGGGTTGGGCGATGAACTGGTGTTGGGGCGTCTGCGGCGTTCGGCGGCCAGCGAGCGGATCCTCGAGCGGGCGGTGGCAGTGGCGGCGCAGCGCGGGGAACGTCGCCCCGGTGAGCTGCACATTCTGTTGGCGCTGGGCAAGGACGATCGGGTCCGCGCGGTGCTGCGCGAGGTTGGGATCAACGAAGGAGAGGTGCTCCCGCCCGACAGCCGCCGGCGCAGCTTCTCGCTGCGCTTCCGCGCCTTCGGCAAACGCCAGTTGATCAAGCTCGGCCGCCCCGAGGACGGCTGGACGATACAGATGGCCGAGCGCGAGCTGGCGGTCGTGCTCCGCGACGTCGACCTCGGAACCTGGCGGCGTCAGCCGCCTGATCCGGCGCCGGTGACGGAGGTCGACCCGACCTTCCACGAGTTCGCGTCCGATTGGTTCGCCTCCAAGGAGCTGGAGGTCGAGCCGAACACGGCCAACCACTATCGCAACGACCTCACCAACCACCTGCTGCCGTTTTTCAAGGGGCATCACCTCTCGCAGATCACGGTGGCCGAGGTCGACCGCTACCGCCAGAGCAAGGTGCGCGAGGCGGCGGAGATCACCGCGGCGGCGGAGAGCGGGAAGCTGATGATGGTGTCCTACGTCGATCGCCGCGGCCGGCGCTGCCGCCGGCGCGCGCGGCCGCTTTCGGCGCGGTCGATCAACATGCACATCGATTTGCTGGCGCAGATCCTCGCGGTGGCCGTCGACCACGGCCACCTGGAGAGCAATCCGGCGGTCGGCAAGCGCCGCCGCCTGAAGGTCTCGAAGCCGCGCCCGGTCCACCTGGACAGCGCCGAGCAGATCGCGCTCCTGCTCGAGGTGGCTGGCCAGCTCGACCGCGGCCAGACGGCGATCGACGTCAGCGACCGCCACGGTCGCACCTGGACGCAGCGTCCGGCGGTCCAGACGACGGGCCGGCGGGCGGCGATCGCTGCACTTATGCTGGGCGGCGGGCGCGCGTCGGCGACCGGCGCGATGGTCTGGCGCGACGTCGATCTCGCCAACGGGCGCTTCGAGGTCGGCCGCGACAAGACCGACGCCGGCATGCGCGAGCTCGACATGCTCCCGCTGCTCCGCGAGATCCTGACCGAGCACAAGGCTGCCAGCGAGCGGACGGGCCCCAACGACCCGGTGTTCGTCACCTCGGCCGGCAGGCCGCGCTCGCGGGACAACCTGCGCAACGACATCGTCGACGCGGTCGTGACCCACGCGAACAGGCTGGTCGAGGAGCGTGGCCTGCAGCCCGCTGCCGCTCGGGATCACGCCGCATAAGCTCCGCCACACGTTCGCGTCGATCCTCGTGGCGATCGGCAAGGACCCGACCTACGTGATGCAGCAGCTCGGGCATACCGACCCGGCCTTCACACTGCGCGTCTACGCCCATGCGATGCGCCTCAGCGAGGAGGAGCGGGCGCGGCTCAAGGCGCTTGTTGAAGGCCACGATTGGTCACACATTGGTCATAAAACGGCCGAATCGGCGTCCGCACGGTCTGAGCGGGACGCCGACTGAGAAGCGGAAAGCCCGGCGTTAGCAGGGCTTTCTGGTTATCGGGGCGCCCGGATTTGAACCGGGGACCTCACCGACCCGAACGGTGCGCGCTACCAGGCTGCGCCACGCCCCGATCGGCCCAGTATCCCACAGGCCGAATGGGCGCGAATCTCAGTGATTTGGTTTTACCCGGGCGGGCCGCCGCGAAGCTCATCGACTTGCGCCACCGGGCCCTACCCCCGGTCGCTTGCCCGCAGCTAGAGTCCGCCGGTGGGGCCGAGCGCTTTGTTGGTCAGGCCACGCACGGCCTTGCCGGGGAGACCGCTCAGCGACTTGTTGGGCAGACCGAGCCCTCCCGGCAGTTTCGGAACCGGCAGTTTCGGAACCGGCAGCTTCTTGACCACCTTCGGCACCGGACTCGTGACGGTGTGAAGGAGACGCTTCGCCGCGGGCACGACAGGCACTTTGGGCACGGTGACCGGAACGTGGACCGAGGGCGTCGAGGGAGAAGTGCTTGGCGTGGCCGGCCCCGACGGCTGCGTCGAGGTCGCGGGGGTGCCGGCCGAGGTGGTGGGTGCCGCGGGAGAAGTGTTCGCGGCGCCATGGTGGGCCTGGCTAGTCCGCGCAGTGCTCGAGCGGGTGGCGGCCGCCGATCCGCGCGATGTGCGTGAGACCGATGCGGCCTGCCCGAGCTGCCGGCTTGCCCTGCGTGGAGGAGCCGCCCTAACCGCTCGAGCGACGGCTGTGGTCCGTGCGCTGATGGTCGCAGGGCCGCGCTGGGTCCCGGTCGCGTGGCCTGGTTCCAGCAAGCCGACCGCCGCGCCGCCGCCCGCAATCACGACGGCCGCCATGGTCGCCACCGTCACCGGGGTGGCCCCCACCGACGCCCCCGGATGGGCGAATTGTGCGGTCCTGCGGGCGGACCGCAGCAGACCCGAAGCCCGCGACCCGCTCGCAGAGTGACGGCCCCACGGCAACGACCAGCGCGCGATCGGAAACGGCAGCAGACCCGCGATCTTCTTGGCGACCGCGGGCATCCCGGTTTCGGGTGCAGAGACCCCGGCCAGGTGGACGTACCGAGCACACGGTTGGCAGTGAGCTACGTGGCGGGCAAAGCGCCGGCGCTCGCGCAGGCCGAGGGCATCCACCGCTGCCTGGCCGCCGGTGTCGACGACCGCGTGGACCTGCTGGCACCGGCGGCCGGTCGCAATTTCGTCGTACTCCTGGCTGAGCCGGCGGCGTGCACGGAGCAGTGTGCTCTCGACCATGGGCACGGTCATTCCGGTCTGAGCGGCGATTTCCGCATACGAGAGGCCCTCCAGCTCGCGCAAGACCATGACCTTGTGCTGCCTCTCCGAGAGGCCGCGGAATGCCCCGTTGAGGATGGCGAGCTGCTGGCCCCGCTCGAAGGAGGTATCGGGGCTGCAGTCGGCAGAAGCGAGCTGTTCCCCGCTGCCCTGCTCGATCGACACCTCCCGAGCCCGTTGAACGCGTCGCAACTCATCGATGCAGGCGTTCTTTGCGATCTCGTAGATCCAGGGTTTGAAGGAGATCGCGCGGTCGCTCGAGCGCATGCGGCGCAAGGCCGATACGAAGACGTCCTGGACTATGTCCTCGGCGCGACCGTGGTCCCTGACGATGCTCAGCACATACGCGAAGATGCGCCGGCCGTAGCGCTCATAGAGCTCTCCGAAGGCGCGCTCGTCCCCGCCTCTGGCAGCTTCGACTAAGTGTGCCTCCGCCCGTGAGAGTTCTGGCTGGGACGCGCCTATCGCTGACATTCCTTGCTGGCCTTGTCGAAACCGATCCGTGCCCGTCTACCCGGACGTTAGGCGCCCAAACACCAATACGGACCGTGTTGGTTGTAACCCGCCCCGCGGGATTTGACCGGAAAGTGGGGCCGGCGTGTTGTGCCCGTCCGTCTGGCTCGGCATACTTCATCTTATGTAGCTGGCGGCAAAGGAGGACAACGACCGATGGCAAACCATTTGACGCCCACCGAACTTGCGCGAGAGTCAGGGTTGGACCGCAAAGACGTGATCGCCAAGTGCATCGAGATGGGCGTCCCGATCTTCAACGGTCGGATCGACAAGACCCTGTTCATCTGCAGCCTACGGGCAGCGTCTCCCGTCAAAGAAGTTCAACCCGCGCCGGCTCAGGCATAGGTGATCCGTCTCGTAGCGCTCGCCCTGTAGTGGAGGGCATGCACGAGGCTGAGCTGCTCACCGCACAGAGGAGCTATTACCGAGCCCGGGCTCCCGAGTACGACGCTTGGTGGCACCGTCAGGGGCGCTACGACCGCGGCCCAGACGCCAATGCGCGATGGTTTGCCGAAGCGGCGGACCTCGAGCAAGCCTTGGCCAAGTTCTGCCCCCGCGGAGAAATCCTCGAGCTCGCGTGCGGCACGGGGCTGTGGACGAGCGTCCTCGCCTCGCATGCACGGCACCTGACCGCCGTCGACGCGGCGCCCGAGATGATCGCTCTGAACAAGTCGCGTCTACGCGATGCCGCGGTGGAGTACGTTGAAGCCGACCTGTTCGAGTGGCGGCCCAAGCCGCGCGGCTACGACTCGTGCTTCTTTGCCTTTTGGCTTTCGCACGTACCCGAGGGCCGCTTCGAGGCGTTCTGGAAGATGGTGGGCATGGCGCTGCGGCCGGGCGGGCGAGTCTTTTTCATCGACAGCGATCGGAGCGACCGCTCTACCGCCTCCGATCATTGCCTTCCGCCCGCCGACGACGGAACGCTGCTGCGACGACTTGACGACGGACGGGAGTACTGCATCGTCAAGCGGTTCTACGCCCCAGAGCGGCTCGAGAGCCGGCTCGCCGACCTCGGGTGGCAGTTCCGGATCCAGCGGACCGGGGAGTTTTTCATCTACGGAGCCGGCGAGCGGATTCTGGCGAGGAACGCTCTACCTCCGTGGTGGGGGCGATCCGACGTTCGGTGGCGTCAATTTCGACAAAGCCGCCTACGGCACCGGGGCGACAGTTCGCACCCTCGCCCGGGGCCTCTATAGGGCTGGCGTACGGCGCGTTTCTGGTCGCATCGTGGGCGACGAGTCGCGCTTTGACTCTCTTCGCGGGACACCGGCAACCGGCTACAAGCGCTCCTTCTACGTCGAGGGCCAGCTCAGCGCGCTCGCCTATGACCGTGGCTTCTCAAACCGGAGCTGGACTGCGTTCCAGCGCAACCGCCCGCTCTACGCGGCGCGTAAATTCGCGGCGGCCCTGCGCACCAACGGCGTTGGCGTGCCAACAAACACGCCAACGGCGACTGGTGATACGCCCAAGGGTGCCCACCTGCTCGCGGCGGTCAACTCCCCCCATCTGGGAAAGCTGATCCAGCTGACGAATACCCCCTCTGAC
>DASYAP010000055.1:0-29386 GCA_036501265.1 Solirubrobacteraceae bacterium | reverse complement strand
CGAGATCGAGGACGTCGACCTGTTCGTCTACCACCAGGCCAACCGGCGCATACTGTCGGCGGTTGGCGAGCGCCTCGGCCTGCCCGAGGAACGGGTGGTCGATTGCATCGAGCGCTACGGGAACACGTCGGCCGCATCGATTCCGCTGGCGCTGGCCGAGGCGGAGGCGGCGGGAACACTGGTCGATGGCTCACGCCTGCTATTGGCGGCGTTCGGCGCCGGCTTCACGTGGGGCGGGGTGGTCGTCGATTGGGGGTCTCGATGGGGCCGAAAAGTCGCCGCACCCAGGCGACGGACCGTCGCTCAACCGAACGATGGACGACTAAGCAAAAGGAGGTAAACGATGAGCACCACAACGGTCTCAAAAGACAAGGTGTTTGAAACAATCGCCAATGCGCTGACGGAGCTCGGCGCCGAACGCGACCAGATCACGCCCGCGTCGAGCTTCGAGTCCCTAGACGTCGACTCGCTCGACCTGGTCGAGGTGGGCCAGGTGATCCAGGACCAGTTCGGGGTCGAGATCAAGGGGGACGACACGAAGCACGTAGGTACCGTCGGCGAGGTCGTGGCTTTGGTGGTGGAGCGAGCCTCGTGAGCCGACGTATTGTGGTCACCGGAGTCGGAGCCGTAACGCCGCTCGGGGTCGGTGCACGCACCGCCCTCGAGCGGTGGGTTTCCGGTGAGTCTGGACTCGAGAGCGGCGCTGGTCGCTGCGACGAGTTCGCGCCAACCGAGTTCATGTCGAAGAAGGAAGCCCGCCGGACCGATCGCTTCACCCAACTCGCGATAGCCGCCGCGGGGGAAGCACTCGCAGAGGCCGGGTTTGACGATGGCCCGCCCCCCAATGCGGGCCGGGTCGGCTGCATCATCGCCACGGGAGTCGGCGGTATCCGGTCGATCGAGGAGGGTTACGACGCTCTGCGCGACAAAGGGCCGGAGGCCGTCTCGCCGCTCGTGGTGCCGATGCTGATGCCGAACGCGGCCGCCGGTAACGTCGCCCTTCGCCACAGGCTGACGGGACCGTCGCATAGCGTGGCGTCAGCGTGTGCTGCCGGCGCGGATGCGATTGGCACGGCCGCCCGGCTGATCCAGTGCGACGAGGCTGACGCGGTCGTCACCGGAGGAAGTGAGTCCGCGCTGAACACGCTCGCCGAGGCTGCGTTCGCGAGCATGGGCGCGACCTCCGAGTCTGGAATCTCACGTCCATTCGACGCGCGCCGTGACGGGTTTGTGATGGGCGAAGGTGCGGGGGTACTGGTGCTAGAGGCTGCCGAGAGCGCGGCGGAGCGCGGGCACCCGGTTCTCGGCGAGGTGATCGGCTATGGCGCGAGCTCCGATGCGCATCACATCACGGCGCCTGAGCCAAGCGGCGAGGGCGCCGTGCGCGCGATCAAATTCGCCCTCGAGGAGGCGGGTTTGGCACCCGAGCAAGTGGATTACGTCAATGCCCACGGAACCTCCACACCACTCAACGACCGTGTGGAGACCCAGGCACTCAAAAGGGCGCTCGGAGAGCGCGCGGGGCAAATACCGGTTTCCTCGACGAAATCCGTCATCGGTCACACGTTGGGCGCGGCGGGGGCGGTGGAGGCGATTGTCACCTTAATGGCCCTGCGCGAGCGCGTGGCCCCTCCGACGGTCAACTGGGAAGAGCGCGAGGAGGGCCTCGACCTTGACTACGTCCCGGAGTCACGGCCGCTTCAGACAGCAGACCCCGAGCGCGCGGTGGGGCTGTCCGATGCCTTCGGCTTCGGCGGCCACAACGCGGTGCTTTGCCTGGAGGCGCGATGAGTGCGACAACTGAAGAGACACCCACGAAACTGGCCCCGCTCGAGCGGATCGAGCGGCTCTGCGACGAGGGCAGTGTCCAGGTAATCCGCTCGGGCGTGACCTCGCGGCGCCTCGGAGAGAAGAGCCGCCCGGGGGACGGCGTGATCGGCGCGGCCGGGCGGGTAGGGGGCCGTCCGGTCTTCGCCTACGCGCAGGATCAAAGGTTCGTGGGCGGCTCGCTCGGTGAGGCGCACGCGGACACCATCGTTCGGGTCATGCGGCTCGCGGGTGACGCGGGTGCTCCGGTAGTCGGCTTCATCGAGTCCGGAGGTGCGCGAATGCAGGAGGGAGTGGCCGGGCTCGCGGGATACGGGCGCATCTTCTTCGAGAACGTGGCGCTTTCGGGACGAGTCCCACAGATCTCTGTGATCACGGGAACGTCCGCTGGCGGCGGCTCCTACTCGCCTGCGTTGACGGACTTCGTGGTGATGACCGAGTCGGCCACCATGTTCCTCACCGGGCCCAGGGTGGTGAAGGAAGCGCTTGGCGAAGAGGCGAGCGCGGAAACACTCGGGGGGGCGAGCGTGCATGAGCGCAATGGCGTATGCCATTTCGTCGCGAAAGATGACGCGGACGCGGTGTCTCACGTCCGTGAGATCCTCGATTACCTACCCCCGAACGCGTCGTCGCCGGGGCCCGAGCGCCTGGTCGTGGACCCGCCCAACCCCGACCCCAGCGCGTTCGTGCCGAAGGAGCACCGACGTGTGTACGACGTCCGCGACGTGATCCGGGCCCTCGCCGACGGCGGCGAGTTGCTGGAGCCGTCGCCACGCTGGGCCCGCAACATCGTCACGGCGCTATGTCGTCTCAATGGCCGGACCGTTGGCGTCCTCGCCAATCAGCCGAGGTTCCTGGGCGGCACGCTGGATTCGGAGTCAGCGTCCAAGGCGGCGCGCTTTGTCCGGATGTGCAACGCATTTGGCGTTGCGCTGGTGGTACTCGTCGACACTCCGGGCTTCATGCCCGGTAGCCGTCAGGAGCGGGGCGGCGTAATTCGACATGGCGCAAAGCTCCTACACGCGTTCGCCGAGTCACAAGCTCCTCGGGTAACGGTCGTGTTGCGCAAGGCCTTCGGCGGCGCCTACATCTCGATGAACGCTCGCGACCTCGGCGCCGACTTCACGTTCGCGTGGCCCCAGGCCGAGATCGGCGTGATGGCGGCGAGCCAGGCCGTGGGCATCATCCACAGACGCCGACTGGCCGAAATCGAGCAAGACTCGGATGTCGAGCGCGCCGAGCTGGCGACCGGCTACGCCGAGCAGCACCTGCGTGCGGACGTGGCAGCGCACGACGGCTTCATCGATGAAGTGATCGAGCCGTCGGAGACCCGCATGCGCCTGATTTGGGCGCTGGATGCGCTGGCAAACCGGCGCGCCGGCGGCACCGTGAAGAACATTCCGCTCTAGGGGCCGCTGCCGCGCGTCGCCCGCCCGCGCGCCTTCAACTAATCGTCTTCAAACGAGAACTGCTCGGTAACCCCTGCGATCTCGAACAGGCACCGCGCCTGATCCTGAACATGGCGTACGAGCAGTTTTTGCCCCGTCGCGTGCGCGCGCTTTGTCGCGCCCAGGAGGCTGCGGAGGCCGGTACTGTCGATGAATTGGACGCCTTCGAGGTCGATGAGAAGCTCTCCGGCATCGGGCGACTCGACCGCCATCAGTTCGCTCTCAAGTTGCGGTGCGGAGACCAGGTCAAGCTCGCCTGCAAGCGAGAGCTCAGTGCGAGTACCCACCCGGGCGGTCTGGATCCTCAGTTCACTTCGCCGTGGAGCCCGGCTCCCGTCGAATGGCTCGTGCACAGACCGGATTA
The DNA here is from genome assembly GCA_036501265.1 of Solirubrobacteraceae bacterium. Classification (GTDB taxonomy): domain Bacteria; phylum Actinomycetota; class Thermoleophilia; order Solirubrobacterales; family Solirubrobacteraceae; genus Palsa-465. The sequence continues at coordinate 25,747 of DASYAP010000055.1, read as the reverse complement.
TCGCGCTAGCGCGGGTCGCGCTTCAGTCGGGGTCGGGGCAGAGCCGCCGCTCGTTTTCCACGGCGTGTCGCTCAGCCCGGGCAAAAGGACCCACTCGATCGCTCGCTTGAGCAAGCGCGGGGCTTTTTGGTCGCCATGCGGACCCTGACGCCCCACGCTTGTCTGACCGTCGATTGAGTGGGGCGTTTTGGCCGCATTCGCGTTTTGGTTGCATAAAGCCGTGGAGATCGTCGAGTTCGGACCATTGACGGACGCGCTCCGGCGCGAGCTCGAAGGCGACGAGCAGGACCCATTCAACGCCAGAGGCATCACCTTGGATTTCCAGCCTAAAGACCGACACGTCGGCCTTCGCGACGATGCGGGGCGGCTCGTGGCCAGCACCGGAATAGTGCTTGTTGAGGTCGAGGTCGACCGCGAGCGGTTCCCGGTTGTGGGGTTGGGCGGTGTGATCGTCAACGTTCAGCACCGCGGACGCGGGCTCGGGCGCCAGGTCGTGCAGGCCGCGCTCACAAAGGCGAGAAAGCTTGGTCCCGCATTCGCGCTCCTCTTTTGTCACGAGGACCGGGCTGGGCTTTACCGCAAGCTCGGGTTCTCGCCCGTCGATGCAGAGGTGGTTGTCTGGCAACCCGCGGGCTACGCGTCGATGCCGCAGCAAACCATGTGGCGGCCGTTACACGGCAAGCGGGAATGGCCACGGGGCGGCGTCGTCGTCCACAGCTTGCCCTTCTGAGCTTTACGGCGCTGTGATCGCGGCGTGGTACAACACGGCCGTGTGAGATCCCGTAAGCCCAGCAAGTCGCGGGGCCCACGACCGATCGAGGTCGTCCGCGGGAGCCCGTGGGCGCTTGTGACCGCAGGCGTCCTTGTTGAGACCCTTGCCACGTGGCTTCGCAGCGGCCGGCTGGGTGGCCATCTCGTGGTCCGATGCCGAGCGGGACACCTTTTCAGCACGATCTGGATCCCCGCTGTCTCGGTCAAGTCTCTCCGGCTTGGGTTCTGGAGGCTTCAGCGTTGTCCGGTTGGTCACCACTGGACCGTTGTCTCACCGGTCAAAGAAGCGAACCTGACCGAGGAGGAGCGGCGTACCGCCGCCGAGCATCGCGATGTCCGACTCCCCTGACATCGATATCCGACTCCCATGAGCGACGGTCGTCCGGGGCGGCGATGAATTACCCGTGTCCGAACGGTCTTACCTTGGCAAGCGGGTGTAAGCAGCGGGCCGCTCACGCCCGCCGCGCAGGCTGACAACAACACCAAAGGAGGTCAGCGATGGCCGAAGTCACGATCGGAACGCGCGAAGAATGGCAGGCAGCGCGCTCTGAACTCGCCAAGCTCGAGGCCGAGCACGCAAGCCTCGGTCAGAAGGTCACCGAGCAGCGCCGCCAGCTCCCATGGGTCCCGGTGGAGAAGGAGTACCAGTTCGACACCGAGCAGGGTAAGAAGTCGCTCGCGGAGCTCTTCGACGGCCGCTCTCAGCTTCTCGCCTACAACATCATGTTCGGCCCTGACTACGAGCTTGGCGCATGCCCCGGGTGCACGAACTTGGGGGATGAGCTCGATGGCACGCTCGTGCACCTGAGTCACCGCGACGTGACGCTAATCTGCTTCTCGCGCGCGCCTATTGATCGGCTCATCGCCTACAAGGACCGGATGGGCTGGAAGTTCCCATACGTCTCCACGTACGAAACGGACTTTCCCTTCGACTTCGGCCTCGCCCTCCGGCCCGAGCAGGTGGACGAGATCCCCCAGATCAAGGCGATGGTCGAAGACCCCCCGGAATGGCTCCAAGACTGGTCTAGCCAGATCGGGGCAAAGCTCGAGGACGGTTTGCGCGAGGGCCCGAGCTGGATCGCCTTCGCCCGTGAGAACGGAGCCGTTTACCACACCTACACGGTGATGGCCCCCGACCCGTTCGTGGCGCCGTATCACAGCTTCCTGCTCGAGCGGACCCCGAAGAACCGAACCGAGGACCCGGTCGCCTGGCGCAAGGACGAGTATCCCGACTGATCGAATGAACAGCGGCCGCTAGGCGAGCCGTGTGCACGGCGGCCGCTGGGGTGCTAGCTGCGCGCCGACCGGGTCCGGGGACGGCGCGGTACGCGCAAGGTCACACAACAATGGAGGGCCAGATGACCCACCGAATTCGGTTCAAGCGTGTAGCGGTGGTGGCGGTGGTCGTGGCAGCCGCCGCGCTTCCAGAGATTGCGCTTGCTTCTTCGACGCCTAAGAAGGGCGCCTAAGTCAGCACCGCCGTGACCCTGAAGGTCGCATCGACGACGAAATCGATGAAGGTCCAAAGCTCGGGCTACTGCCGCAAATGGTCCATCGGCAGAGTCGCAGTCAACCACGGCAAGTTCTCGTTCACGGGCTCGGCGACGAACGGCGCGCACGCCACGCTGAACGGGGCGTTCGTAACGGCTCGTAAGGCAAGAGGCACCGTGAAGGTGGGAAGTTGCGCGAAGAAGTCCTTCACCGCGCGGTACAGCCGCGGGTATTGACGTCGATGCCACCCGTAATATCGCCGCGGCCATCCTCTTGCTCCTCGCCCCGGTCAGGCTAGGTAAAGCAGCCGCGGCTTAGCCTCGTGGGTCAGGCCGCGCGGCAGGAAAGCGAACCGCGCCGACGAAAGAGTGGGCGGTGGAGAGTTCTGGGCCGATCCCGCCGCCCCCGTCGGGCGCCGTCCCGCCGCCCCCGCCGGGTGCGGTCCCGCCGCCCCCGCCAGGTGCGGGCGGGCCGCCGGTCGGCGGCCATAACTACCCGTTGACGTTTTCCGTCGACTATCCCGACCGAAGCCTCGACCGCCTTAGCACGGCCCTGCGGATCATCTGGATCATTCCCATCGTGATCCTCGCTGCAACGATCGAGGGCGGCAGCTATGGGGCCAATTCAGGAGGTAGAGGTGCCGCATACGTCGGTGGTGGCATCGGAGTGCTTTTCATCCCTGTGGTGTTGATGCTGCTGTTCCGCAAGAGGTATCCGCGCTGGTGGTACGACTGGAATCTGCAGCTGAGTCGATTCACCAACCGAATCGTCGTGTACTTCGCGTTGATGGACGACCGCTATCCGTCGACTGAGGAAGAGCAGGCGGTCCGTCTGAACTTCCCTTATCCCGACGCCGAAGGCGATCTCAGCCGCGGCCTGCCGCTGATCAAATGGCTGCTGGCGATCCCGCACTACGTCGTGCTGTTCTTCCTCGACATCGGCGGGTTGATCGCGGCCATCGCCGCCTGGTTCGCGATCCTCTTCACGGGCCGCTACCCGCCCGCGCTGTTCGACTACATCGAGGGCGTGATCCGCTGGCATAACCGCGTCGGCGCGTACGCGTTCCTCCTGATCACCGACCGCTACCCGCCGTTTAGCCTCCAACCCTGACGCTCGGTCGTGCGGTCGGCGTCGGCCCGATGGGCGGGTGCCTCGATACCCCGGTACCTTGCAGTGATCGCGTACGCCACGGGGAATCACCGGGTAGTGGTGGTCGGCGGAGGGTTCGGCGGCTTGCAGGCAGTGCTGAAGCTTCGCCGCGAGCCCGTCGAGATAACGCTGGTCGATCAGCGAAACTTTCATCTCTTCCAGCCGCTCACCTATCAGGTCGCGACCGGGGCGCTCTCCCCAGGGGAGATCGCCTATCCGCTGCGGGCCATCTTCAAGCGCGACCGCAACGTGCGCGTTGTGCTCGCGGAGGTCCGCGACTTCGACCTGGCGGCGCGCGAGCTGTCAGTGCGCTCGGCCGACACGATCCCTGATCCAAGCTCGATCGAGTACGACACCCTGATCGTCGCTGGGGGCTCCCATTACTCGTACTTCGGCCATTACGAGTGGAGCGAGTTCGCAGCCGAAGTCAAATCGCTCGAGAGTGCGCTGTCAGTGCGCAGCCGCATCCTGAGCGCATTCGAGGCCGCCGAAATGGAGACCGACGAGGACGACCGCGCGGCGTGGCTGACGTTCGTAGTGGTCGGGGGAGGGCCCACCGGGGTGGAGATGGCGGGCCAGATCGGCGAGCTCGCCAGCGACACGCTGCGCCGAGACTTCCGCACGATCGATACGCGGACCGGTCGGATCCTCTTGATCGAATCGGCGAGCCGGCTGCTCACCACCTTCCCGCCTTCGCTTTCGAAAAAGGCCGCGCGATCGCTGCGCGAGCTGGGGGTCACGCCCATGGTGGATTCGACCGTCGTCGGGGTGGACGCGAAGGGCGTGACGGTAGAGGCGGACGGCGGGAAAACGGAGCGCATACCCGCCAGGACCGTTGTGTGGGCAGCGGGGGTCACCGCCTCGGGCCTCGCCGGCAGGCTCGGCGAGCTGACCGGCGCCGAGGTTGACAGGGCGGGCCGGGTCAGCGTCGAGCCGGACCTCACGCTCCCTGGGCACAGCGAAGTGTTCGCGATCGGTGACATGGTCCGCGTGCGCAGTACGGACGGTTCCGTGATGACCCTGCCGGGTGTGGCGCCGGTGGCAATGCAGCAGGGGCGCTACGTCGCGAGCGTCGTGCGCACGCGGCTGCGCTCCACGAGCCATCCGCCGTTTCGCTACAGGGACAAGGGGAATCTCGCCACGATCGGCCGCGGTGCCGCGGTTGCCGAGATCAAGCTATTCAGGATCAGCGGCCTGCTCGCCTGGATCGTCTGGCTCGTGGTGCACCTCTGGTACCTGATTGGCTTCGAGAGCCGCCTGCTCGTGATGATCCAATGGTCCTTCAGCTTCGTCACGCGTGGCCGTGGCGCGCGGATCATCTCCGAGCCGATAGCGAGCGAGAGCCACCCGATTCCACCGCCCGCCAAATCCGGCGATTGACACCAAGCTCGTTATCGATATAGTATCCTCGTGATATCACATGAGCGTGGCACGCCGTAACACCGTCGCCCACGATCCAATGGATCTGATGGTGGTCCTGTCGGGTGACCATTCGCCCACGCCGGTGATCAACACTGGCTCGCTCGACACGTGAAGACCGGCTGAAATGGCTGAGAGCAAGCGTTTTCTGCTTCGACTCGATCCTCGCCTGTTTGAGGCGCTGCGCCGTTGGGCCGACGATGATCTTCGCAGCATCAACGCCCAGATCGAGTACCTGCTAACCGACCAGGCCCGCAAGGCTGGGCGGCTCCCCGCCAAGCGCAAAAGCGCGCCGCGCCGGGTCGCCTCACGGACGGAGGACCGTACCGCCCAGGTGCGAGCGAGCGGCGCGGTCGAACCGGGCGGCCAAAGCGCGCAGGTGGTCCGCTAGCTCGGGCGGCTCTCGCACCTCGAAGTCCACGCCGAGCATCGCGATGCGCAGCGCCAGCCATTTAAGGTCATCGTCGCCAGTCCTCAACTCCGAGGTTTGAGCGTCGATCGGCTTGATCGCGCCCCAATGAGGGGGGAGCCGGCGGGCCACTTGCTCCGCTTCCGCGTGAAGGATGATGACGGCCTCGAATCGATTCGGCGCGGCCACGATGCTCCGCTCGATGAAGGTCGCGGCGTCGTTGCTGGGCAGCTGGTGGGGCTTGAAGCGCAGGCCGGTCGTCGTGGGCTTGGTCAAGCGATCGACGCGGAAGGTCCGCCAGTCGCCGCGAAGACGGTCCCACGCGACGAGGTACCAGCGGTGGCCACGATTTACGAGCCAGTGGGGCTCTACCTCCCTGCGGGTCTCGCTGCGGTCGCGGCGGCGGTAGGAAAAGCGCAGGCACTCCGCATCGCGGCACGCCGCAGCGATCACGGTCAGGTGATGCGGATCTACCGTTGGCCCCGCAACCGGGAGCGTGACTGTCATCGAGCCGAGGGCGCGGACGCGACGGCGCAGGTGCGAGGGCAGGATCTGCTCGAGCTTGACGAGGGCCCGCAGAGCGGTCTCCTCGACGCTGGCCACCGAGGCACGAGCGGCAGTGGTGAGGCCGACGGCTATCGCGATTGCCTCCTCGTCGTCGAGTACCAGCGGCGGCATCGCGGCGCCGGCGCGAAGGCGGTAACCGCCGGCTGGGCCGCTCAGCGATTGCACGGGATAGCCGAGTTGGCGCAGGCGCTCCATATCTCGCCGGATCGTCCGTCCCGACACCCCGAGCCGGCGGGCCAGCTCGTTTCCCGGCCAGTCGCGGCGGGCTTGGAGTAGCGAGAGCAGTTCCAGCATGCGGCTGGCGGTATCGGCCATGCCCCCATGGTCTCGAAAATCGAGGACGGATCCTGACCTAAACCGCCCGTACTGTGAGCGCGATGTCAATCGAAACAGTGAGGAGCAACGATGCTTGAGCGTCACGGATACCCGGCCGGCGTTCCATGCTGGATCGACACCAGCCAGCCCGATCCGGAAGCCGCAGTGTCCTTCTACGGCGGCCTTTTCGGCTGGGAGATCGAGGACGCGATGCCACACGGCTCGCCCGGCAGGTACTACATCGCCAGGCTGCGCGGCGGCGACGTCGCGGCGATCGGCTCGCTTCCGGAAAGCGGTCCACCCGTGGCGCGGTGGAACACCTATATCTGGGTCGAGAGCGCCGACGAGGCCGCCGCGAAGGTGCGATCCGCCGGCGGACGCGTGATGAGCGATCCCTTCGACGTGATGGACGCCGGGCGGATGGCGGTGTGCGCGGATCCCGAGGGGGCGGTCTTCTGCGTATGGCAGGCCAAACGACACCGGGGCGCGAGGATCGTGAACGAACCCGGCTCGCTCAACTTCAATGGTCTGCACACGCATGACCCGGAGGGCGCGAAGCCGTTCTATGGCTCCGTGTTCGGATGGGAGGTGCTCCAGACCGGGGATGACTGGCAGGCTTGGCGGCTGCCCGGCTACGGCGACTTCCTCGAGCAGCGCGACCCTGGACTGCGGGAGCGGATGGCGCAGAGCGGAGCGCCCAAGGGCTTCGAGGACGTTGTCGCGACGCTCAACCCCATCACCGACGGACAGCCCGAGGTCCCCGTCCATTGGAGCGTCACGTTCGCCGTCGACGATGCCGACGCCATAGCCTCCCGGGCCGCAGAGCTAGGCGGTCGGGTGGTCGTGGCCCCGTTCGATGCGCCATGGGTCAGGATGACGGTGATCGCCGACCCCCAAGGGGCGACGTTCGTCGCGAGCAAGTTCGCCCCGGAGAACAAGGACATCGGAACCGGGAGCGGGTCGGCGGCGAGCGTGGCGTAGAAGGTTCACGACATCGTTGCGGAACTTTTACGGCCGCGCAACAACCGCTCCGACTGCCAGATTTAGGCTGCGCGCGACTCGAACTCCAGTTTCGTCCCCCCGGAGGTTCAGATGCTTCGTCCGCTAGGGCGCCATCGGCGCCTGTGGTTTTTGACGCTCGCTGTCGCAGGAGCCGGCGTAATCGTGATGTCCAGCGGGGCGCTAGCCCGCGGATCCGCCAAGGGTCGGGGACCGTCCCGTGGCGCGACCCGGTTGCAGGGCGCGACAAATGCGACCGCGACGGCTACGCCGATCAAGCACGTGATCGTGATCATCGGCGAGAACCACACGTTCGACAACGTGTACGGCACTTACCAGCCGCCAAAGGGCCAGACGGTGCGCAACCTGCACTCCGAGAAGATCGTCACCGCCTCGGGCAACCCCGGCACCAACGTGGGCGCGGCGCTCCAACGGACGGCATTGGACACGGCTAAGTACACGGTCGATCCGCAGGGCGCGGGCGCTTACAAGACGCTCCCGCGACCCAATACCACCTACGTGTCCAAAGCCTGCGATGGGCAGGCGGGAAACTCGATCGACAAGCGTTTCCCCCCGCTGCCCAATGCGCCGTATCAGATCACGAAGTACGTTCCGTATTTCGACGACCACGGCGAGTACAGCAAGTACGGCACCTGCCAGTTCAACGGCGCCTACGTCGGAGACCCGATCCACCGCTTCTACCAGATGTACCAGGAGGTCTCGGGCGGAAAGAACGATCTCTGGACCTGGGTGCACGAGCATGCCGGCGACTCGAACGGCGCGCCTCCGCCTCACCCCTTCACCGATGAATCCACGGACCAGGGCGCCCTCGACATGGGCTTCTACAACATGGCAGCCGGGGACGCGCCCACCTTCAAGTTCCTCGCCCAGCACTATGCGATGTCCGACGACTACCACCAGGCGGTGATGGGCGGCACCGGCGCCAACCACATCGCGCTGGGGACCGGCGACGCCGCCTCCTACCAGAACTCGAACGGGAAGGCGGTCAAACCGCCCGTGGGCGAGATCGAGAACCCCAATCCCCAGCCTGGCACGAACGACTGGTACACCCAGGACGGCTACGGCCAGACCGGCACCACCAATGGCGGCAGCTATTCCAACTGCTCCGACCACTCCGCTCCGGGCGTCGCGGGAGTGACCAAGTACCTCGGCACGCTCACTTACAAGGTGGCCAACCTGTGTGCGCCGGGGCACTACTACTTGCTCAACAACTACAACCCCGGCTACAACACCGACGGCTCCCTGAACACCTCGACGTTCACCGTCCCTCCGCAGCACTCGCTGCGTACGATCGGAGACGAGCTCTCCGCGCACGGGATCACCTGGGGCTATTTCGGCGAGGGCTACAACAACGGTCATCCCGGGCCCAATTACTGCGGGATCTGCGATCCGATGCAGTACGCGACCTCGGTGATGACCAACCCGGCCAAGCGCCGCAACATCCAGCACGGAGTCAAGGCGTTCGACGATGAGGCGGCCCACGGGACGCTTCCCGCGGTCTCCTTCCTCAAGCCGGGCAACGACGAAGGCCACCCCGGATACTCAACGCTGGCGGCGTTCGAAGCGTTCGCCACCCATGCCATCAATGAGGTCCAGAGCAACCCGTCGCTGTGGAAGAGCACCGCGATCTTCGTCACCTTCGACGAGGGCGGCGGCTACTACGACTCCGGCTACATCGAGCCCGTTTCGTTCTTCGGCGATGGGACTCGCGTGCCGATGGTCGTGGTGTCTCCGTACACGAAGCCCGGCTACATCAGCCATACCTACGAGGACCATGTCTCGATCCTGAAGTTCATCGAGCGCAACTGGCACCTCCAGCCCCTGTCGTCTCGCAGCCTCGACAACCTGCCGAATCCGGTGAGCTCCGGCAGCGATCCGTATGTGCCGACCAACCGGCCTGCGATCGGCGATCTGTTCGACCTGTTCGACTTCAGTCACCCGCAAGCGGCCATCGCCAGGCCGCCGAGAGAGCCGGGCGGACAGCGTACGGGCGCCAAGGTGCGGGCGGTTCCCAATTCGGAACGCTGATCTGGGGGCGTGGTCCGGCCGGTCGGATGATCCGACCGGCCGGGCCAATCGGCGCTCTTGAACCTCGCGCGGGTCCGACTCAGCTGCCGTTGGCCGCATCGGACGCGCGACGACCCAGCGCAGAGGCCCCCGCCCCGCAGGCCGTGTCTTGTGGTTAGCCTCGATGAGCCCTCGATGCGACCCGAGGCTCGCAACCCCAGAAAGACCTGCCATGACTCTGCTCGCCGATCTCGTTGCCACGTCGGACCAGGTCGCCGGAATCAGTGCGCGCTCGCGAAAGGTCGCGATCCTCGTCGACCTGCTCCGAAGGCTCGACACAGAGGAGGTCGCCACCGCAGTGGGGTTCCTCTCCGGTGTTCCCCGGCAGGGGCGCGTTGGGGTCGGATACTCGACGATCTACGGCGTCGAGGCCCGGCCGGCGAGCGAGCCTTCCCTCACCTTGAGCGATGTTGATCGCGCGATCTGGGAGATTCAGGTCGCCGTCGGAAGCGGCTCCTCGGGGCGACGCAAGCAGATTCTGGGCGATCTGCTCGGCCGGGCCACCGAGCAGGAAGGCGACTTCCTCAAGCGGCTTGTCACCGGCCAGCTGAGGCAAGGTGCCTTGGGCGGGGTGATGGCGGATGCGGTCGCGAAGGCCGCGGGGGCCTCCGGTGAGATCACCCGGCGCGCGCTGATGCTCTCAGGTGACCTGACGCGAACCGCCGCGATCGCGATGGCGAGAGGGGAGGAGGGGCTTCGCGAAGTTGGCTTCGAACTCTTCCAGCCGATCCTTCCGATGCTCGCATCCACGGCGACAAGCGTGGCCGAGGCGATCTCAGGGTTCGAGCGCGCATCTGTTGAGTGGAAGCTCGACGGAATCCGCATCCAGATCCATCGCCGGGAAGACGAAGTGCGCATCTACACCCGCAACCTCAACGACATCACCGCAGCCTTGCCCGGCATCGTCGCCGCCGTGCGCGGTCTGCCTATAAGCCAAGCGGTGCTCGACGGCGAGGCGCTGTGGATGACCCTCGACGGGCCGGCGGCCTTTCAGGAGACGGTGTCGCAGATCGATAGCGACGCGCCGCCGGCGGGCATCACGACGTTCCTGTTCGACCTGCTGCATCTGGATGGCCAGGATCTCCTCGACACGCACCTGCATGAGCGCGCCGCCGCGCTCAGTTCAATCGCGCCACAGTTAAGGATCCCCGCGCTGGTCACATCCGACCCCGAAGAGGGCCAGCGCGTCCTGGAGGAGTCGCTGGGCGCGGGACACGAGGGTGTCGTGATCAAGGATGCCGCATCGCTCTACGCGGCCGGTCGGCGCGGCAAGGCCTGGCGCAAGGTCAAGCCCGTGCGTACCTATGACCTTGTGGTCCTCGCCGCTGAGTGGGGCCACGGTCGCCGACAGGGCTGGCTCTCGAATCTCCACCTTGGCGCCAAGGACGCCGCCACGGGCGAATTTGTGATGGTCGGAAAGTGCTTCAAGGGTCTCACCGACGAGCTTTTGAAATGGCAGACAAAGGCTTTGCTGGAACGTGAGACCGCCCGGCGTGGGATCGCCGTGTTCGTCCGCAGGGAGCTGGTGGTCGAGATCGCGCTGGATGGTGTCCAATCTTCGACGCGCTACGCGGGGGGTGTCGCGCTCCGCTTCGCACGCGTAAAGCGCTACCGGCCTGATAAGCGGCCGGATGAAGCCGACACAATCGACGAGTTGCGCGCGCTGCTGCTACGCCGGTAGCGCGTCCAGCCTGTGGGCGGTTACCGCCTCGAGTGCATCGCGTAGAGCGGCTATAAGCTCCTCGCCGTAGCGCTCCGCCCACTCGCGCTCTAGATCATCGATGAGCCGGCGTCCGACCGTGTACGCCTCGCGACCGTGGCTCGTGAGGCGAATGATCTTGGCGCGGCCGTCGTCGGGGTCGGCGATCCGCTCGAGATAACCGCGCTTCTCGAGATCACTCGTGACCTCTCCCACGGATTGCTTCGTCATGCAGGCGCGCTCCGCCAGCTCGGTTAACCGCGAGCCATTGTCGGGATCGATACCTCCGAAGACACATCCGTGCCCGGGCCGGATATCCCCGAACCCCGCGGCCGACATCCGCTCGTAGAGCTGCTCGGCGAACTCGTCGAGCGCGATATTGAGCAGTCGGACCATCGGTGGCCGCATCTGGTTCTCGAATTCGTCTTGCATATCGTCAGGCCGCCTGATAAGGTCTCCGAATTATCAGGATACCTTATAAAGCTCCCTGACGATTATAGCTAAACGATCGGAGACTTCGAATGGAACGCAAGTGGTGGACATTGATGGCGGTGAGCGTGGCGACGTTCATGCTGCTGCTCGATATCACGGTCGTGAATACCGCGCTGCCGTCGATCGCGAAAGACCTTCACGCGACCTTCAACGACCTTCAGTGGGTGATCGACGCCTATACGCTCGCGCTCGCGGCGGTCGTGTTGACTGCGGGTTCGCTGGCAGACCGCCTCGGCCGCCGCGCCGTGTTCGCCGCCGGTTTGACGATCTTCTCCGTGGCGTCGTTGGCTGCCGGGCTGGCGCCGGACGCGACCGTCCTGAACGTTTCTCGCGCGGTTGAGGGGATCGGCGGCGCCGCGATGTTCGCCGTCTCGCTCGCGCTGGTCGCACAGGAGTTTCCGGCCGGGAGAGCACGCGGCACGGCGATGGCGATCTACGGCGCGACCATCGGTATGTCCGTTGCAGTAGGTCCGCTGGTCGGCGGGGTGATCACTGACGGCCTCGGCTGGCGCTGGGTGTTCTTCATCAACGTCCCAGTCGGGATCGCGGCGCTGGCGACGACATACATGAAGGTTCGCGAGTCTCGCAACCCGAATGCGGGTCGAATCGACTGGCTCGGGCTTGGCACGCTCAGCGGCGGCCTGTTCCTGCTCGTGCTCGCATTGCTGCGAGGCAATGACGCGGGCTGGGGGAGCCCCCAGATCATCGCGGAGTTCGGCGCCGCCGTCGCGCTCCTAGCGGCGTTCATCGGCGTCGAGCGCAGCGTGCCCGAGCCGATGCTTCCGCTCGGTCTGTTCCGCCGCCGGGCCTTCACGGGCGTTCAGCTCGCGGCCCTGGGAGTCTCCGCTTCGCTGTTCGCGCTCTTCCTCTACCTCACGCTCTACCTCCAGGACTACCTCCACAACTCACCGCTGCAGGCCGGGGTGCGGTACCTGCCGATCACGCTTGGGGCGTTCATCGCGGCCCCCATCGCGGGCGTGCTGCTACCGCGCGTTCAAGCCCGTGTACTGATGGCGGTGGGGCTGGCGGGGACGGGTATCGGGCTGGTGCTGATGTCCGGCATCGACGCCGGATCCAGCTGGACCGTCCTGCTTCCCGGGTTCATCGTGGCCGGCTTGGGGGTCGGAATCCTCAACCCCGTGATCGCCGATGTCGCGCTGAGCGTCGTGCCTAAGGAACGCAGCGGCATGGCGGCAGGTGTGAACGACACCTTCAGGCAGGTCGGGGTAGCTGTAGGGACCGCGGCTTGGGGAGCGGTTTTCCTGGCCCGTGGATCGGGCAAGATCGCCACGGTTCTTGCGGGGACCCCGGGTGCAGCCGCTGGCCGGCCGCGGCAGTTGATCGAGTCGCTGACTGGTGGTCACCTCGCAGCCGCCACGCAATCCATACCGCACGGGGCCCGTGAGTTGGCCGTCAACGCTACCCACCAGGGCTTCCTCAGTGGCCTCAACTCGATCCTCCTGATCGGGGGTGTGGTCGCGTTTGTCGGGGCAGCGCTCGCGCTATGGCTTGTTCGCGAACACGAGATCGAGCGCGACGCTGTGGCGCCCGAGCGCTTGGAAGCCGACGAGGTTGTCGAGCTCCTCGCGGCCTGATTGGAAAAGTCGGAGTTGGGCGAGTTCCACCGAGTGTGCTAGTCAGTTCCCTGGTGGAACTCGCCCCGGATCGAAAAGACCTCCGCCGCCGCCGCGCGATCTGCGCGACGGTGCTGGTGCTTGGAGGCCTCTACTCGCTGGTGCTGTTGCCCGTGGTTCCCTCGCTGCTGGGGAGCAATCCCGTGCTGCTGGAGGCGTTGCGTGGTTCGATCGCGGCGATGGTTGCGGGCGGCGCTTTCGCGCGGATCGGCGAAGCATCACTCGTGCTCGCGCTGCTCGCTCCCGTGCCGACCCTGATGATGACCGACCCGTTCATATGGTGGGCTGGCCGGTTGTGGGGCCCGGACGTCGCTCGGTACCTTGGCGTGCAAAGTCCCCGGGGCAAGCGGAGGATGGAGCGAGCGGTCCGCTTCTCGGAGCGATACGGCTCCTGGGCGGTGCTGTTCGCATACATCCTGCCCGTGCCAAGTGCGCTGATCTATGCGGCAGCGGGCTGGACCGGGATGCGTCTTCGCCGCTTTTTGCTGCTCGATCTCGCCGGAACGTTGCTGTGGGTCGTGCTGATTGTTGGGCTCGGTTACGCGATCGGGCGCTCTGCAGTCAACGTCGCCCATGAGATCACCCATTACAGCCTCTTGCTCACGGTCGCGCTCGTCGTCGTGGTGGTGGTTGTGGCGGTGGTGCGCGGCGTCGCGCAAGCTCGCAGCGATGAGTCGCTGAGGACTTGAGAAGTCTCGGATGGGCAATCAGCCTCCACGGGAAGGCTGGTCTGACTCACCATCCGAGGTACGGATCACCGTGCTGCAGGAGCCGGGGGACAGGGGTCTCTGGAATCGTTTGCGAGCGAGGCGCGCTGCCGGGCCTCCTAGTCGCGCGTACGGGATGTGGGTGGCCGCGGCGGCCGTCTCGGCGGCCGCGGTGATCGTCGCGACAACTTCGTTTGGAGGTGGGGCCGCCAAGTCACACAGACTCGCCGCGGGGGCGGATGAAGGCGGGCCGCCTGGGGTCGCGGCGGCGTACGGCTATCCGACTCGTTGCCTGAGCGTGACGATCGCCTCGACCGATCACGCATTCGCGCGCGCCGACTTCAATCACGCCAGCCCGTGCGGGCGGTACGCGGGGTACCCGACCGCGATCTTCCACGTTGTCCAAGGAGCATGGCGACCCGTACTGGAGGCGGTGAGCTATCCGTGCCCGGCGACAGGAATTCCGCCTGCTGTGCAAAGGGAGCTCAGCGTATGTCCGGAGACGGCTCGGTCCCGCGGTCCGCGACGGGTACTCTCGGGTCATTCTCGAGCTGGACACGCCCCATGGGCCGGCACGGATCCATCCGCACCTCGTTAAGCACCCCATAGGTGCCTTGGTGCTGGGGCACGGGGCGGGCGGTGGCGTCGAGACGTCCGACCTGGGGGCGGCGGCGCGGGCTGCGCGCAGAGTCGGCTTCAACGTCGCGTTGGTTGAACAGCCGTATCGAGTAGCGGGCCGACGCAGCCAACCGCCCGCTCGGCAGCTCGACGCTGCGTGGCTGGCGGTGATCGACCAATTGCGGCATGGAGTACTCACGCAGCTGCCGCTGATGGTCGGCGGCCGATCAGCCGGCGCCCGGGTCGCCTGCCGGACCGCCGGCGAGGTCGGCGCGGCGGCGGTGCTCTGCCTTGCTTTCCCGCTGCACCCGCCGGGCCGGGCGGATGACCCGTCCAAGAGCCGCCTTTCCGAGCTCGAGGCAGTGCGCGTGCCGGTGCTCGTAGTGCAGGGGAAGAGCGACCCCTTCGGGATGCCGCCGCCAGGCCCCGCCCGGAAAATCGTGCCCGTGACCGGCAGCCACTCGCTCAGGAGCACCGATGCAATCGAGGCCGCCGTCGCCGACTGGTTGCACGAGTGGCGGCCGGTACGGTAGCTGTGATCGAACCTGAGATGACTCGACAGTTTTACGTTCAGGTCGCCGAGGACGACTTCGTCTGACCGAAAGGAGGCTCCGGGCCGCCTTGGAGGGAGGTGGCAACTCGCTGAGATGACGCGACCATCGTGTGGCTCACCGGGTTCGCCGCTCGCGTAGAGTCCCGCCGCTGATGCTCTTGAACGCCGACGCTCGGGAAGTCCCCGGCGCGGACTCCCTTGGCGTCGTCGCCGATGCCGTGGAGCGTGCCGACGAGACCTTGACGCTGGCCGCGCGCCACCTCGACCGATCGCTCGTCGACGTCCTGCAGATCCTCGGGTTTGACGCGGATTACACGGCCGCCCAGGGCTCCTACCTATATGACCCCGCCGGTCGCGCGTATCTGGACTTTCATACGGGCGAAGGTTTTGCGAGCCTGGGTCACAACCACCATGACGTACGCGAGGTCCTCCGGGCCGTGCTCGATGCCGACCTCGTGGACGGCGTGCAGATCCATTTTTCGGCGCTGGCGGGGATCCTTGCCGAAGGGCTCTCGCGGCTGATGCCACCCGGCCTCGACGCGGTCTACTTCACGAGCACCGGCGCCGAGGCAGTCGATTCTGCGATGAAGTTCGCGCGGGCAGCGACCGGCCGGCCGCGCCTTATCTCCTGTGACTCGAGCTTTCATGGCGTCACCCTCGGTCCGCTTTCGCTGGTGGGTGACGACTACTTCAGGCAGGGATTCGGACCGCTGCTGCCGTGTTGCGAGCGCGTTCCATTCGGCGACCTGTCGTCTTTGGAGGCAAAGCTGCGTCGGGAGGATGTCGCGGCGTTCATCGTCGAGCCCGTCCAGGGCCGTACCGTGGCGCTTCCACCTGACGGCTATCTGGAGGCCGCGCAGGCACTGTGCCGGCGATATGGCACGCTGTTCGTCGTCGACGAGGTTCAGACCGGCCTGGGGCGTACCGGGAAATGGTTCGCGCTCGAGCATTGGCGCCTGGAGCCCGACGCCGTACTGGTCGGAAAGGCGCTCAGCGGCGGTTACATGCCTGTCGCGGCGATGGTCACGAGGCGAAAGGTCTATGAAAAGGCGGTCGGAACGCTCGAGCGCTGCTACGTGCACCAATCGACCTACGGTCGCAATCGGCTATCGATGGCCGCGGGATTGGCGACGCTTCGCATCATCGAGCGCGACCGTTTGGTCGAGCACGCTGAGCGGATGGGTGCCGTGCTGGTCGACGGGCTCACCGAGCTGGCGGACCGCTTTGAGATGATCAGGGAGGTGCGCTCCAGCGGGCTGATGCTGGGGATCGAATTGCGTGCTCCAAGTTCAATGACCGGCAGGATGAACTGGCGCTTGTTCCATGCGGCGAGCGAAGGGCTCTTTCCACAGCTGGTGGTCATTCCGCTTCATCGCGACCACGGCGTAATCACGATGGCGGCCGGTCCCAATGACGTGATCAAGTTGCTTCCTCCGCTGACGCTCTCGGAGTCGGAGGTATCCAGCTTCCTTGAAGCACTTGGCGCGGTTCTCGCCGACTGCCAGGGCGAAGCAGGAAAGAACTGGGCCGTCGTTCGGGGCATCGCGAAGGCAACGCTGCGCCGCCGGATCGCCCCGGCTCGCCGGTGAGCGACGGTCACCTCCTGGCCGCCAGCGCGTCGAAGCCAACGGCTGGAGCGACTTGCTTTCTCACAGGGGCAACCGGGTTCATCGGCGGACACCTCGCGGAGCGGCTTGTGCGCGAAGGCCACCGCGTGCGCTGTCTGGTGCGGGCGACCAGTGACACTTCGCTGCTCGACGCGCTGGACGTCGAGCTTGCTGTCGGTGATCTCACCAGTCTGAGCTCGCTGCTCGACGCCGCCGACGGTTGCCGCTACGCGCTTCACTGCGGCGCGTTCGTATCCGACTGGGCCACGGCGAAGGAGATTGCCGCGATCAACGTCGAGGGCACGCGCCACGTGCTCGAAGCCGCGGTCGCTTCGGGCATGGAGCGCTTCATCCACTTCAGCACCACCGACGTCTACGGGTACCCCGGCGGCGTCGCTATCGACGAGACATACCAGCCCACACGCTTTCGCAACTGGTACGCGCAGACGAAGCTCGAGGCGGAGGCGGCGGTCCGACGCGCGACCGTAGCGCAGTCAGTTGCCGCGGTCATTCTGCGACCCGCAACGGTCTACGGCCCCCGTTCAAAGGAAGTGGTGGGCGAGATCGCGAGGGCGATCCGAAATCGCAGCATGCTCCTGATCGATGGCGGCCGTGCGGTGGCCGGCCTTTGCTACGTCGAGAACCTCATCGACGCAGCCCTGGTCGCGCTGCAGCATCAGAATGCCCCCGGCCAGGCGTTCAACGTGAGCGACGGCCTCGGCGTCACGTGGAAGCAGTTCACGGAAGACATTGCCCACGGGCTCGGCTGCGCGGCGCCCCGACTCAGCATGCCGTATTGGATTTCAACTGCCGTCGGCTTCTCACTCGAATACAGCTACCGCCTGTTGCGTGGGGCCTCGGGTCTGACAACGCCGCCTCTGCTGTCTCGGCAGGCCGTCCAGGTCATGGGCTCAGACCAGGATTTCAGCAACCGCAAAGCGCGGGAACTGCTGGGCTGGGAACCTCGCGTCGACTACGAGACCGGTCTACGGGCCACGATCGAGTGGCTCCAAGCCGAGCACTTCAGTCACGCTTAGGGTCATAGCCTTATCTTGACGGGGTCAGCCACTCAAGCCACGCCGCGCCCGGATGTGCGACCCCGAGCAGCGCGGCCGAACGCTCCCCGCAGCGATAGGCAAGCCTGCCGATGAGGCCGAAGACGCCTTCTTGCCTGCCCCGCTCGATCAGAGCTGAGGGCACCTCCACGCCCAGCACGCTTCTGGAAGCAGCACTTCCCATCGGGACCAGCGGATCGATCGAGATCCAGTCGAGATCACGCACGGCGCCCGCTTCATGGACGATGGCGTGAAAGCGCGCCAGCTCCTCGTCGGTGAAGAAGACATGAACGAAGGTGTCGACGAGGCACACCAGGAGATCCGCCGGCAGCGAATCGAGCACGCGTGGGAGAACGCTGTCGGCGTCCCCGCGGACCACCCGTGCCTGATGACTCATCGCCACGCGGACTGCCTGGTGAAACCGGGTCACGGCGCCGATCTCCTGCGGGATGCACGCGGCAAGCCAGCTGCGGACCGCAGGATCGGTGACGTCGAGCGGCTCGATATCGATTCCAACGCGTTCGGACACATGCGGCAGCGCCGTTTTCTCCAACGGGGCCGCAGAGCCGCGTACCTCGGTCTCGATTTCCACCTCGCTGTTGTCTTCGCCGACAACGGTCACGCCTCCGTCAGGCCGGCGGTACCGATAGCGGTAGCGGTCCAACTGCAGTCCTAGCCCGGCGCCGGTCCCGATGTCCACGAGTGCGACGTCTCGACCGTCGTGAGCGGCATCTCTAAGCGCGGGAACGATGGCGGCACATCGGCCGACTTCGTTCATCTGGTAGCGGTGGCGGGCGCAGAGGTCGAGCAGTCGGTCGCGATGATCGAGGCAGAAAGAGCGGTACTCAGCCGCGAAACGGGGGCCGAGGGCCGGTTGTGCCTGCCCGACCTCGGGAAACCAGCTCCGCAGTGGCTCTGGCTGGAGCTCCAGTACGAGGTATGTCGCCGCTGCGTGGAACAGGAGCGCAGGGAGCTTGTCGGGCCGGACGGTCGCGGCGATGTCCAGGAGCTCCCGATCTGCGTGCAGTACCTCGAACTGTGCTGCCGTCAGCCTCCACGTGGCCGGCGCATTCGCCGGGGACCAGGCCGCGGCCACCATCGCCGCCTGATCGGCGACGGTGGACGGATTGGTCGCGAATGCGCGCGGCACACCCCCCTCTCTCACGCCCGCAATCATGGCAGCGCGAGGGGGTCGCGCTGCCCTTACGGGGCCAGAAGGCCACCAGCACCCTGGCCTCTGGCCCCGGCGGGAGTCGCTGAGATACGATCGACCCCGTCACAGCGGGCGGGGTCGGTCGCCGGAGCCGTGGGTGCTCTCGACACGAGGCCTCAGCGGGGCGGAACGTAGGAGAGCGCATGAGAAGAAAGAGCCGTAATCACGCGGGACTGGGCGTCCGAATCGCCGGGCGACCTCTGGTCCGACTAACGCTGGTGCCGCTCGCGGCCTTGATCGGGGTCATCGTGGCCACCTCGCTGCCGGCTCGAGCACGGCCAGCGGTTGCGGGTCCGACGTCCTCGACTCGGGTGAGCCCCTGGCGGCTGGCCAATGAGGGCCGCTTGGTTGTCGTTGGGCACGGCTTCGCCGGCGCATCTCGCCCACCCACATCCTCGGAGTGCAAGAGGGTGGTCCATATCGCCTGCTACTGGCCGCAGCAGCTCCAGCGGGCATATGAACTGCGCGGCCTGTACGCGAAAGGCTTCACCGGCAGAGGCCGAACGATCGTGATCGTCGATCCCTTCGGCTCACCGACGATACGCCACGACCTTCGGGTGTTCGATCATGCCTTGGGGCTTCCAGCGCCGCCATCCTTCCGGGTGCTCGCGCCCGCCGGTCGCGTGCCGCCGTACAACCCCGACAACCCCGAGATGACAGCCAAGGCGGGGGAGACGACGGAGGACGTTGAGATGGCTCATTCGGTGGCGCCGGGAGCGAACATCCTCCTAGTCGAGACCCCGGCGCCGGAAACGGTCGCGGGCGGTGGCTTCCCGAAGATGATGCAGGCCGAGAACTACGTGATCAGGCACAAACTCGGCGACGTCATCAGCCAGAGCTTCAGCCTCCCGGAGGAGAACCTCGGCCTCCCGTTCGTCGCCTCACTGCGCTACGCCTACCGCAGCGCGCGCCGCCACCACGTGACCGTGCTGGCGGCGTCCAACGATCAGGGGGTGACCGGTCCGACCCGAACCGGCGCCTTCTATACGCACCGAATCGTGCAATGGCCGGCGTCGGATCCCCTCGTCACCGGGGTGGGAGGCACCAAGCTGCATCTCGATGCGGCCGGCAGGCGAACCTCGCCCGACACCGCCTGGAACGACACCCACAGCCTGGCTGTGTATGCCTACGAAAAATTAGATCCATGGGCCAGCAACGGCGGCGTCTCGACGCTTTTCGGGCGCCCCTCTTACCAGAACCCGGTGCGCTCGATCGTAGGAGACCATCGCGGTGTCCCCGACGTGGCCATGAGCGCCTCGCTCAGCGGCGGCGTCCTGGTCTTTGCGTCATTCCGGGTCGACTCCTTGCGGGGTCGCGCTGGTTGGCTCATCACGGGCGGTACCAGCGGCGCCACGCCGGAATTCGCCGGCCTCGTTGCGATCGCCGACCAGTTCGCGCACAGACGATTGGGGCTCCTAAATCCGGCGCTCTATCGCCTGGAGCGAGCACACGCCCCAGGAATCGTCGACGTCGTCAAAGGGAACAACACGGTCACGTTCCCGATTTCGCAGACGATGACCTTCACCCTCAAGGGCTACCGCGCCAAGCGCGGCTACGACCTCGTCACAGGTGTCGGCACCGTGGACGCCGGCCGTTTGGTGCCGGAGTTGGCAAGACGCTAGGCCTGGTCTCGTAGTTCGCTCGCAGACGGCACGACGACTGGCCGCTTGGGGGACTGCGTGAAGCGGATTGGGTTGCCGAACGGGTCGCGCAACGCGCAGTCCGTACCGTAGAAGCGCTCGGTCGGCTCTTGTGTGAACTCGACGCCGGCGGCGCGGAGGCTGTCGTAGGTGCCCTGGCAGTCGTCGGTCGCGAAGATGACGCCGCCGCCCGCTGCGCCCTTGGCGACGAGCTCGCGGACCTGCTCGGTCGTGGTGGGGTCATACGCGGGGGGTCCTGGCAGCATCAACGCAAGCTCGAGGTCGGGCTGTTCGGGCGGGCTGACGGTGAGCCATCTCATGAATCCGAGGTCCGCGTCGGTATGGACCACCATCCCGAGCTTGCCAACGTAGAAATCGAGCGCTTGGTCCTGGTCGAGGACGTGAATGAAGGTGTGGGTGATTCGCTTGAGCATGATCGGCACGCTAGCCGCGGTGGGCGCGAGACGCTTCTTCGAAAATGCTCGATCAGCCGGCGGGTCGCAGCCACGCCATAGCCCAGCACGCCGGAACCCGCAGGGACGCGCCGTCGCCAGCGAAGCGGGAGCGGTAGCTCGAGGGCGGTTCACCGACGATCCTTCGAAAGGTGTGGCTGAACGTGCCGAGGCTGCTGAAACCGACATCGAAGCAAATCTCCGTCACCGGACGATCGGTTTCGCGCAGCAGCTCCATCGCCCTCTCCACCCGTCTGCGTTGAAGGTACCTATGCGGGGTCTCGCCGAACGTGACCCGGAACTGGCGGCTGAAGTGAGCCGGCGAGACGTGAGCGATGCGTGCGAGCGCCGGTACGTCGAGCGGCTGGGCGAACGCCCGGTCCATCGTGTCTCTGGCCCGCAACATCCTGCGGTTGCGATCCTCGGTTGCCAAAGACACGCGCGACAGCCTACGCCGGCGGGCCCCTAGCTGGACCCGCGGCCGCGGCGACTCGGTCGGTCGCGTGCGCCCACTCTCGCTCGGCTAGCTTGTCGGCGACATGGTTAGCGCAGCGGGTGAGCCCAGGGTGGTCCTCGATGGCCTCGGCTTTCCGGAGTCGACGCGGTGGCGCGACGGCCGAGTCTGGCTCTGCAACTGGGGAGCTGGCGAGGTGCTGGCTGGGGCGGTCGATGGGGGATGCGAGGTTATGGCTCGGGTCGCGCCGCAAACGCTGCCCTTCAGCATCGACTGGCTTCCGGACGGGTCGTTGCTTGTGGTCGACGGGCCGCGGAGACTGCTCTTGGGCCAGCAGCCAGCTGGGACACTCGACGCGGTGGCCGACCTGACGAGCTTCGGTTCCGCGCCGTTTAACGAACTCGTGGTCGACGCAGTCGGCAACACGTACGTAAACGGAGGACCCGGAACCGTCGTGTTGGTTCGACCCGATGGCAGCGTCGTAAAGGTCGCCGACGACCTCCAGTTTCCCAACGGCATGGCGTTACTCGACGCGGGCCAGACGCTGGTGGTGGCTGACTCGTACGCTCAACAGCTTGTGGCCTTCGCGGTGGCCGCGGACGCGACGCTTTCGGAACGTCGGGTCTGGGCTGAACTCGAGCACGCGCCCGACGGCATCTGCGCCGATGCGGATGGGGCCGTCTGGGTCGCGAGTGTTCCGGGAAGGCACTGCGTCCGGGTGCGGAAGGGTGGGGAGGTGGTCAAGACCATCCCCGTCGACCGCGGCTGCTTTGCCTGCATGCTTGGAGGTGACGACGGCCGGACGCTGTTCGTCGGCGCCGCGCAATGGCGCGGAATGGAGGCGGCGATGAGCGATGGGCCAGGGTCAACGGGCCGTCTTATCGCGGTACCCGGGCAGCCCGCGCCACATGCGGGGAGGCCCTAGCCGCTGCTTCGGGGCTGGGGGGCCCCGACAGACTTGCCGCGCTAACCGACTGTGGCCTCATCTTTTTTACAGCGCGCGGTGTCGTCGTCGCGTCGAGGAACACCTCCGTGACGTCTGGGACGACGTCGCGGAGTCGCTGGTCGATCTGTTCGGAAATACGCTCGACGGTATCGTCCGTCAGCCCCTGTGCGAAGTCCACTCGTGCTGCGACAAGCAGGGAGTTAGGACCGAGCACCATCGTAAGGAGCTCGACCACGTTGTCGATCTCTTCGAAGTCCTGGAGCGCTCGGGCGAGCGCGGCGCGTTCCCCGGGCCTCGCTGACGCGCCCACCAGAAGGTCTGAGGTGTCGTGGCCCAGCCAGCCCGCCACCGCTATCAAAAGCACGCCGATGGCGATCGAGGCGGCGGGATCCCATATTGCCGCGCCCGTGAGTTGGTCCATGAGGATGCCGACGAACGCAATCGCCAGGCCGGCCAGGGCGGCGGTGTCCTCAAACAGGACCATTTTCACGTTCGGGTCACGGCTTTCCCGCACGTACCGAAGCAGTGGCAGTTCCGCATTCCGCGCCTCTGCTCGTGTCTGGCGTACGGCGCGTACCCAAGAGATGCCCTCGGCCGCGAGTGCAATTGCCAGAGTGGCGTACGCGACCGCGTAGCCGGTCGATTTCTCACCGAAGGAGAGCGCGTAGGCGCCGTACCCGATTGCAAAGATCGCGCCGGCGAGGAACATGGCGATCGCCGCAATGAACGCCCAGAGGAAACGCACTCGCCCGTATCCGAACGGTTGCTCAGGCGTCGGCTCGCGCGCCGCCAAGGAGATCGAGACCAGCAGGAATCCCTGATTCGTGGTGTCGGCAAGGGAGTGGGCGGCCTCCGCGAGCATCGCCGCCGACCCGCTGATCAGGCCGCCGGCCAACTTCGTGACCGCTACGAACACGTTGGCGGCTAGGGCAATCAGCACCGTCTTGCGGCTGGCGTGAGCTGTCCGGCGAGAGCGCTCGACGCTGCGCGAACTCATCCAGGTGTCAGGCATGTTCTGGCCACTCGTCACGACCGTGTCCTACCCGTCGGCACTGATCCACACGCGGGGGACGAACCGCGGGCGGTGGCCCGAGGCTGAGGCGAGGATGCAAGCGACGCCGAGCCGAGGTGCAATTGGATTCCCCGCGGCGCGACGAGCGCCAGGCGTTAGGTATCTTGGCTACATCGCTGCGACATCTCCGAGGTCGACATGACAGCTAAGGGGCACTCGACGTCGAAGGCGCATCGCCCTGCCTGCCTTGACAGCAGACCTGGCCGTTGGCGGCTGCTTTTCGCCTTGGCGGCGGCGCTCGCGCTGATGGCGACAGCGTCAGCAGGTCCCGCGCAGGCGCGCTCGCTCTGTGGAACAAAGAAACCGACCGCGGCGCCGCGGCATGTGCTGATCGTGATGCTCGAAAACCGCAGCTACGGCCAGGTGATCGGCAATAGCGCGGCCCCGTTCGAGAACTCTCTTGCCAAATCGTGCGGAGTGGCCACGTCGATGTGGGGCGCCACCCACTCCAGCGCCGCAAACTACCTGGCGGTCAGTTTCGGTCAGTACCCCAGCGGCTCGGTGCATGGGTGCAACTACCCTGCCTGCGCCAGCAGCGCGACCAGCGTCTACCAGCAGCTGGATTCGGCCGGTCGGGCTTGGAAGGCGTATGAAGAGGCCATGCCGACCGCCTGTGATGAATCCAACGGCCCCTCATACAAGATCGGCCACAACCCACCTATCTTCTCGACCGGGATCAGCAGCAGCGAATGCGCGGCCCGCGACGTGCCGGTGGGCAGCCTGACGGCGAAGTCCGGGGCGTTTTGGAACGATCTGCAGGGCGGGCGCCTGCGCGCGTTGTCGTGGATCACACCAGACACCGCCAACGACGGTGAAGCTAGCTGCGGGGGAAGCTGTGCGTTGTCGCTCGCGGACAGCTGGCTGCAAGAGTTCATCTCGCTGGTTGGCGCCTCCTCCGAATACCGGTCCGGCAACACGGCAATCTTCGTGACCTATGACGAAGGCACCGGCGCCGACTCGAGGATCGGACAGGACTGCACCGACAAGACCGCTGACCTGGCCGGCAGCCAGCCCAGCTGCCACGTGCCGCTCTTTGTGATCTACCCCGGCACCAAGCCTGGCGCCCACAGCGGCAACTTCTTTGACCACTACTCGTTGACCCGGACCGTCGAGGACTTCTTCGGCCTCGGTTATCTCGCCCACGCTGCCGATCCACAGACGGTTTCCCTCGCCAACCACTTCGGGCTGGTGAAGTAAGGCCTTGCTCGCAGCGAGCGCCCCGCGCGTGCGTACCACCTGAAAACTTCGTGCGAGGAATCCCCTCCGGGGTCTTCCAGCCGGCGGGAATCTGGAGTAGGCTTGCCGTGCGCCCGCGAGGGATTGGCCGTCAGAGGTGACGTCGCTTCGTTTTTACCGGGAGCCGGACAGATGAGCAAAGCAGAGGTGATCGCTTTGGTGTGTGCCCTGTGCCTCGTGCCGCTCTGGGCAGTCTCGAGCATCATCATGTTCGCGCTCGGGACCGTTCGGTGTGGGCGCCTGATCGATCCCTACTACGAAGGCGGGGGCAGCGGCGGGGAGAGCGGCCAGTGTCCCATGGGGCCGCACGGCCCGCGAGACGACCGCGGCGTCGAAGGGCCTCAGCATCCGCGACCGGGACGGCACGAAGCTGATTGGTGGCCTCGGTTCGAGCGGGAGTTGGGACGCTACGTAGAAGAGCGGGAGTCTTGCCCGTCAGGCCGCGCTGCGATCTCGACCGAGCGCGCTAGCGGCGCCAGCGGGACCCCAACCCGCGCCTGAGAACTCAGCCACTTGATCAGATAGGATCGCGCGCGTCCTGGGGCGCACCACGTGCGCGCGCGGCATTGTGCGCTCCCGGGGGCGAGCGATGAGATACGGCATTCGGGCGACTCTATTGGTGCTGGTCTACCTCGCGGTTGCGATCGCGCCACTTCCTCTCAACCTGATCCAGCTCGATCCCTCCCGCGGGTTCGTGATCAATTTTTCAGTGGCGCTTGGCTTCGTGGGCCTGTCGGTGCTGACGCTTCAGTTCGTACTGGCCGCGCGGATCCACACCGTGACGGCGCCTTATGGCATCGATCGCGTACTCCAGTTTCATCGCGAGATCACGTACGTAGCGATCGGGCTCGTGCTTCTTCACCCGATCCTTCTGTTCGTGTTGGACAGTCGCTTCGTACCGCTGTTAAACGTGCTGCATTCACCGCTGCGCGCGAAGTTCGCGGTGGCCTCAATCGTCGCGCTCCTGGTGCTCTTCTTCACCTCAGTGTGGCGCCGGCGGTTTGGGATGTCATACGAGGCGTGGCAGCTGATGCACTCCGTGCTCGCAGTGGTGGTGGTGATCACCGGGCTCCTTCACGCCCTCTTGGTCGGCTACTACATCTCACAACCCTGGGAGAAAGGCCTATGGGTGGTGATGACAGCCGGCCTCGTCTGGCTCGG